>CAZJWO010000033.1:0-32230 GCA_964549735.1 uncultured Fibrobacteraceae bacterium | reverse complement strand
CTCTCGCCTACACGCGCCTGGGCCAACTGGATCGCCTGTTGACGAATTACAACTACCTGGCCAGCAAGCTGCTGCCGACGCCGAGCCACTGGCGGGCCCGCACGTACTACCATCTGGGCGAAGCCTATTTCGTGGAGGGCCTGTATCGCGAAGCTGCCGGCATGTACCGGCTGGTGCTGACGGGGTATCCGCGCAGCAATGTCGCCGCCGCCTCGCTGCAGGGGCTGGTCGCGTCGCTCAGCCGCACCGGGCTCTACGAGGATGCCCTGGCCGAACAAGACCGCTTCCTGCGCGTGCTTGCCAACGCCGAGAGCGAGAAGGGGACCAACAGCCTCGCGGTCGGGTCGATCTTCTTCAACCAGCATCGCTATGAGGAAGCGCTGAAGCAGTTCACCGACTTCCTGGCGAAGCATCCCGAGGACCCCGCCGCCGCCACCGCCTTGGCCAATCAGGCCGACTGCCTATATCGCCTGCAGTACTACGAACAGGCGCTCGAGGCCTGGCACAATCTGCTGGCGCGGTTCCCGCAGGCGCCGGAGGCGCAGACGGCGCTCTACCGCATCGCGGACACGCAGTTCGGGCTGGGGCGCTTCGCCGACGCCGACCGCACCTATAGCCGCCTGCAGGCGCAGTATCCGCACGGACCGCACGCCGCCGACGCGGCCTTCGGTCTGGCCAACTGCGCCTACAACCTGGGCCAGGACGACCTCGCCATCAGCCGCTTCACGGCTTTCGTCGAGCAGTTCCCGCGCGATGCGCGCACCGAGGACGCCGAACTCGGCATCCAGAGCAGCTACTACCGCAGCGGCCGCGACATGACGGAGTACCTGGCGCGGCGGCCGGACAGCGCGCTGGCCGCAGACATCTACTGGAACAAGGGGCAGGAGGCGTTCGCCGCGGGCGACTACCGCCAGGCCGCGGCGTCCTTCGAACGCGTCACCCTCGACTATCCGGCGAGCGAATCGGCTCCCGGCGCGCTGTTCTACCTCGCCGAAAGCTACTATCGGGCCGAATCGCTCGAGCAGGCGCTGGCCGGATTCCGCAACTTCACGACCACGTATCCGCGCCACGAACTGGCCGAGCTGTCCCAGCTGCGCGCCGCGACCGTGCTGTTCAAGCTCGAGCGTTTCGGCGACGCGGCGGCGGCATACGAAACGCTGACCGACGTCTTCCCCGAGGGCGAATACGCGCCGCTGGCGGCCTTCAACGCGGCGATCTGCTACCAGGAACTGGAACACTGGCACGCGGCGATCGGCAGCCTCGAGCGTTTCGCGGCCGACTATCCGCGGCACGAGAACGCCCGCGGCATCTGGCTGCAGGTGGCCGCCCTGTACCAGGACAAGCTCGGCGACTGGCCGCGCGCCGTCGCCTCCTATGAGAAGGCTTCCCAGGACGCGGGCGCGCCGCTGGCCGAGATCCGCTACCGCCAGGGCGAGTGCCTGCTCAAGGCCGGCGACACCGAGGTGGCGCTGGCCCGCTTGCAAGAGGCGGCTGGCGGCGCGGGTGCCGATCCATTCCGCATCGCGGCGCTGGCCGAGATCGGTCGCATCGCCGAGGAACGCGGCGACTGGCGACAGGCGATCGGAGCCTACGAGCGGATCATCGCCGCCGGGGGCAAGCCCGAATGGCGGACGATGGCCGAGCAGCGCATCGCGGCCATCCAGGCTTCCGGGGTCCTGGCAGGCGGTTAGCGGTCCGCGCAGTCGTGGCATGTTCCTTGCCGTTTCTGCAACGGTCCGAAGATGACCGGCGTCAACGGTGCCTGAGCGGCCGCCAACCGCGACCGGTGGGGCAGATTGCGAAACCGGCTCCGTGCAGATCGCAGCGCGGAGTACCCAGCAGGAAGGTAGACAGCCCATGTTCGGCGATATGTCCCTGATCCATGTCTTTCAGGCCTCGCCCACGATGGTGGTGCTGCTGATCTGTTCGATCGTGACGGTCGGCTTCGCCGTCGAGCGCCTGCTCTATTTCCACGGTTCGTCGGCGAACGTCCGCTGGTTCATGGCGGAGCTGGCCAAGCATCTGAAGGCCGGCAATCCGCGCGCGGCGTTGGAGTTCTGCCAGCGGCAGAACACGCCGGTCGGCCGGATGATGGTCCAAGGCGTCGTCAGCATGGGCCGCACGCCGCAAGAGCAGGCCCAGCGGCTGGATACGGCCATCGAGCTGGAGCAGGTGGAGATGGAGCGCAACCTCGGCGTGCTCGGCACCATGGCGACGATCGCGCCCCTGTTGGGTCTCTTCGGGACCGTGGTCGGCATCATTCGCGCGTTCGCCGATATCGCCCGCACCGGTTCCGGCGGCGGCGCCGTCGTGGCGATGGGCGTGTCGGAGGCCCTCTTGACCACGGCGGCGGGCATCGTCGTGGCCGTGGTGGCCACGATCTTCTACAACGTCTTCGTGCGCCGCATTCGCGCGCGGGTCGCGCAGCTCGAGGATGCGCGCGAGACCTGGCTCGCCCTGGCCAGCCAGTACGCGCGGCGCCGCAGCGCCGCCGATCCTCTGGCGACACGGGAAGCCAGCGACCAGCCGGTTCCCGTCGGCGCCGCGGGCTAGGCGGGTCGCTATGAAGCGCAAAGGACAAGGGCTGGCGGGCGATGGCCTCAACGAGGCCAACATCACGCCGCTCGCGGACGTGACCACGACCCTGATCGTCGTCTTCCTGATCACGATGCCGGCTCTGATGTGGAGCGGTTTCGATGTCAACCAGGCCGAGACCGGCGGCGAAAGCCCGCAGGTGCAGGCGACCAATCAGGAGATCGACGACCTCCTGACGATCGCCGTGACCCTCGAAGGCCTCAAGCTGAACGGCCAGCTGCTGTCCGACGAGGACCTGGGAGCGGCGATGAGCCGCGAGCTGGCCGCCCGCCACGATCGCACGGTGGTCATCGTTCCGGACGACCAGGTCGCTCTGGGGCGCGTGGTGACCGCTCTGGACATCGCCAAGGCCAGCGGAGCGCAGCAACTGGCTCTGCTCAACCGCATCGGGGGCTGAGGGTGAAACGGCGCAACCAAGTACTGTCGGTCGAGTGCAAGATCAACGTGGTGCCGATCATCAACGTTTCGCTGGTCGTGGTGCTGACGCTGATGGTCATCGCGCCCTTTCTGACCGGCGAGGAGATCGACGTCGATCTGCCGCAGGCGACCGCGAGCCAGGCCGACGACACCGACAACGTGGAGATCCTGTTCACGAGCGACCGGCGGATCGTCGTGCACGAAAGAGTGTTGGAACTCGCGGAATTGCCGGCCTATCTGGATCTGGTCTTTCGGGACATGCCGCACGGCGTCGCGGTGGTCAAGGCCGATCAGGGCATCGCCTACCGCGAAGTCGAGGCGTTGATCGCGGCGATCGACGCGGCGGGCGCGCCGCGCATCGCGCTGGCGACCAGGCCGCGGGAGAACCAGCGATGATGCAGCGCGCGATCGACCGCTCCGTCCAGACGGGCGGCTCCTTCCTGGCCAGCGGCATCGTGCACGGCTTGCTCTTGCTGCTCTTGACCTGGCTCGTGGGTCGTGCCGCGATCGATCGTCTCGCCGGCGACGAGCTGACCCACATCGCCTACATCGAGGCTCGCTACGGCGAGGACGTGGCGGAAAAGGTCAAGCTCAAGGAACTGGCGAGCGCCAAGCCGACGCCGGCGCCGCCGGGACCCGGCATCATGACCGACAGCGCGTTGCACAGGGCCAAGCCCGCGGCCGCGGATCCGACGCCGCCGGTGCCCGACCGCGCGCCGCAGCAGCCGCGGCTGGCGCCGGCGCCGCCGCCCCCCGTCGCCGTGCCGCAACCGCAAGCGCCGCGCCCGCAGCTGGCCACCGCCGCAGCGCCAGCCGTCGCGCCCGCGGCGACGGCCGCGCCACGAGAATTGGCGCAGGCCGCGCAGCTCGAGGCGCGGACGGCGCCGGCGCCGGGGCGCCAACTCGTCGACACCGAGCGTCTGGCGCGCAGCCTGGCGGGCGAGCTCTCCGCAGACCGCGCGCAGGCTCCGCGGCCGACGGCGCCGACATCCGGCGAGGCGTTCCGGCCGCAGCGGAGCGGCCTGCAGGATCGCGGCGGTAGAGCGCAGGTCGGCGCCGAGCCGCCCGTGGCCGCCGTGACGACCGGAGCCCAACGTTCGCGGGCCGATTCGATAGCGGAAGGCGCGGCGAATCTCGGCGGCGGCAGCCTCACCGCGCGCACCCCGGCCGCCGAGGCGTACAGCCCACCGGCGTCGGGTCTGGCGCCGGCGGGGGCGGCCCGCGGCGGAACCGGGCCGGCGGGACAGATCGTCGACGTCACCGGCCCGTCGGGTGATGGCGCAGGGCAGCGGTCCGGCCGCAAGACGATCCTCGATTACGGCAGCGGCGGCGGCGGCGGCGGCGGTCTGCAGGGCCGCGGCCGGATCGCCGAACCGGCGACGCGGGACATCGCTGCCGCGGCGACCGGCGCCGTGGCGGCGAGCGAGCCGGCGCCCAGGTTGGCGGAGGCCAAACTGGAGGGCGGCCAGGGCGTGGGCATGACCATCAGCGGCCAGATCGCCGGTCGGCGGATCCTGGCGAGCGTGCCGCCGCAGTACAGCGAACGCGCGCGTCGCGAAGGGTGGGAGGGCGTCGTGGCGGTGCGTTTCACCGTCCTGCCCGACGGTCGCGTCAAGGACAACGTGCTGCTCGAGCAGACATCCGTGCATCGCGATCTGAACCAGGCGGCGCTCGCGGCCATTCGGCAGTTCCTGTTCGCGCCGCTGGCCGCCGACCAGGGAGCCATCGAGCAGTGGGGCGTCATCACGATCGTCTTCAGGTTGCACTAGCCGCGACGAGCGGGACGAGAGCGAGGAGAACCATGCGTCCGCGAATGATCATCGCGTTGTGGCTGGCGGCCGGTCTGGCCGTGCCCGCCGCCGGGCAGACCAAGGGCGGACCTGTCGCCGGCCAGCAGTGGACCGAGGACGGACAGAGCGGCGCCGCGTTGCCCGAGATGGTCGTCGAGGCGCAGAATCGCGTGCGCCAGACGATCGAGAAGAGCAGCTTCGCGTTCGCGCTCGACGCGGCGGCCATCGATTCGGTCGTCACGGCCATGGACGAGATCGCCCTGGCCATCAGTCCGGTCTCCGGCCTGCAACCGCACCTGAACAACCTGGAACCGCTGCGCAGCGAGCAACCGCCGCACTTCTGGCTGCCCGAAGTGCCGACCACGCCGGTCGCCACGTTCTATCCCGAGCGGCCGGAGGGGCACCGCACCCGCAGCTGGCAGCTGACCATCACCGACTTCCGCGGCAGCCCGGTCAGGAATCTGACCGGTCGCGGCGATCCGCCGGCGTTGTTGCAGTGGGACGGCCGGGACGATCACGGCGAGATCCTGCAGGTCGGCTACCCCTACAGCTTCGTCTTCACGACGACAGACCGCGGCACCAACACCTACAACCACGCCGGCGAGAGTTTCCGCCTGCCGGCGCTGGACTATCGCCGCGGCGGCGATCGCGTGCTCGAGATCGCCGGCGGCGAACTCTTCCCGCGTCGCGAGAGCGCGCTGACGGCGGCCGGCTCGGATTGGCTCGTGCGCGCCGCCGATGAGATCCGCCGCCATCCGTACTCTCCCGTGCGCGTCGTGGCGACGGCCGAGAACCTCGAACTGGCGCAGCAGCGCGCGAAGGTCGTGGCCGCCCATCTGGCCGACAGCATGATCCTGCCGCGCGAGCAGGTCGAGACCGACGCGATCCAGAAGCCGGACCTGCGGGCGGAAATGGACGGCTCGGTGGCGGTGGTCATCGAGCACGTCGACTAGCCCGCCGCCCCTGTTCTCCGTAGTATGACAGAGGTCGCCGCCGCGGCGCCGCGTCCAGGAAACCCTCGGTCCGGCGGTTCCGTAGGGAACCGGCGCCGGTCCGTGTGCCCGATCCTGCGAGGCTGTCATGATCGACGTCTCCCGTCTGAACGACCATTCGCGGCTCTTCGCGCAGCAGCTCTTCCGCGAGTTCCCGGAGTGGCTCTGCCACGCCCGTTACGATCCCTACGAGGATTTCGAAAAGGAGGCTCTTTTGGTGGAGGTGCCGCGGCCGGTCGGCGACGGCCGCCATGGGTTGTTCATCACCACGAGCGAGTGGGAGGTCGCGGTCGGTTTCGGCGAGAATTTCCACACCCGCTTCGGCGTCAGCGGCGACGACGAGCCCGAAGACTTCCGCCAGCGTGCGCTGGCGTTCATCCGCGACTTCGTGGCCGAACGCCTGGTCCTGGTCACGGCGCACGAGGGAGAGCAGTGGCTGGGGGCCTGGATCGAACGCCCGGAGCAGCCGAAGCTGACGGTCGCGGACCTGGCGCAAGGCGAGAGCCTGCGTATCCGTTCGTGGCGCGGAACCTGGGACAGCAATCTACCCTGATCTCGCGCTGGTCTTTGCGCGGGAAACGGGTAAGATGGTCCCATGCCGACGTTCCAACGCGCCTTGCTGATCGTCAATCCCGTCGCGGGGACCGGATTCGGACCGCGTTACGCGGACCGCGTCGTGCGTGATCTCGCGCGGCGCGGGCTCGACGTCGAGCGGCGCGACTCGCGCGATGCGGACGACATCGTCGACTGGTCGCGCGACGCGGCCGCCGAGGGCTTCGACCTGATCTGCGTGCTGGGCGGCGACGGCACGCTGCACGAAGCGGTCGTCGGGCAGGTGCAAGCGAACCAGAAAGTCCCCCTCGCGCATATCGCCGGCGGCACGGCGAACGTCATACCCTTGACGCTGGCGCTGCCGTGGTTCCCGGGGCCGGCGATCGCCGCCGTCTTCCAGGGGCGGGTCCTGGACTTCGACGTGGGCCTGCTGACCACCGGCGGGCGCCACTTCATCCTCATGGCGGCGGTCGGCTACCCCGCGAACATCATCAAGGACAGCCCGCGGCGGTGGAAGAACCTGTTCGGCCTGGGCACCTACGCCTGGGCCGCGGTCAGCAACCTCTTCCGCCGCCAGAGCGCCTTCGTGACCGTCGAGGCCGACGGCGTGCGACACCGCCGCAAGGCCAACACCGTGCTTCTGACGAACATCGGACTCGTGCCGGAGATCAACCTGCGCGTCACGCCGGATACCGATCCGCACGACGGGCGCCTGGACGTCACGATCATCTCCAGCCGCACGATCTGGGATGTCCTGACGATCCTGTTCCGCATGCTGACCTGGCGCACGCGCCGCTCCCCGCGCATGAAACACTTCAAGGCGCAGCGGGTGTCCATCGCCGCGGATCCGCCTCTGCCGGTGCAGATCGACGGCGAATGCATCGGGACGACGCCCGTGCAGGCCGAGATCCTGCACCACGCCGTGCGGCTCGTCGTCGGCCCGCGCTACGACCGGCGGCGCCGGTGAACGAATTGCAGCGGCTCGGGCTGCTCGCCTGCGGCGGCCGCGGCGGCCGCGGGAGGACCAGGCTGATCGGCGGCTTGCGGCTGTCCCGCCTTCGCGTCCGGATCGGGCGCCGCCGCCGCGTCGCCTGCCGGGGCGCCGGCCGGCGCCCAATCGGGCAACCCCGCCTCGCGCCAGAGCTGCCGCCAGCCGAGCTGGTGCAACAGCAGCGACGCCTGATCGGCCGCCCGGCGCCAGGCCGACTCGCCGGCGATCCCCTCGCGCAGCTGTTCCTCCAGATCCGCCAGCATCCAGGCGCTAGCCAGATTCCGGTGCGACAGGAAGGCCTGGGCCGGCCGCAGGCTCCAGTGGCCGTGCAACAGGGTGGCGCGATCCGCGGGATGGGCGAGCATCTCGAGGCTGGCGTGGCCGTCGACCGCCAAGCGCAACCACGGGCCCGGCGCGGCGTTCACTCGCGATTCCAGCCCGCCGGCCTGGCGCACCCTCGCGCCGGGCAGGGAAATCGCCGTCGGGCAGAGGACGAGCACCATCGCGCCCTGCGTGGTCGCCGCGGCGGACAGCGGCTCCGCCAGTCCGCCGAGCAGCTCGGACGCACCGTCGCAGAGAACCACGCGCCGGGCGCCGGCAATCAACCGCCGCGCGACCGCGAACGCTTCACGACAGGTCGGCAGCGCGTGCAGATCCTGGTCCGGCGGGGGTTCGCCGATGTCGCGCAGCAGCTCGAGCGCCTGCTGCTGCCGATCCTGCAGCCTGGCGATGAGGCGTCCGGTGAACTCCTCCGGCGCCACGGCGGCGAACAGGCGGGGCCGCCGTCCGGACGCGCGCACCGCGCCGCGCCGCGCCATCACGGCCAGCGCCTTCGTCAGGTTGGCCGGGTCGCGGCCCATCTCCTGCGCCAGGCGATAGGCGCTGACGGGCCCCGAACCGCCGAGTCGCAACAGGGCGACGTAGATCTGCGCCTCGGTCGCCGAAAGCCCCAGATCCGTGAGCGCTCCGGCAAGCTCGCGATCCATCTCCGTTCTCCTCCTTGTTGCTTGTTGTCGCACCACCACACAAGTAGATTGTCGCGCGACCGCGCGTCTGTCAACAGGTTTGACGCGGTCGGCGGGATGCGTATCTTGGCGGCACCATGGACATCAGGAACGTCGCCATCATCGCCCACGTCGACCACGGGAAGACGACGCTCGTCGATCAGATCCTGAGGCAGTCGCACGTCTTCCGCGCCGGGCAGGTCGTCCGCGAGTGTTTCCTCGACTCGGGCGACCTCGAACGCGAGCGCGGCATCACCATCACCGCCAAGAACTTCGCAGTCACCTACCAGGGCACGCGCATCAACATGATCGACACGCCAGGTCACGCCGATTTCGGCGGCGAGGTCGAGCGCGTGCTCAAACTGGCCGACGGCGTGCTGCTGCTCGTGGACGCGTTCGAGGGGCCGATGCCCCAGACGCGCTTCGTGCTGCAGAAGGCGCTGCAGCTGGATCTGGTGCCGCTGGTCGTGATCAACAAGGTCGACCGGCCCGGCGCCCGCCCGCACGAGGTGCTCGACGAGGTCTTCGACCTCTTCGTCGAACTGGGAGCGAGCGACGAGCAGCTGGATTTCCGCGGGGTGTACGCGAGCGGCCGCGACGGCTGGGCGATCGAGGAGCTGGACGCGCCGCGGGTCGACCTGCAGCCGTTGCTCCAGAAGATCTTGCGCCACATCCCGCCGCCGCGCCGCCTCGAGGGACCGTTGCAGATGCTGGTCGCGGCGATGGACCACAGCGGTTACGTCGGGCGCATCGGCATCGGCCGGATCGTACGCGGCACGCTGTTGAACCAGCAGCCGGTGGTGCTGATCAAGCGCGACGGGCGCCAGGTCAAGGCGCGGATCGGCCAGGTCTACACGTTCGCGAACCTCGGGCGCGAGCCGGTCGCGAGCGTGGGTTGCGGCGACATCTGCGCCGTGGTTGGCGTCGACGACATCGAGATCGGCGACACCGTGGCGTCGCCCGATCGGCCGGAGCCGCTGCCGGCGATCGCGGTCGACGAGCCGACGCTCAGCCTGAACTTCATGGTCAACGACAGCCCCGGCTACGGCAGCGAGGGACGTTTCTGCACGAGCCGTCAGATCCGCGAGCGTCTGCATCGCGAGCTCGAACGCGACGTGGCGCTGCGGGTCGAGGACACCCAGTCCGCCGACACGTTCAAGGTCTCCGGACGCGGCATCCTGCATCTGTCGATCCTGATGGAGACGATGCGGCGCGAGGGCTACGAGTTCATGGTCGGCCAGCCGCAGGTCATCTACCGCACGATCGGCGACCGCAAGGCCGAACCCGTCGAGGAGTTGACCGTCGACGTGCCGGACGCTCTCGCCGGCGCCGTGATCGAGTATGCGGCGCAGCGCAAGGCGACGCTGGTGGAGATGCACCCGCGCGAGGGCCGCACGCGCATCCTGTTCTACATCCCGAGCCGCGGCCTGGTGGGTTTCCGCACCCGCATGCTCCGGGTGACCGGCGGCGAGATCGTCATGCACCATCGCTTCCGGCAATATGAGCTCTTCAAGGGGGCGATCCCGCGCCGGCAGACCGGCAGCATCATCAGCCGTGACGCCGGTACCGGTGTCGCGTACGCGCTCGATGCGCTGCAGGATCGCGGTCGCTTCTTCGTCGCGCCGGGCGAGCATCTCTATCCGGGCCAGGTCATCGGCGAACACATCCGCGACGACGATCTGCTCGTCAACGCCCAGAAGGCGAAGCAGTTGACGAACATCCGGGCGGCGGGGTCGGATCGCAAGATGAACCTCGCGCCGCCGGTGAAGATGTCGCTGGAGGAGATGCTCGAATTCATCGCCGGCGACGAGTGCGTCGAGATCACGCCGAAGAGCCTGCGCCTGCGCAAGATCGTGCTCGACGAGCACGAGCGTAAGCGCCTGCAGAAGCAGCGCCGCCTGCAGGCCGACGAAGATTGACCCGGGAGGCTAGCCATGGTCCTGCTCGAGTTCTCCATGTACCCGACCGACAAAGGCGCGAGCGTCAGCGACTACGTCAAACGCTCGCTCGAGATCATCGACGACAGCGGCCTGCCGTACAGGCTGGGCCCGATGGGCACCTGCCTCGAGGGCGAATGGGACGAGGTGATGGGCGTGGTCGGGAGCTGCTTCGCGCGCATGCGCGAGGATTGCGACCGCATCGCCGTCGTGCTGAAGGTGGACTACCGCCGGGGTCCGGGCGGGCGCCTCGACAGCAAGGTCGCCACGGTCAAGGCCAAGACCGGCCGGAATCTCAGGAGCTGACGCGACGGCGGCCACCGGATCGGGCCGGCTCGCGCGTTGGGTTCCGCTGCCCGTCGCCGCGTCGGCGGCCCGGGGCGGCCGGCTCGCCGGACTTGAAATCCGGGCGGCGAAAGGCCACTATAGCACTTGAGGATTGTCCCGGTTTCTTCGAGCTCGAACAAGGCAGGAGTACCATGCGTCTGATGTTCGCGAGTCTGGGCCTGGCGGCCCTCGTCCTTCTGGCGGCCTGCGGCGGCGGCGCCGAGAAAGCCGCGCAGCCGGTGGCGGGCAAGGTCTACGGCGCTGGCGTGACGTCGGCCGAGACCACCAAGGTCAGCGAATTGCTGGCCAACGCCGACCAGTACCTGGGCCAGACCGTGCGCGTCCAGGGCCCCATCGTCAATCTGTGCAAGAGCCGTGGCTGCTGGATCGAGATAGCCTCCGACAAGGAGATGCAGACCATCCAGCTGAAGGTCGAGGACAACGTCATCGTCTTCGAGCCTGAACTGCTCGGCCAGACGGCGATCGTCGAGGGCGTGCTCGAGGGCATCCCCCTGACCTACGAGCAGGCCTGCGCCTACCTCGAGAGCGAAGCCAAGTGCCAGGGCGAGAGCTTCGACCCGGCCACGGTCCCCGCCGAAGGCATCACCTTCTACCGCATCCAGGGCACGGGCGCGGTCATCCTGGCCGCGGCCGCGCACTGACCCCGCAGCCGATCCGCCGCGCCCGGCCTCGCGGAGGCCGGGCCGCGCAGCGCCCCCAGCCTGGAGGACGACCGTGAACGGCGTGCGCAAGGTCTGCCGTTTCCTGCACCGTGAGCTCGGGTTCCTGGCCGTCGGCATGACGCTGGTCTACGCCATCAGCGGCGTGGCCGTCAACCATAACGCCGACTGGAATCCCAGCGCCATCCGCAGCGTCGACGTCTGGCGCATCCCGTCGCCCGGCCATGGTCCGACCGAGGAGATCGCGCCGCGCGTGCTCGAATTGCTCGACCTCGACGAACCGGTGCGCAACGTCTGGCGCGCGACGCCCAATACGCTGCGGGTCATCGTCGATAGCGGCACCATCGACATCGACCTGTTGACCGGCCGCGTGCGCGCCGAGCGTTCGCGGCCGCGCCCGTTCTTCCGCGACGTGAACTTCCTGCACCTGAACCACGGCAAGGGCGCCTGGACCTGGATCGCCGACGTCTACGCGCTGATCCTGGTCATCCTGGCGGTCTCCGGCATCGTGCTGGTGAAGGGGCGCAAGGGGTTGGCCGGTCGTGGCGGCGTGCTGATGGCGCTGGGGATCCTATTGCCGGTCGGCTGGGCGCTCGTCGCGCTCTATCTATAGGCGGCGACCGGTTCCGGCGCGATCCGGCTCGCCTTGACTAGGGTTGGGGCCCGGCCTAGCTTTGCCGCTTGACCTCGCCAGGTGACGGCAGCGAGAGGGGCTCCGGCCGTGCTGATCGGGATCCGCCGCGAAGACAAGAACCGCTGGGAACGCCGGGTGCCGCTGATCCCCGCGGACGTGGCCGCGCTGCAGGCGGCGGGCCTGCGTTTCGTGGTGCAGGCCTCGGCGAACCGCATCTATCCCGACCGCGCGTTCGCCGAGCGCGGCGTCGCGGTCGCCGACGACATCGCGGCGGCGGACCTCGTCATCGCGGTCAAGGAGATCCCGGCGCGGCTGCTGTTGCCGGGCAAGGTGTACGTCTACTTCGCGCACGTCATCAAGGGCCAGGACTACAACATGCCGATGCTGCGGCGGTTGCTGGACCTCGGCTGCTCGCTGGTCGATTACGAGCGCATCGTCGACGACCAGGGCCGCCGCCTGATCTTCTTCTCCGTGCACGCCGGGTACGCCGGCATGATCGACACCCTGTGGACGCTGGGCCAGCGCTGGCTCGCGCAAGGCATCGCGACGCCGTTGGCCGACGTCAGGCTCACGCACGACTATCCCAGCTTCGCGGCGGCCAAGGCGCACCTGCGCGAGATCGGCGCCCGGCTGGAGCGCGAGCTGCCCGTCCGGCTGCGTCCGCTCGTGATCGGCATGGCCGGCTATGGCAACGTGGCGCGGGGCTGCCGCGAGGTGCTCGACTGCCTGCCCTGCGAATGGATCGCGCCCGCGGACCTCGCGCGCCTCGGCGCCCGCGATCCGCAGGCGCCCGCGATCCGTTGCGTCGAGTTCCGCGAAGAGGACATGGTCGAACCAGCGCCGGGCCGGCCGTTCGCCTTGACGGAATACTACGAGCATCCGGAGCGCTACCGCGGCGTGTTCGCGCGGCATCTGCCGTATCTCGATGTGCTGATGAACACCATCTACTGGACCGCGCGCTATCCGCGCCTGGTATCGCGCGACTGGGCTCGCGCCAATCGCCAGGCCCGCCTGCAGGTCATCGGCGACATCAGCTGCGACATCGAGGGCGCGATCGAGCTGACCCTGCGCGCCACGATGCCGGACGAGCCGAGCTACGTCTACGACCCGGACAGCGACACGATCGCGGCCGGCGTCGCCGGTTCCGGTCCGGCGATCATGGCGGTGGACAACCTGCCCTGCGAGGTCGCCCTGGAGAGTAGCGAGCATTTCAGCCACACGCTGCGCGGCATGGTCGCCGATCTCGCGCGCTGCGACTGGACGGCTCCGTACGCGGACCTCGATCTGCCGCCGTCGCTCAAGAAGGCTGTCATCGTGCACCGCGGCGAGCTGACCCCGGCCTACCGCTACCTGACCGAGTACCTGGAAGACTAGCGAGACACGCTCGAACGGAGGACGACACCATGCAGAAGGTTCTGGTTCTGGGCGCCGGCCTGGTCGCCCGCCCCCTGGTGCAATACCTGCTCGGCAAGGGCTACGAGGTGACCTGCGCGAGCCGCACCGCGGCCAAGGCCGAGGCCCTGATCGCCGGCCACAGGAACGGACGCGCCCGCGGGCTCGACCTCGCCGACGAGACCAAGCTCGGCGAATTCATCGCCGCCACCGACCTGGCGATCAGCCTGGTGCCGCCGCCGCTGCATCCGGTCGTGGCGCGCCACTGCCTGGCCAACGGCAAGCCGATGGTCACCACGAGCTACGTCTCGCCCGAGATGGCGGCGCTCGACGCCGAGGCCCGCCGCAAGGGCCTCGTGATCCTCAACGAGATCGGCGTCGATCCGGGCATCGATCACATGTCGGCCATGCGCATCATCGACGACGTCAAGCGGCGCGGCGGCGAGATCCGCGCCTTCAAGAGCTATTGCGGCGGCCTGCCCGCGCCGCAGCACAACGACAACCCGTTCGGCTACAAGTTCAGCTGGGCGCCGCGCGGCGTGCTGATGGCCAGCCGCAACGGGGCGCAGTACCTGCAGGACGGCCGCACGGTGACCATCGAACCGTTGCGCCTGTTCCGCGACATGCATGTGCTGCAGGTGCCGGGTTTCGGCGATTTCGAGGCCTACCCGAATCGCGACAGCGTCAGCTACCAGGAGGTGTACGGCCTCGAGGGCATTCCGACGCTGTTCCGCGGCACCCTGCGCAACATGGGCTGGTGCGACTGCCTGTACACGTACCGCCAGCAGGGCCTGCTGGAACTGGACCCGATCAAGGTCAAGGGCCGCACCTACGCCCAGCTCATGCGCGACCATCTCGGCGCCGGGCCGGACGAGGACCTGCGCGCCGCGTTCGCGCGCAAGGCCGGCCTGCCCAAGGACAGCCTGCCGGCCTGGAATCTGCACTGGCTCGGCATGTTCTCCGACCGCCCGGTCAAGGGCGACCAGACCACGATGCTCGACGCCATGGGCGAGCTGATGTTCGAGAAGCTGGCCTTCAAGCCCGGCGAGCTGGATCTCATCGTCCTGTTCCATGACTTCCAGGCCGTCTTCCCCGACGGGCACAGGGAGCGCATCACCTCGCAGCTGATCGACTTCGGCCAGCCGGGGGGCGACAGCGCCATGAGCCGCACCGTGTCGCTGCCGGCGGCGATCGCCGCCCACATGCTGCTGCGGGGCGAGATCACCGAGAAGGGCGTCCTGCGACCCGTGCTGCCGGGCATCTACAACCCGGTGCTCGACGAGCTGGCGACCTTGGGCATCGCCTGCCGCGAACACACGGAGTCCTACTGACCGTCGCGAGCGATCGCCGACCTGGACCGGCCACCCGCCGTGGGGGTGGCCTCCATCAATAAAGAAGACTAGATTTGTACCGTAGATGGCTTTGCAGCACCCCGATGACCAGGATGGACCAGAGAAGATGTCGACCCGCCAGAGCACCCGGACGCGTGAGGGCAGCCGCACGTCAGGCAAGAACGGCAAGAGGGAGAAGAACGGCGGCGGCGCCGCGCCGCTGACCAGGGCGCGCATCTTCCGCGAGCTGGGCCTGAAAGCCGCCATGGGCGGCGCGAACGCCGGCGGCGAATGGTTCGCCACCGGCCAGGACGTGCTCGAGAGCCGCAGCCCGACGACGAACGAGTTGCTCGGCCGCATCACCCAGGCTTCGGCCGAAGACTACGAGCGTGTGATGCAGGCTAGCCAGCGTGCGTTTTCGGCCTTCCGGGCGCTGCCGGCGCCGCGCCGCGGCGAGGTCGTGCGGCAGGTGGGCGACGCCCTGCGGCGCCAGAAGCAGGCGCTCGGCGCATTGGTCAGCCTGGAGATGGGCAAGATCTACACCGAGGGCCTGGGCGAGGTGCAGGAGATGATCGACATCTGCGACTTCGCCGTCGGCCAGAGCCGCTTCCTGTCCGGCCCCACGCTGCAGAGCGAGCGGCCCGACCATCGCATGATGGAGCAGTGGCATCCGCTGGGGACCGTCGGCGTGATCAGCGCCTTCAACTTCCCGGTGGCGGTCTGGGCCTGGAATACGGCGCTGGCCTGGGTCTGCGGCGACACGACGGTCTGGAAGCCGTCGAGCAAGACGCCGTACTGCGCGATCGCCTGCCAGAACATCGTCCGCGACGTGTTCCGCGCCAACGGGCTGCCCGAGGGGATCAGCGGCGTGGTCATCGGACGCGGCGCGACCGTCGGCGAGCGCCTGATCGCCGATCCCCGGGTGCCGCTGATCTCGGCGACCGGCTCGACGCGCATGGGCCGGCGCATCGGCGCGGTCGTGGGCGAGCGGCTCGGGCGCACGATCCTCGAACTCGGCGGCAACAACGCGCTGATCATCAGCGAGACCTGCGACCTCGAGGGCGCGCTCGCGAGCGCGTTCTTCGGCGCGGTGGGCACCGCCGGCCAGCGCTGCACCTCGACGCGCCGGCTGATCATCCACGAGTCCATCTACGAGATCTTCCTGAAGAAGCTGGTCGGGCATTACGAGAAGATCACGATCGGCGATCCGCTCGACCCCGCGACGCTCATGGGCCCCCTGATCGACGAGGACGCGGTGCGCGACTACGAGCAGGCCGTGGCCGCGGCGAAGAAGCAGGGCGGCAAGGTGCTCATCGGAGGCGAGGTGCTCGAGCCGCCGTGCGGCCGGCGCACCTTCGTGCTGCCGACGATCGTGGCGATCGACAACAAGGCGCCCATCGTCCAGCACGAGACGTTCGCGCCGATCCTCTACGTGATGAAGTACCGCACGCTCGACGAGGCGCTCGCGCTGCACAACGACGTGCCGCAGGGCCTCAGCTCGGCGATCTACACCGACTCGGTGCGCGAGGCGGAGCTGTTCCTGAGCGGCCGGGGTTCCGATTGCGGCATCGCGAACGTGAACATCGGCACCAGCGGCGCGGAGATCGGCGGCGCCTTCGGCGGCGAGAAGGAGACCGGCGGCGGGCGAGAGAGCGGATCGGACTGCTGGAAGGCGTATATGCGCCGACAGACGAACACCGTCAACTGGGGTGGTCAGGTGCACCTGGCGCAGGGCGTGGAGTTCTCCGTCTGAATAACACCCAGCCAGACACCGGCAGGCGACCTGCCCCGCCAGACGGCGGCAGGCGATGTCCTCGCCCCTGCGGGGCTGCGGAGTTCGCCTGCCGCCGCCTGGTGGGACAGGGGGGCTGACGACGCCTACCGTAGCCCATAGACCAGACAGGTTTCGCCGATATTGATAATTGTTTTCATGCGAAATTTTGATTGATCGCCGTCCCGGTGTATGCAAAAATCGCCTCCTCGTGATACTGGTCGCAATCCTGTTTTGTTTATCGAGGAGGTCGCCATGCCGTACGCTGCCGCACGCGGGGTCTGGATCGCCCTTGCCGTCGCACTGGTCGCCGCCAGCGCTGCGGCCCGCACGCCGATTCGCCGCACGTTCTTCCAGAATGCCTATCCCCAGACGACCGGCTCCGTGCTCGACAACCTGCCGAGCAGCACCGGTCATTGCGGCCTCTGCCACTACGCGTTCGGCGGCGGCGGGGCCCGCAATCCCTACGGCGCGGCCATCGAGGTGGGGCTCGGCCAGGGGCTTAGCAACCTCGACGCCATCCTGGCTGCGGGTCCGTTGGATTCGGACGGGGACGGCCACACCAGCACGGTCGAGATCACCGACACCGTGAATTACGCCAACACGCCGACGTTTCCCGGTTATAGCAGCGCCAACGTGCACCTCGTGACCGGCGTGAACCAGGCCGACCTCGTCGGGATCCTGACCCCGACCACGGGCGTCGACATCGACCCGCCGGTCGTCGTGGTGACCCGACCGACCGGCGGCGAAGCCTTCGCCCCGAACACGCTCGAGACGGTGACCTGGACGGCCGACGATCCCAGCGGCATCGCGCTGGTCGAGGTCTTCCACAGCGACGATGGCGGCCTGAGTTGGAAGAAGGTCGCCGCCGGCATGCCCGACACCGGCACCTTCGCCTGGTTCGTGCCTCTGCGTCCCGGCGCGGGCAATCGGATCCGCGTCACGGCGCTGGACAACGCCGGCAACCTCGGCCACGGCGACAGCCCGGCGAACTTCACGGTCCTGACCGGGGCCGGCGGCACGGCGCCGACCACGCTGCGCGATTTCGACCTGCCCGGCACCCAGCCCTTCGACGGCGGCGTCCTGGCCAACCCGCAGGACAACTGCGCGACCTGCCATGGCGATTACGACAGCAGCGTCGAGCCTTGGTACAACTGGCGCGGCAGCATGATGGGCAACACGATGCGCGATCCGCTGTTCCTGGCGACGATGGTGGTCGCCGAGCAGGATGCGCCTGGGTCCGGCGACCTCTGCCTGCGCTGCCATACTCCCGGCGGTTGGCTGGAGGGCCGCTCGGTCGACACGACGGGCGGCATGCTCACGCTCAAGGACCGCCACGGCGTGCAGTGCGATTACTGCCACCGGCTCGTCGATCCGATCTACCAGGAAGGGGTCAGTCCGCCCGAGGATCTGCCGATCCTCGCGGCCCTCGGCGCACCGGTGCTCGATCATGGCGATGGCAAGCACGTCGTCGATCCGGAGCCGGTCCAGCGCGGTCCCTACGGCGATGTCGACGCGTCGCACCAGTGGCTGCAGTCGCCGTTCCACCGTTCGGCCGCCCTCTGCGGCACCTGCCACGACGTGAGCAACCCGGTGTTCGTGGCCGGCAGCCATCCCGGCATGTACGTGGTGCAGGACCTCGACGCGCCGCACCCCGACGGCGACAAACGCAACATGTTCCCGGTCGAGCGGACGTTCAGCGAGTGGCTCATCAGCGAGTACGCGGCGAGCGGCGTCTATGCGCCGCAGTTCGCCGGCGCCAACACCGACGGATACGTCCGCACCTGCCAGGACTGCCACATGTCTTCGCAGACCGGCCGCGGCGCCGACATCGGACCGCTGCGCCAAGATCTGGCCGTGCACGATCTGACCGGAGCGAACCACTTCGTGCCGGACCTGATCCCCGACTTCTATCCCGGCGAGTACGACGCCGATGCGCTGGCCGACGGCAAGGCGCGAGCGATCTCGATGCTGCAGCGGGCGGCGACGCTCGAGGTCGTCGAAGCGACGCGCGACGGCACGCCCGGCGTCACGGTGCGCGTCACCAACGAGACCGGCCACAAGCTGCCGAGCGGCTATCCCGAGGGCCGGCGCATCTGGCTGAATCTCCGCATCTATGACAGCGGCCAGCAGCTGATCTACGAGTCGGGGGCCTACGATGCGGCGACCGGCGTCCTGGACCACGACCAGGATCTGAAGATCTATCATATCAAGCCCGGTTCGTCGTCGCGGCTCGCGGCCCTGCTCGGCATCGAGTTCGGCCCCTCGTTCCGGTTCGTGCTGAACGACACCATCTTCTTCGACAACCGCATCCCGCCGCGCGGCGCGACGCTCGCCGCGCTCGAGCAGATCCAGTCGCCCGTCGTGGGCTACGACGGCTACCAGGACAACCAGTACTGGGACGAGACGTGGTACGCCCTGCCGGCCGGCGCCAGCTCGGTCGCCGCCACCCTCTACTACCAGACCACCTCGAAGGAGTACATCGAGTTCCTGCGCGATGCGAACACGACCAACACGCTGGGCCAGGAGCTCCACGACGCCTGGGTGGCGCAGGGGCGCGCGGCGCCGGTGGCCATGGCCACGGTCGAGCTGCCGCTCGACGTCACGAGCGTCGCCGCGTCGCCGCCGTGGCGGACCGCACTGGCGCTGGCCACGCCGAATCCGTTCAATCCGACCACGCAGCTGCGGTTCACGGTGGCCACGGCGGGGCAGGTCCGCTTGCGCATCTATGACCAGCGTGGCCGGCTCGTGCGCAACCTGGTCGACGCGCAGCTCGCTGAGGGCGAGCACATCGCGGCCTGGAACGGCCGCGATCAGACCGGCCGCATGGTCGCCGCGGGCGTCTATCTCGCCGAGCTGCGGGCCGGTGGCCAGCGCCAGCTGCAGAAGCTGAGCCTGGTGCGCTAGAGCCACCCGCCGCGGCGCGGACTGCAGACCTTCGTCCTTGCGGGGACGGAGGTCTGCAGCCGATACTGGCCGCCATGTTCTGGTTGCTGGCCGCTTCGATGATCTGGGCCTTCGCCTTCGGCCTGGTCAAGCACTACCTGGCGGGGCTGGACCCCTGGTGGGTCGCATCGGTGCGGCTCTGCCTGGCGGCGCTCGTCTTCTTGCCCTGGACCATCGCCTGTGCGCCGGCCGGCGGCGCCCGCCGCGCCCGCGCCATGCTGCTGGGCATGGTGCAGTTCGGCGCGATGTACGTCTTCTATCTGGCCGCTTTCGCCAGCCTCGCCGCGTGGCAGGTCGCCCTGTGGACGGTCTTGACCCCGGCCTACGTGGCGGTCCTCGGCGCCTGGCGCGCGCACCGCCCGCCGGCCCGTCCGCTCCTGGCCGCGTTGGTCGCGATCGCCGGCGCCGTGCTCGCCGAAGGCCGGCTGCCGCAAGGGCCGTCCTTGCACGGCGTGCTCCTGGTCCAGGCGAGCAACCTCTGTTTCGCCGCCGGCCAGCTTGCGTACCGGCCGCTGGCCGCCGGCGTTCGCGCGGCGTCGCGCCGCCGCGCCGCCGAGGCGGGTCTGCTGGGGTGGATGTACCTCGGCGCCGTCGGATTGGTCCTGCTCGGTCTGCTCTGCTTCGGCCAGCGGCAGCTGCCGGCCGCGAGCGGCGGCGCTGCCGGCGCGCTGTTGTACCTCGGCGTGGTCTCGACCGGCGTGGCGTTCTGGTTCTGGAACAAGGGTGCCGCCCGCACGGACGCCGGCCGCCTCGCGGTCGCCAACAACCTGAAGGTCCCGCTGGCGATCCTCGCGGCGGGCGCGGTGTTCCAGGAAGCGGCCCCTTATCTGCGGGCGGCGGCCGGTTTGGCCGTGATCCTGGTCGCGCTACGTTGGTCTGCCGCGCCGGACGATCCGGGCCCCACAGAACGCGGAGACCCCGGACCGTTCGGCCCGGGGTCCCGGTCGGCAGCGGGGTCGTGACGCCATGTCGAGAGGGCGAACCGGCATCCGTGACCGCCTCCCTGTCCGCACGGGCTAGCGACGATGAGGCGAGAGGAGAGCCAGCCCGGGGATGGTTCTGACACTGTACACGTTTTCCGAGATTCGACACGTCATTTTTGCTTAATCATTCGGCGAATATCGTGTAAGGTTAAAATAATCAATAGATTATACCATCAACGGCGCCGGTCCGCGTTCGCGGACGCCTGGCTTTCCGGCTAACTTGCCCGTAGCCGCGCGATGGCTGCACTACGGCGGGAGGTACGACGCATGCGCGCGCCTGGTACGCAAGGCCCGGATTTCGCGATAGCCCGCCTGGGGCCGGCGACGCGCCGATCGCCCATCGAGCTGTCCACCCGCGCGGGCGACTGTCTGGCCGACTACGTCCGCGACGATCGGATGATCCTGCACGACATCGAGGTCGGCACCGACCAAGAGGTGCCGAACGCAGCGACCGGCCTGCTCGAACTCGCGGGTCCGCGCGAGCGCATCTTCTTCGCGCCGGATCGCGTGCATGCCGGCATCGTCAACTGCGGCGGACTCTGCCCGGGCCTGAACAACGTCATCCGGGCCCTCGTCCTGACCCTCTGGCACCGCTACGGCGTGCGCCGGATCAGCGGGATCCGCTACGGCTACCAGGGATTCCTGACCGGACGATCGGCGCAGACGCTGCCGCTCGACGTGGACGCCGTGCGCCACATCCACCATCTGGGCGGCACCATCCTGGGCACCTCGCGCGGCGGCGGCGAGCGCACGGCGGAGATCGTCGACGCGCTGCAGAAGCTGCGGCTCGACATGTTGTTCACGATCGGCGGCGACGGCACGCAGAAGGGGGCGCTGGCGATCGCCCGTGAGGCGGCGGCCCGCGGTCTGCAACTGGCCGTCGTGGGCATTCCGAAGACCATCGACAACGACCTGAGCTTCGTCGAGAGATCGTTCGGCTTCGAGACGGCGGTGGCCGAAGCGGTGCAGGCGGTGACCGGCGCCCACGCCGAGGCCTGGGCCGCGGTCAACGGCGTCGGACTGGTCAAGGTCATGGGCCGCGAGTCCGGCTTCATCGCGGCGCACACGGTTCTGGCCACGAACGAGGTCAACGTGGTCCTGGTGCCGGAGGTGCCGTTCCACCTGGAGGGAAGAGGCGGCCTGCTGCGGCACCTCGAACAGAGGCTCGCGGCACGGCACCACGCCGTGCTGCTGGTGGCCGAAGGCGCCGGCCAGGATCTCGTGGTCGGCGAGGGCCAGGACGCTTCGGGCAACAGGCTGCTCGGCGACATCGGGCCGCACCTGGCGCGAGCCATCAACGACCACTTCCAGGGCCTGTCGCGGCCGGTCAACGTCAAGTACATCGATCCGAGCTATCAGATCCGCAGCCTGCCGGCACGGCCGAACGACGCGATCTACTGCGCCCGCCTCGGCGCGCACGCGGTGCACGCGGCGATGACCGGCCGTACGGCCTGCCTGGTCGGCCTGGTCCACGACCGTTTCGTGCACGTGCCGCTCGCGGTGGCGGTGGCCCATCGCAAGCGGCTGGATCCGGACAGCCTGCTCTGGAACGACGTCATCGAGAACACCGGACAGCCACCGCTGCTGATCGACGGCGTCGCCAGTCGCGAGCGGCCGGGCCCGCCGCGGCGATCGCCGGCGCAGCGCAAGCGACGGTGACGGTGCGCGCTTGGTCGGGCGCGCTCCGGCTGCTATTTTTCGCGGATGGACTGGCGCGATCTGCACATCCTGCACGAGGACAACCATCTGCTGGCGGTCGCCAAGCCGGCCGGACTTCTGGTCCAGGGCGATCGCACGGGTGATACGACCCTGGGCGACCTGGTCCGCGCCTACCTCAAGCACCGCTACCTCAAGCCGGGCAACGTCTACCTCGGTCTCGTGCACCGGCTCGATCGGCCGGTCAGCGGCGTCGTGCTCTTCGCCCGCACCAGCAAGGCGGCCTCGCGGCTGGCGCGGCAGTTCCGCGAGGGTCTGGTCGACAAGCGGTACCTGGCGGTCGTCGAGGGAACGCCCGCGCCGGCGGCGGCGGAGCTGGCCCACCACCTCGCGGCGGAGGGCGACGCGCGGGGCGTCACGAGAGCCGCCGTCCACCAATTCGCGGGCTCCAGACCGGCCCGATTGCGTTATCTTGTGCGCGCGCGCGCCGAGGGCCGGTCGCTGCTCGAGATCGAGCTGCTGACCGGCCGGCGTCATCAGATCCGCGCTCAGCTCGCCCTGGCGGGCTGGCCGGTGCTCGGCGACGTCAAATACGGCGCGCGGTCCCTGACGGACTGTTCGGGAATCGCCTTGCACGCCTGGCGCCTGGCGGTCGCCCACCCCGTCGGGGGCGCGACCGTGCATCTCGAAGCGCCACCACCCGCGGACTGGCCCTGGCCGGTCGCCGAGGAGATCTCATGAATCGCGTGACGCGTCTGCGAGGAATGATCCTGTGCGCCACGCTCATCCTGCCGGTCGCGGCGCTCGGCGCGAGCACGACCGCGCTGACCTGGCACGACCTCGCCGGCGGCAAGGCGCTGGCCGCCGAGAGCGGCCGGCCGCTGGTTGTCCACTTCACGGCCGACTGGTGCAAGTGGTGCAAGGTCATGCAGCGGGACACCTACACCGATCCCGCGGTCGACGCGCTGCTGCGCGAGGCGTTCGTCGCCGTCCGCATCGATACGGATCGCGAGCCGAGGCTGCGCGCGGAGTTCGGCGTGCAGGGACTGCCGACGATCTGGTTCCTGTCGGCCGCCGGCGAGCCGATCACCTACATCCCCGGCTACGTCGACGCGCCCACGTTCCAGCAGGTGCTGCGCTGGATCGCGTCGGGCGCGTACAAGGAGCAGACCTTCGACGCGTACCTGGCCGCCGGCAGGCCGTGACATGGCCGACGTCGACGTCACCGTCATCGGCGGCGGCATCGTGGGTTGCGCCGTCGCCGCCGCCAGCGCCCAGGCCGGTTTCGCCACGGCGCTTCTGGAGCGCGGTCCGGCGCTGGGCGCCGGCACGACCAGCCGCAACAGCGAGGTCGTGCACGCGGGCATGTACTATCGGCCGGGCTCGCTGAAGGCGCGGTGTTGCGTGGAGGGGCGCCGGCTGCTGAAGGCATTCTGCGAGCAGCACGGCGTGCGCTACCGCGAGTGCGGCAAGCTCGTCGTCGCGACGCAGGAGAACGAGACCGACGCGTTGCAGCGGCTGTACGAGCTGGGTCGCGCCAACGAGGTCGAAGATCTGCGCCTGCTCGACGCCCACGAGACGGCCAGCCTCGAACCGGCGGTGCGCGCCGTCGCCGCGCTCTGGTCGCCGCGCACGGCGATCATCGACGCCGAAGGAGCGACCCGGGCCTACGCGGGCGTCGCGCGCGCCGCCGCGGCGCACATCATGACGCGCGCCGAATGCGTCGGCCTGGAGCGCATCCGCGGCGATTGGCGGCTGGAGGTCCGGCCGCCGGCCGGGGGCGGACGCGAGGCCTGGCGCCACACCAGCCGCTGGGTCGTCAATGCGGCGGGGCTGTACAGCGACCGCGTCGCCGCCCTGGCCGGCATCGACGTCGAGGCGCGCGGCTGGCGGCTGCGCTGGGTCAAGGGCAGCTACTTCGTGATCTCGCCCCGCCATGACGGGCGCGTCTGCCGCCTCGTCTATCCCGTGCCGCCCGCCGACCAGTCGAGCCTCGGCGTGCACCTGTGCCTCGACATGGCCGGCCGGATGCGCCTCGGGCCGGATGTCGAGCCGCTGCCGCCCCGGGCCGGCGAAGACTACACCGTCGATCCCCATCGCCTGGAGGCGTTCTACGCCGGAGCGGTCCGCTTCCTGCCGTTCCTGCGGCGGGAGGACCTGGCGCCGGACATGTGCGGCCTGCGGCCGCGCCTGGCGAACTGGTGGCGCGACGGCTGGTCCGATTTCGTGATCGAACGGGAAACGAACGAGCACGACGGTTTGATCAATCTGGTCGGGATCGAGTCGCCGGGCTTGACCAGCGCGCCGGCGATAGCCCGCCACGTCGTCGCCTGGTTGCAGGGATGACGGTGGCTATTCGACGCTGACAGCGGCCCCGATGGCGCCGGCGCGCGCGCCGAGCGGCCCGGGATGGGAGCGGTGCGCATGTGGATCGCGGCTCTGGTCGTGCTGATCCTCGTCGTCGCCTGGCCGACGCCTGGCCCGCGCCGCCGCGGCCGCGTGCTGTTCCGGCACACCGGCCCGCACTGGCGCCGCAACTACGGCCGCCGCGCGTTCCTGCGCCTGGGCCTGGGGCTGGGCGCCGCCGCGGTCCTGGTCTACAGCGGGGCGGACGCCGCGCTGGAGAGGCGCCACGCCGCGTGGACCGATCCGCGGGAAGGTCGGCTCGCCGCCGACCGCGATGCGCTGCGTGCGGCCGACCGTGCCGACGAAGCGAAGCGGTTGCGCGCCGAGGCTTACCCGCCGAGCCCGGGCGATCGCATCGCCGCGGTCGTCAAGCCCTGGGGCGAACGCGAGCTCTATCTGGTCTGGGGCGTGGCCGCGCTGGGCGATTGGCTGGGCAAGACCAGCCCGTTCTCGCGCTGGGGGCGCGCCAATTTCGAAGCGATGAGCGTCGGTCTGCCCACGCTGTGGACCGTCCAGCGGGTGCTGGGCAGCAACCGCCCGCTGAGCCGCGACGCCTCGCCTCGCTGGCGGCCCATGGCGCACGCCAATGCCGCCAGCGGGCACGCCTTCCTGGCGGCCATTCCCTGGTGGAACCTGGCGGACCGCCTGGGGTCGCGGTCCGGCCGCTACGCGACCCGCTGCGCGGGGCTGCTGACCGGCTGGTCGCGCTTGCAGGACCGCATGCACTACCCGTCGCAGATCCTGCTCGGCTGGCTGATCGCCGGCAACGCCGTGGCCGCCGTGCGCCCTGCGGGCGCGGGGGCGCAGCCGGGCGAGGTCGCGCCGGCCACGCCGGCCGCTCCGCAGCGCACGCCGCCGGCGCCCTGCTGACCGGCGGTCACTCGTACCGCAGAGCCGCGATCGGATCGAGCGCCGCCGCCTTGCGAGCCGGCCAGAAGCCGAAGAAGATGCCGACCGCGCCGGCGAAGCCCAGGGCCAGGCCGACCATGCTGGGGTCGATCGCCGTGGGCCAGCCCGTCATGCGCGCCACGAGCGCCGAGCCGCCGTAGCCGAGAGCCACGCCGAGCAGACCGCCGAGCACCGACAGCACGATGCTCTCGACCAGGAACTGCAGCATGACGTCGCTCGGCCGCGCGCCCACGGCCATGCGGATGCCGATCTCCCGCGTGCGCTCGGTCACCGACACCAGCATGATGTTCATGATGCCGATGCCGCCGACGAGCAGCGAGATGCCCGCGATGCAGGCCAGCAGGATCGTCATGACCTCGGTGGTGCCGGTCGCGGCGGCCGCCAGATCCGCCTGGTTGCGCACCGTGAAATCGTTCTCCTCCCAATCGGCCAGTCGATGGCTTTCGCGCATGATGACCGAGGTCTCCGCCATGGCGGCCGGCACGTCGGCCGCCGACCAGGTCGACGCCAGGATCTGCGCGATCCACTGGCGGCCCGCGAGCCGCGTCTGCACGGTCGTATAGGGAGCGAGCACGCAGTCGTCCTGGTCGGCGCCGCTGGCGGACTGGCCCTTCGCGGCCAGCACGCCGATGACGCGGAACGGCACACTGCGCAGCAGCACCTCCTGGCCGACCGGGTCCTGGCCGGCGAAGAGCTGCGCCGCCACCGTCGCGCCGAGCAGGCACACCCGACGGTTCGTGCGGACGTCGGTCTGGTTGAAGAACTGCCCGCTGCTGGTCTGCCAGTCGCGGATGGCCTGGTACGCGACGTCGACCCCGTAGACGGGCGCGAACCAGTTGGCGCCGCCGCCGCGGATCCTCGCGCCGGCCATGATCACCGGTGAGACATGAGCCAGCAGCATGCTCTCGCGCGCCAGCTTGGCGGCGTCCTCGACCGTCAGCCGGTTGAAGCTGCCGGCGCCGCGGCTGATGCCGCCCGCCGTGCTCGCGCCGGGCGTGATCACGACCATGTTGGTGCCCAGGTTCTGGATGCTCTCCTCGATGCGCGAACGCGCGCCCTGGCCGATGGCCACCATGACGATGACCGCGCCCACCCCGATGATGATGCCGAGCATGGTCAGCGCGCTGCGGAGCTTCGTGCGCGCGATGCTGCGCAGCGCGATGCGTACGAGGCGGTCCGGTCGCATGCTGCTCCTCTCAGGCCGCCGGCAGGCGCGCCAGGTCCGCGGCGGCGTCGCGCCGGTCGGCGACCGGCTCGTCGCGCACGACGCTGCCGTCGCGTAGCTCGACGACCCGCTGCACGTAGCGGGCGATGTCCTGCTCGTGGGTCACCATGACCACGGTCAGCCCCTGGGCGTTGAGCTGCTGGAAGAGCGCCAGCACCTCGATCCCGGTGCGGGTGTCCAGGTTGCCTGTCGGCTCGTCGGCCAGGAGCAGCGAGGGCTCGGTGACCAGTGCGCGGGCGATGGCGACGCGTTGCTGCTGGCCGCCCGACAGCTCGCTGGGCTGATGATGCCGGCGATCGCCGAGACCCACGCGCTCCAGCGCCAGGCGCGCGGCCTTGGCCGAATCGCGCCGCCGGCCCGTGCGGTCGTACAGCAGCGGCAGCTCCACGTTCTCCTGCGCGCTCGACCGGGCCAGCAGATTGAACCCCTGGAAGACGAAGCCGATGTGCCGATTGCGGATGTCGGCCAGCTCATCGCGCCGGAGGTTCTCGACCGCGTTGCCGTCGAGTTCGTAACGTCCGGCCGTGGGACGGTCCAGGCAGCCGAGGATGTTCATGAGCGTGGACTTGCCGGAGCCCGAAGCGCCCATGATCGCGATCATCTCGCCCGGCGAGACCGTCAGGCTCACGCCGGCCAGCGCGCGAACCTCGTTGCGGCCGAGATAGTAGGTGCGCTGCAACGCTTCGGTCCGGATGACCGCTCGGGATGCCATGCTCAGAAGCCTCCCGGCACGCGGCGGACCGGCCCCGGCTGCTGGCCGGCTGGCTGGAACGGCGAGGTCGTCGTCGCGATCGGCTGGCTGGACATGCCGGCGATGACCTGCTGGCCGGCCTCGAGATCGCGGCCCTGCACGACGGTATGCACGCCGTCGCTGATGCCGGTGCGCACCATGACGACATCGAGCTGGCCGTCGGGACGCTGGATCCAGAGCATGCCGCGGTCGCGGCCGCCGCCTGCCGCCGCTTGGCCCGGCTGGCCCGGCTGGCCGCCGCGCGTCGCGACGCCCGCGGCGGCGCTGCCCGGGCCGCCGCCAGCGCCCGGCTGCTCGCCGTCCTGCGCCCGTCTGGCGCCGCTCTCGGCGCGCCGCCGTTCGAGCGCCGCCTGCATGACCGTCTCGGCGGGCCGGAAACGGAGCGCCGCGTTCGCGACGTAGAGCACGTCCTGGGCGCTGTCGACGAGGAAATCGACCGTGGCGGTCATGCCCGGCAGCAGGCGGCCGTCGGCGTTGTCGACGTCGACGACCACGGTGTAGGTGACGACGTTCTCGGTCGTGCTGCCGAGCAGGCGGACCTGGCGCACCTCGCCAGCGAAGACCGCGTCGGGGTAGGCCTGCACCGTGAAGCGCGCGGTCTGTCCGGCCGAGATCTGTCCGATGTCGCTCTCGTCGACCGCGGCCAGGATCTGCATGCGCGCCAGATCGTTGGCGATCAGGAAGAGTTCCGGCGCGGCGAAGCTGGCCTGCACGGTCTGCCCGCTGTCGACGGCGCGGGAGATGACGGTGCCGTCGATGGGAGAGGTGATCGTGGCATAGGCGAGGTTTTGGCGGGCGCGCGCCAGATCGATCTCGGCGCCGGCGACAGCGGCGCGAGCGACGTCCAGTGCGTAGCGGGCCGTGAAGTATTCGGTCTCGGCGACGAGATTCTCCGCCCGGAGGCTGGAGAGCCGCGTATGCTCGCGCTCGGCGTGGCGCAGCTCGGCCAGGTGCCTCTCGCGTTGCGCCGCCGCCGAGCCGACCGCGCCCGCGAGCAGCGTCGTGTCGATGCGCGCGATGACCTGCCCGGCGTGCACCCGGTCGTTGAAATCCGCGTAGATGGCGTGGATGATGCCCGATACCTGGGTGCCGACCTGCACCGTGACGACCGGCTCGAGGTGCCCCGTCGCCGAGACCACCGCGGCCAGGTCGCCCCGCTCGACGCCGACCAGACGATAGTGGACGGCGGCTTTGTCGCTGCGCCGGCCGGCGGCCCAGAACACGACGACCGCGGCGGCCAGAACGAGCAACACCACGAGGGAACGTTTCATCGATGTCCTCCCGTCAGGCAGGGACCAGGGGCTCATGGTCGCCGCAACCTAACGTCGCAGCGAGGAAAAACCAGCGCCGGGCGAGCGGGTCGGACAGCGAGGCGGGTTGGACGCCGCAGGCGATTACTTGGCGAGGACCATGCGGCCGCTGGCGCGCCCTTCGGGCATGATCACCTGGTAGAGATAGACGCCGGCCGGCAGCATGCGGCCGTCGAGGTCCCGGGCCTGCCAGGTGATCTGATGGTCGCCCGCCGGCGCGGTGAATCCGGCGTGCCACTGCCGCCGGCCGGCGAGGTCGTAGACCAGGAGCTGGCCGGATCCGCCGCGCGCGGAGCGGAAAGTGATCACGGTCGCCGGGTTGAACGGATTGGGATGGTTGCCAAGCAAGGTGAAGGCCGCGGGCACATCCAGCACCGAAACGGCCGGCTCGTCCATCTCCCAGAGGTCGCCGTTGACGGTGTAGGTGCCGTAGCCGGTGGTCTGGATGACGATGTTGCCGTTGGCGATCGTCATGTACTCGGGCGGCAGGGTATAGCCGCCGCCGGCGGTCGTCATGTACATGTGGATGCCGCGTTGCTGCATGCGGACGACCGGTTCCTCGTGCGGGTGCCCGTAGTCATTGTTCAGACCGCAGGAGATGATCGCCACCTCGGGGGTCGTCGTGTTCAGGAAGTAGGTGTTGCTGCTGCTGTAGCTGCCGTGGTGGTTGACGCGGTACACCTCGATGTCGGCCTTGCCGAGGGCCAGCATGGTCTGCGCGACCGAGGTCTCGATGTTGACGTAGCCGCCGCTATTGGTGCCCGGCAGATCGCCGCCCTGGAAGAAGTCGAAATCGCCCGCCTCGATCAGCAGGGCCACGCTGTACTCGTTTTCGCGGCTGGAATTGTTGAAGGGCGGCGAGAGCACCCCGTTGCCGTTGAGCGCGAGCACGGTGGCCGTCACGCCGGCGCCCAGGTCCAGGACCTTGAATTGCGTCAGGGCCTGCCGGTCGGCCGCGACCGTGGCGGCATAGGTGCTGTAGGTCGCGGTCGTGTAGCTCCAGCCGCGGTCCCAGACGCCGTGCGCGGCGCCCATCTGGTTGTAGACGGTGACGGTGCCGCCGATGTGGTCGGCATGGTAATGGCTGGACACGATGTAGTCGAGGCTCGTGATGCCCTTGCTGGCCAGATACGGCAGTATCTTGCTGTTGGCGATCGAGGCGCTCGGGCCGGCGTCGAAGAGCAGCGTCATGCCGCTGGAAGACTCGACAAGGGTGGCGTCGCCCTGGCCGACGTCGAAGACCGTGATCGTGACGGCCGCCATGGTCGAGGCGGGCAGGAGCAGGCCTAGCGCGGCCAGGTAGAGGAAGCGTCGCAGCATGACGAGATCCTTTCCGGGCGCGGCCGGAGTGGGCGAAGCCTCAGCAGCGTCTACAATAACGATGATAGCAAAAAGATTGCGATATGGAAAGGTCCGATGGCGCGAAAACGATCTTGAGTCCCGTTATCTCCCCGTGGCCCGGACCGCAGCATCCGCCGCGCGGACGGCTGTCGCGGCGGGCGCGCGCACGTGCGGCGACCGGCCTCAGGCGCCGCCGACCTGCTGCTTGAGCCAGGCCAGCGTGACCGATTTCGGCCGTTCGATCGGCATGAGCATGGCCCGGTTCCACACGAGCTGGGCGCACATGCCCATGACCCGCGACACGGAGAAGAGCACCGTGTAGTACGGGAACTCGGTCATGCCGTAGTGGTAGAGGATCGCCCCGCTGGCGGCGTCCACGTTCGGCCAGACGTTCTTGGCCTTGCCCTGCTCGCGCAGCACCTCGGGAATCACCTTGAACACGCGGCTGACGATCTGCACGATCTCGTCGCCGGGGAAGTGCTTCTCGCCGAAGGCCAGCAAGGCGCTGAAACGGGGGTCGGTCACGCGCAGCACGGCGTGGCCGTAGCCGGGGATCACGCGCCCGCTGTCGAGCGTCTCCCAGGCGAACGCGCGCAGCTGGTCCTCGCTGGGCACGCCCCCGAACTGATCGCGCACCGCCAGCACCCACTTCAGGCACTCCTGATTGGCGAGCCCGTGCAGCGGGCCGCTCAAGCCGTTCAGGCCGGCCGAGACGGAGTAGTAGGCGTCGCTGAGGGCCGAACCCACGAGGCTGCTGGTGTGGGCGGAGACGTTGCCGCCTTCGTGATCGCAGTGCAGGACGAGGTAGAGGCGCAACGCGTCGGCCGCTTCGGCGTGCACGTCGCGCAGGCCGAGCATATGGGCGAAGTTCTCGGAGAAATCGAGGTCGGCGCGCGGGGCGATGCGCGGTCCCTTGCCGAAGCGCTGGCGGTAGATCGCCGCCGCGATCGTCGGCATCCGCGCCAGCAGATTCAGACAGTCCTCGAGCATGGACGTCCAGAACTCGGTCTTGGCCACGCCTTCGTCGTAAGCGCGCACGAACGCGCTCTCGCCCTGCATACTCAGCACGGCGGTGTCGAGCATGCACATCGGATGCGAGTCGGCGGGCAGGCTCTCGATCACCTGCCAGACGTAGTCCGGGACGACGGCGCGGCGTGCGAGGTCGGCGCGCAGGTGCTCGCGCGCGTCCGGCGTGGGGAGTTCGCCCGTGCACAGCAGATAGAAGATGTCCTCCGGAGTGTGTCCGGTCAGCTCGCCGATCGGGATGCCGCGCACCAGCAGTCCTACGTCCGGGGGCACCTCGCTCGTATCGCAGATCATGCCCTTGACGCCGCGCATGCCGCCGACGGCCTGGGCCACCGTCACCTGGCTGATGACCTGGTCGCCGTGGTTCTGGACCAGGTCGCGCAATTCGTCGCGCCAATGGGGGATCGTCTGAGCGAGTCGTTCCTGCAGATTGGCCATGCCGGTGTCTCCTCACCTTGCTGGTCGGTGCGCGGACCGCCCGCCGCCGGGGTTCGGCTGGGCGGGCCGTTGGCGACATACTAGCAGCGTCCGCAGAGGCGGCAAGGCGCACCGCGGGTTCCGGTTGCCGAATCGACCCGTCTGTTGTTTGTTTGGCAGCGAAATCGACGCGTTAGACCGGAGGCCGTCACCGAGGAGGACCACGCATGAAGGACGATGTGCGCGAGTGCCTGACGATCCTGGACAAGGCCGTCAAGTTCGAGGAAACCGGCATGGCCTTTTTCCTGGACCGAGCCGAGAACGCGCCCAGCGAGCTGGAGCGCAATCTCTTCCGTTCGCTGGCGGAGGACGAGAAGGGGCACAAGGCCTATCTGCTGCAGCTGAAGCGCCAGTTGCTGGTCAACAACAATCCCGAAGACATGCAGCCCGAGCACGACGACGACGGCCGCTCGGCGCGCCAGATCTTCGAGGCCGCGCTGGAGAAGGCGAAAGATCCCTACACGGCCGCGCCGGAGGAGCTCAAGATCATCGAGGGCGCCATGGACGTCGAGCGTCGCGGCTACAAGATGTACAGCGACGCCGTGGCCACGGTCGAGTCGGAGCGCGCCAAGGAGATCTTCCGCGCACTGGCCCAAGAAGAGCAGCACCACTACGCCCTGCTCAAGAATACGTACGACTACCTGGCCGACCCCGAGGGCTGGCACGGATTCGACGAGAACCCGATGCTCGACGGCGGCTAGCCGCGACGAACCCGCCTCCTGGCCGGCGTGCGGCCGCCCCGGCGGGCGGCCGCGCGCATTGAGGCGTCCGCCGTCCGGCGAGCGAA
>CAZJWO010000032.1:1811-32441 GCA_964549735.1 uncultured Fibrobacteraceae bacterium | reverse complement strand
CGCCACCGCCGCCGACACGACCGCGGCGGCGGCCGGCGGCGAGGCGGCCGGCGGCGAGGCGGCCGACGAGCAGCCCGCCGGCCGCCAGGAGCGGGCGATCCGGGTCAACGTCGGCAAGGTCGCCCGCGGCGACCTCGTCGAGAGCATCTACGCCGATGGCGAGCTGCGCACCCCGCGCGTGCTGGAGATCAAGACGAAGATCGGCGGGCAGCTCGTCGAGGTCCTGGTGCGCGACGGCGACGGGGTGCGCGCCGGCCAGCTGCTGGCCCGCCTCGACGGCCGGGAATACCGCCTCGACCTGGAGAAGAGCCGCTTCGACCAGCTCCGCGCGCTCAGCCAGGTGGCCGCGGAGCAGGACACGTTCCAGATCGATATGGCCGCGTTGCGCGCCTTCGAGCAGCGCAGCGCCGAGTTGGAGCGCGAGCACAGGCGAGGCGCGCTGAGCGCCGCCGAGTTCCGTACCCGCCTGCTGGAACTCGAGCTGACCGCCCTGGCTGACGGAGCCTTTCGCCAGGAGGTCTTCCAGCAGCGTACCGGCCTGGCCGACGCGCGGCTGAGCGAGCAGCGCGCCCGCCTCAACCTCGAGTACACGGAGATCCGCGCGCCCTTCGCCGGGGTCGTGCAGAACCTGCAGGCCGTCGTGGGCGCCAACGTCGGCCTCGGCCAGACCGTCTGCCTGCTCTACGACAACCAGCACCTCGAAGCCGCCGTCAACGTGCTCGAGGCCAATCTCGCCGACCTCGTGCCCGGCCGGCCCGCCCGCGTCGCGGTGCCCGCCGTGCGCGACACGGTGCTGGCGCGCGTCGACGTGATCGCCGCCACGCTGGACGCCGCCAGCCGCACCTGCGAGGTGCTCATCCGGTTCGACAATCCCGACGGCCGCTTCCGGCCGGGCATGTTCTGCCGCGCCGAGATCGCCGGCTTCGTGCATCCCGAACGGCTGCTCGTGCCCAAGGCCGCGGTCTTGATCCGCGACGACCGCCCCCTCGTCTTCAAGCGGCAGGGCGAACGCGCGCAGTGGCTGTACGTGACCGTCGGCCGGCAGAACGACCACTGGGTCGAGATCCTGCAGGTGCACTCGGGCGGCGAGCTGGCGCCCGGCGACGAGGTCGTCGTCAGCGACCACCTCACGCTGGCCCACGAGTCGCTCATCGAGGTGCGCGACCGCGTCGCGCCCGACGACCGCTGGGCCTTCGCGCGCGCCGCCACGAGCGCCGGCCGATGATCCTGCAGGCGGTCCGGCGGCCGGTCGCGGTCCTGATGTTCTTCACGGGACTGGTCATCCTCGGCTGGCAGGGCAAGAGCCGGCTGGCCCTGGACCTGCTGCCGGCGATCAACTACCCGAACCTGACGGTCATCACGAACTACGCCGACACGCCGGCGGGCGACCTCGTGCGGCTGGTCACGCAGCCGCTCGAGGAGATCGTCGCCGGCCAGGAGGGCGTGCGCCGCGTCGTCTCGCGCACGCGCGAAGGCGTCTCGACGATCACGGTGCAGTACGACTGGGGCACCGACATGGACTTCGCCAACCTGCACCTGCGCGAAGCCATCGATCAGGTCGCCTACCGGCGGGACTTCCCCGAGGCCGCCGATCGCCCCTTGATCCTGCGCTGGGACCCGTCGGCGCGGCCGATCGCCATCCTCGTGCTCGAAGGCGACGCGCCGCTGCGCCAGATGACCGACTTCGCGCGCGAGGTCGTCAAGCCGGCCCTCGAACAGATCAACGGCGTCAGCCAGGCCGAGGTGATCGGCGGCGCCGAACGCGAGATCCTGGTCGAACCAGACTTCGCGAGCCTGCGGCTCTACGGCCTGACCGTGGCCGACCTGGCGACGGCGCTGCGCATCGCCAACGTGAACTTCCCCGGCGGGCGCATCCGCAAGGGTCCGCTGCACCTGCCGCTGCGCATCCTCGGCGAGTACGAGGACCTCGACGAGATCCGCCGCACCGAGATCCCGCTCGCCGGCCGCAAGCTGACGGTCGCCGACATCGCCAGGGTCGAGGACGCGACCAAGGAGCCCGAGGGGCTGACCTTCCTCGGCGGCAGGGAGGTCGTCGCGCTGCACCTGTTCAAGGAGGTCGGCAAGAACACGATCACCACCACGCGCGAGGTCGACACGGTCCTCGAGGTCCTGCGCGGCCAGTACCCTGATTTCGGGGCGACCTTCGTCTACCGCGACGCGGACTACGTGGCGGAATCGGTCGCAGGGTTGCAGCAGTCGCTGCTCTACGGCGCGGTCCTCGCGTTCCTGGTGCTGTTCCTCTTCCTGGCCGACTGGCGCAGTCCGCTGGTCGTCGGCCTGGCGATCCCGGTCTCGATCATGACCACCTTCGCCCTGCTCGATTTCGGCAGGGTGAACCTGAACCTCATGTCGCTCGGCGGCCTCTCGCTGGCGGCCGGCATGCTGGTCGACAACTCGATCGTCGTGCTGGAGAACATCAACCGGCACCTGCGCAAGCTGCGCGGCAAGCCCGACGCCGAGACGGTGGCGACGACCTGCGCGAACGCCACGCGCGAGGTCGCCTCGCCCGTGGTGGCCGCCACGCTGACCACCGTCGCGGTGTTCTTCCCCGTGATCTACGTGCCCGGAATCGCGGGCGAGTTCTTCCGCGACCAGGCCCTGACCGTGACCTTCGCGCTGCTGGTCTCGATCTTCGCGGCCCTGATCCTACAGCCGATGCTCTCGGCCAAGCTGTTGCGGCCGACGACCGCGCCCGCCCGGATCTTCCGGCCCGGCCTGGCCGTCCTGGACCGCTGGCAGCGCGCGTACCATCGCCGCCTGCCGTGGGTGCTGGACCACAAGCCGATCTTCCTGCTCGTGGTGGCCCTGGCCCTGGGCCTGACCGTCTGGCTCGGCAGCGACCTGCGCCGCACCTTCCTGCCGGACCGCAACCAGGGCGACTTCTCGCTCCATCTCGAGCTGCCCGCCGGCACGCCGGTCGAAGGCACCGGCGAGATCGCGGGCGAGCTGGCGGCGTTCCTGGCGCAGCAGCCCCACGTCGCGACGGTCTACACGCAGGTCGGCCAGACCGAGAAGACGCTCGCGAGCCTGAAGGACTACACCGCGCCGAACGTCGCGCGTATCCGCGTCCTTCTGCAGCCGTCGCGCCACGGCCAGCGCGACATGCAGGAGGTCAAAGAGCTTCTCCAGAAGCGGCTGGCGCGCCTGGCCGACAGCGCCTGGACGTTCCATGACGAAGGCATCGGGCTGGGCGAGCTCCTCGCCAGCGGCGAGGCGCCCTTCTCGCTGGGCATCGTCGCCGAAGATCCCGAGGACGCGCGCCGCGTCGCCGACGCGCTGCTGCCGCGGCTGGCCGCCGTCGAGGGCCTGCGCGACCTGGAGATGGACCGCGTCCTGGGCAATCCCACCTTGCGCTTGAGCCTGCTGCGCGAGACAGCCCTGCGCTACGGCGTGGAGCCGGAGTTCATCGCCGCCGAACTGCGCGGCCGCATCCAGGGCACCATCGCCACCCAGTACAACGAGATCGACCGGCGCATCGACATCGCCGTGCGCCTCCCGCGCCAGCAGCGGCAGGATCTCGACGAGGTTCTCGCCTCGCCGGTGAATCTGCCCGGCGGCCGGACCGCCACCCTGGGCACCTTCGTGACGCACGAGGTCGAGCGGCCGGTGCGCGAGGTCGCGCGCTTGAACCAGCGGCGCCAGATCACCATCTCGGGCGACGTGCAGGGCCGCGGCGTCGACGAGGTCTGGCAGGATGTCGAGCCGATCCTCGCGAGCGGCGAGCGGCCCGCCGGCCTGGTCTTCCTGACCGGCGGCGAGCAGGAGGAGATCAACCGCAGCTTCCGCGACCTGGCCTGGGCGCTGGTGCTGTCGGCGCTGCTGGTCTACATGATCCTCGCCGCGCAGTTCGAGAGCTTCCTCGATCCCCTGATCATCGCCGTCGTGCTGCCGATCGGCGTCATGGGCGCGGTCGTGACGCTGCTCGTGACCGGCCAGACGCTGAACATCATCTCGCTCATCGGCCTGATCGCGCTGCTCGGCATCGCCGTCAACGACGCCATCGTCAAGGTGGCGACCATCCGCCGCCTGCGCGCCGAGGAGGGCCTGCCGGTGCGCGCGGCCCTGCTAGAGGCCGGCCAGCTGCGCTTCCGCCCGATCCTGATGACCACGATCACGACGGTGCTGGCGATGGTGCCGATGGCCATCGGCCTGGGCACCGGCGAACAGATCCAGCGGCCGCTGGCGATCACGATCATCGGCGGCCTGAGCCTCGCGACATTGCTGACCCTCTACCTGACCCCGTGCGTCTACGAGCTGGCGCACGGCTGGCAGGAGCGACGCCGGCTGCGCCGGACCGATACGCGATGATCCGCTTCTTCGTCGACCACCCCGTCGCCACCTGGATGCTGTTCGCGGCGCTCATGGTCTGCGGACTGTACGCGCTGCCGCGCCTGAACATCGAGGCCATGCCCGAGACCGAGCTGCCCAAGCTCACGGTCCACACGACCTGGCAAGGCGCCAGTCCGTCGGCCATCCAGCGGGCGATCACGCTGCCGATCGAAGAGGCCGCCGCCCAGTGCCGGGGCATCGAGTCGATCGCCTCGACCAGCCGCCACGGCCAGTCGACGGTCGAGATCAGCTACCAGCGGGACGTCGACATCAAGTTCGCGCGCCTCGAGCTGAACGAGCACCTGGGCAACGTGCGGCGCGGCCTGCCGGCGCAGGCCGCCCAGCCGCGGGTCGTGCCCGAGGTGCCCGAAGAGATGCAGGCCAGGGACTTCTTCACCGTCAACCTCATCTCCCCCCTGTCGGCGAACGAGCTGCGCGAGCAGGCCGAGAACTGGCTGCGGCCGCGGTTCCTGGCGCTGGCCGGCGTGGCCGACGCCCAGCTGCTCGGCGGCGCGCGCCCGCTGCTGAAGGTCAACCTCGACCTCAAGAAGATGGAGCAGTTCAACCTGACCGCCGACGGGATCTTCAACCGGCTCAACGAGCGCGACGACATCCTGCCGGCCGGCGCCGTGCGGCGGCAGGGCCAGGAGCTGACCGTCACGGTGAAGGACTCGGTCACCGTCGCGCTGCTCGAGAATACGGTGCTCGCCATGCGCGGCAACCAGCCCGTGCGGCTGTCCCAGGTGGCGGCGATCGAGCGCGCCTTCGAAGACGTGACCATGTACCGGCGGATCAACGGCCAGAACGTCATCACCCTGCGCATCACCAAGCGCAGCGGCGAGAACGCTGTCGCCGTCAGCAACCGCCTGCGCGCGGCGATCCCGGAGATCCAGGCCGACATGCCGTTCGCGCTGACCATGGAGGTCGATCAGGACGAGGGGCAGAAGCTGCGCGAGAAGCTCCGGGAGCTGGTCTGGCGCTCGGTCGTGATCCTGGGGCTGCTCTTCGTGCTGTTGGCTCTCGCGCTGCGCCGGGTGCGGCTGGTGGGGATCGTGATCAGCAGCATCGTCTTCGCGCTGGTGATCTGCCTGAGCCTGTTCTACTTCTTCGGCATCTCGGTCAACTTCGTGACTATCAGCGGCCTGACGATCTGCTTCGGCATGTTGCTGGACAACAGCATCCTCGTGCTCGACTCGGTCCACCGGCACCTGACCGAACGCCGCCGCGAGAGCGCGCGCGACGCCCTGGTCCGCGGCACCCGCGAGGTCAGCTTCCCGATCATCTCCACGACCCTGACCACGGTCGTCGCCTTCTTGAGCTTCGTCTACATGACCGGCCGCCTCGCCTTGACGTACGTGCCGCTCGCGGTCAGCGTCGCGTTCGCGATGCTGGCCTCGATCTTCGTGGCCTTCGGCTGGATGCCGGTCGCCTTGCGCGGCAGCGCCGAGGCCGAGACGCGGCGGACCGCGCCGGCTCGGCCCGGCCCGGACGGCTGGCGCCTGCTCTGGCGCTGGACCGCGCTGGTCGCTGCGGCCGCGTCCCTCAGCGTGCTGGCGGTCGCCCTGTTCCTGCCGGACCACGCCCTGCGCGATCTCTGGCCGTGGGTGGCGGGCAGCGCCGGGCTGCTCGCGGCGGTGGGCTGCTTCGTGAGCTTCGTCGAGCGGATCACCTGGCTGCACGTGCGTTTCTGGTTCTACCCGCTGCTGGTGATCCTGGCGCTGTTCTACGGCGCCTGGTGGGCCTACGGCCACAAGGTCACCAAGGGCGGCTGGTGGCAGCCGCGCAACGAGGAAGAGCTCATCGTCTACCTCTCGCGCCCGGTCGGCACCGACGTCCTGCTCGCTTCGGAGACCATGCGCCTCTTCGAGTCCGAACTGCTGCCCCTGCCCGCGGACGTCAAGATGACCGTGCAGGCGTGGTCCAACAACGCGTTCATGCGCATCGAGTTCAAGACCGACGAGGTGCGCTACTCGGCGTACCCGGAGATGTTCCGCCAGCGCCTGATCCTGCTCGCCGAGGAGATGGGCGGCATGTTCATCTTCATCGCCGGCTTCGGCGACCCCTATTTCAAGGGGGGCATGGGCGGCATGCCCGGCAACTCGACGATCCTGTTGACGGGATACAACAGCAAGGAGCTGAAGCGGCTCTCCGACGAACTGGTCGCGCGTCTGGAGCGCAACCGGCGTGTACGCAATGTACGGCTGACCAGCGGATCGGGCCCCGAGCGCGCGGGCGTCGACGAGACCGTCATCCGGATCGACCGCGACGCGCTGGCGAGCCGCCAGATCTCGATGGCCGAGGCGCTGGGCCACCTGCAGCGCCTGCTCGGCGTCGACACGCCGTGGCGTATGATCATCGAAGGACGCGATCGGCAGATCCAGCTCGCCTTCGCCGAGACCGAGGCGATCCAGTACGATGCGGTGCTGGCCCGGACCCTGACCACCCATCGCGGGCAGACGATCGGCCTGGGAGAGCTGATCCGCCTGGAGACCAGGCCCGAGCTGACGGCCATCACGCGCAAGGATCAGCGCTATTCCCAGCGCATCAATTGGGAGTACATCGGCACCGACCGCATGAAGCAATCGTTCATCGCCGAACTGCTGGCTGCCGTCGAGCTGCCGTACGGCTTCACGGCCGAGGATCTCTCCGGCCAGCAGATCACCGCCGAGGAGCAGGCCGAACTCGGCCGCACGCTGCAGCTGACGGCGCTGTTCATCTTCATGACGCTGGCCGCGCTGACCGAGAGCCTGCTGCTGCCGATCCTCATGCTGCTCGCGGTGCCGATGGCGCTGGTCGGCGTGGTCGGCATCTTCTGGGCCGATGGCAGCACGTTCGACAGCTCCGCGCAGATCGGCCTGGTCCTGATGTTCGGCATCGTGGTCAACAACGCGATCCTCCTGGTCAACCGCTACCGGCTCATGGTGCGCGAGATCGTCGCCGACCGCGGCCACGGCGCCGACCTGGTGCCCGACAAGCGGCGCCTCGGTGGTTTCGACCTCTGGCGCCTCGAGGCCGCCGAGCGCTACGACATCCTCAAGCAGGCGATCGTGGCCGGCACCCGCATCCAGATGCGATCGATCCTGCTGGCGAGCGGCACGACGATCGCCGGCTTGCTGCCGCTGCTCTACAAGGCCGACAAGGCCACGGCCGGCAAGGACATCTGGGAGAACCTGGCGCTGGCGTCGATCGGCGGGCTGGCCTCCAGCACGGTCCTGATCCTCATGGCGATGCCGTCGCTATACTGGGCCTGCACCCGTCTGGGCTGGGCGCTGGCGCGCGGCTGGCGGTGGGCGCGGGCGCGCAGCCGGCGCCAGACGCAACCGGCCGCCGCGCCGCCGCTCGAAGCGTGAGCGTGGGCCCGCCACGCGCCGGCCGGCGAACGGAGCCGACCTGGCAGCCTTGAAGACCAGCGCGCCGCTGCCCGCGGGCGACATCCAGCGGCTCGTCGAGCTGCGCCGCCGGCTGCACGCCGGGCCCGATCTGAGTGGCCACGAGGAGAGAACAGCCGCGTTCTTGCGGTCCTGGCTCGCCGATTGCCGGCCGCACGCGTTCCTGGATCGCCTCGGCGGACATGGCCTCGCCGCTATCTTCACCGCTCCGGACGAGGCGCCAGGGCCCACCGTGGCGCTGCGCGCCGAGTTGGACGCCCTGCCGATCGCCGAGACGAGCGGCCTGCCGCACGCCTCGCTCGCCGACGGCGTGTCGCACGCCTGCGGACACGACGGCCACATGGCGATGCTCTGCGGCGTCGCGCTGGCGCTCGCCAGGCAGCCGTTGCGTCGCGGGCGCGTGGCCCTGCTCTTCCAACCAGCGGAAGAGACCGGCCTCGGCGCGCGGGCCGTCACGGAAGACCGCCGCTGGCGCGATCTCGCGATCGATCACGCTTTCGCGCTGCACAACTTGCCGGGACACGCGCTGGGCCGCGTCCTGCTGCGCGACGGGCCGTTCACGGCCGGCAGCGTCGGTCTGGCCATCCGTCTGCGCGGGCGCACGGCGCACGCCGCGTACCCGGAATCCGGCCTGAGCCCCGCCATGGCGTTGAGCCGGCTGGTGCCCGGCCTGGTGAGCCTGCCGATCGCGCTCGCGGCGCCGGGCCAGCTCGCGCTCGTCACCGTGGTGCACGCGCGCCTCGGCGAGGCGGCCTTCGGCACGAGCCCCGGCGACGCCGAGATCATGGCCACGCTGCGTTCGGATTGCGAGCACGTGCTGGACGAGTTGCGCCGCCGCGCGACCGCCCTGGCCAGGCAGGAAGCGGGCCGCGACGGGCTGAGCTGCGCCGTCGCGTGGTACGACGAATTCCCGGCAACGGTCAACCACCCGCAGAGCGTGGCGCTCGCGCGCCGGGCGGCGCGCGCGGCCAAGCTGGCGGTCGCCCGCCCCCCGGAAAGCCCCTTCCGGTGGTCGGAAGACTTCGGCCGCTTGCTGCGGAGTTCGGCGGGCGCGTTGATCGGGCTGGGCGCCGGCCGCCGCCAACCCGTGCTGCACGCGTCGGCGTACGACTTCCCGGACGCGCTCCTGCCGCTCGGCGTGCGGTTCTACGCCGCCTTGCTGGCGGAGCTTCAGCTGCGCTGAACAACGCGCGCGGCGCGCGGCGCGGCTAGCCGGCGAGCGCGCGTCCGAGGTAGTAGGGCCAGACGGCGACCGCCCAGAGCGCCTTGGGCATCGTCAGCTGCACGAAGCCGAGCGTGAACAGCCAACCCATGATCCAGAGCGGACCCATGATGCCGGCCACTTCGAGCTTGCCCTCGACCCGGTTCTTTTCCGCCATGATCGCCTCCCTTATCCCGGGTTATCAGCTCAGAAACGCCCGCACGGCCTTGCAGAACCGCCGCGCCCCGTCTTCGATCCGGTCCGGCGGCATGAAGCTGAAGTTCAGACGCGCGTGATGCTCATGGCCGGGATCGGGGAAGAAGGCCCCGCCCGGCACGAACGCCACGTCCTCCTGCAGGCAGCGCGCGAGCAGATCGCGGCCGTTGACGCGCGGCGGGAACGTCACCCACAGGAAGAGGCCGCCGTGCGGCCGGGTGAAGGCGACGCCCGCGGGCAGCTCGGCCGCGAGGGTGGCGACCATCAGATCCCGTCGCTGGCGGTAGACCTCGATCACGCGGGCGATGTTGTCGTCCAGGTCGTGGCGCTCGAGGTACGTCGCGACCAGCCGCTGGATCAGCGTGCCGGTGTGCAGATCGGCGCCCTGCTTGATCAGGGCGTAGCGCCGCACGAAGTCCGCCGGCGCCGCCAGCCAGGCGCAACGCAGACCCGGGCAGAACGTCTTCGAGAAGGTCCCCAGGAACACGACGAGGTCGGCGCGATCGAGCGCTTTCAAGGCCGGCAGCGGCTCGCCTTCGAACCGCAGCTCGGCGTAGGGGCTGTCCTCGATCACCGGGACGTTGAATCGGGTCGCCAGCTCGATGAGCGCCTCGCGCCGCGCCAGCGACCACGTGCGCCCGCTGGGGTTCTGGAAGTCGGGGATGGCGTAGATGAACTTCACCCGCTCGTTCGCGGCGAGAGCCGCCTCGACCGCCGCGGGGATCATGCCCTCGTCGTCGGTCTCGATCGCCACGAATCGCGGCTCGTAGGGGCGCCAGGCGTTGAGCGCACCGACGTAGGTCGGGCTCTCGCAGAGGATGACATCGCCGGGATCGAGGAAGAGCTTGCCCGTGAACTCGAGACCCTGCTGCGAGCCGCTGGTGATCAGGACCTCGTCGGCCGTCACGCGGGTCTGCTGCTTCGCGTTGATGCGGCCGGCGATGAGGCGCCGCAGGTCGGGATCTCCCTCGGTCGTGGAGTATTGCAAGGCGCGGCTGCCCTCCGTCTCGAGCACGGTCCGCGCGATCTCGACGAGCTGGGCCGCCGGGAACAGCTCGGCCGCGGGCAGCCCGCCGGCGAACGAGATGACGCCCGGCCGGGCGGTCAGCTTCAGAAGCTCCCGGATCTCCGACGCCTTGACGTGCTGCATACGCGACGCGACCGGGGGCCTGGCCTGAGCCATGACGGGCGATCCTTCCTGAGGGTGCTTATCGTGACGGACGCCGCGCGCAGGCCGGCCGGCGCCGGCCGCGTCCGCGCGGACGCCCGGGCTTGTCGCCGGAAAGATGGCTCGCGGCGACCGGCCTGTAAAGCGACCGCTGGCGCCAGTGAAATGGAGAACGAGTGTCCAAGATTCCGCTCGCGACCTTCGCCGGCTCCAGCGTCGGCAAGAAGGTCCTGGTCGCGACCACCGGCCTGATGCTGTTCGGGTTCGTCATCGTGCATCTGCTCGGCAACCTGACCCTGTTCATCCCCGACGGCGGCCGGGCCTTCAACGAATACGCCCATTACCTCGAGAATCTGCTGCACGGGTGGCTCATCATCGTCTTCGAGGCCGGATTGATCGCCGCCTTCCTGGTGCATGCGCTCTTCGCGGTCAGGGCCGCCTGGCTGGACAGGCGGCGGGCGCGGCCGCAGGGCTACGCGCTGGTCAAGAACGCCGGCGGCGCGAGCCGCAAGACGCTCGCCTCGACCAGCATGATCGTCACCGGCCCGATCATCCTGGTCTTCGTACTCCTGCACGTGAAGATGTTCAAGTTCGCCGACCATCCGCCCGTGGTCTACGACGGCGTCGCGATGAAGGACATCTACGCCGTGGTCGTCGACGCGTTCAAGAACCCGTGGATCACCAGCGGCTACATGGCGGTCATGATCCTGCTGGGCACGCACCTCTGGCACGGCGTCTGGAGCGCCTGCCAGTCCCTCGGCCTCAACAGCGACCGCCACATCAGGGGCCTGACGCGCCTTTCGATCGCGGCCGGCATCGTGCTGGGCGCGGGCTTCCTCGCGCTGCCGCCGTACGTCTACTTCTTCGTCGCCGCGGGAGGTCGCTAGCATGGGCGAGTCCAGGATCCTCGACGCGCGCGTTCCCAGCGGGCCGCTGGCCGAGAAATGGCGTCGCCACGAGATGGCCTGCGGCCTGGTCGCCCCCGCCAACCGGCGCCAGTTCACGATCATCGTCGTCGGCACGGGATTGGCCGGCGGCGCCGCGGCGGCCACGCTCGGCGAGATGGGGTTCAATGTCCTGAACTTCTGCATCCAGGACTCCAGCCGCCGCGCCCACAGCGTCGCCGCGCAGGGCGGCATCAACGCGGCCAAGAACTACCAGAACGACGGCGACAGCGTGCAGCGCCTCTTCCACGACACGATCAAGGGCGGCGACTACCGATCCCGCGAGGCCAACGTCTTCCGTCTGGCCCAGCTCTCGACCGAGATCATCGATCAATGCGTGGCGATGGGCGTGCCGTTCGCCCGCGAGTACGGCGGCACCCTGGCCAACCGCACGTTCGGCGGCGTGCAGGTCAGCCGCACGTTCTACGCGCGCGGGCAGACCGGCCAGCAACTCCTGCTCGGCGTCTACGCCGCCCTCTCGCGCCAGATCCGGGCCGGCACCGTCAGATCCTACCCGCGCCGGGAGATGCTCGACCTCGTGGTCCAGGACGACCGCGCCGCGGGCATCGTCTGCCGCAACCTGGTCGACGGCCGGCTGGAGCGCTTCGCCGCCGACGCGGTCGTCCTGGCGACGGGCGGCTACTCGCCGGTCTTCTTCCTGTCGACCAACGCCGTCAACTGCAACACGACGGCGATCTGGCGCAGCCACCGCCGGGGCGCCCTGTTCGCCAACCCCTGCTTCACGCAGATCCACCCCACGGCGATCCCCCAGGCGGGCGAATACCAGTCCAAGCTCACGCTGATGAGCGAATCGCTGCGCAACGACGGCCGGGTCTGGGTGCCGCTGCGACCTGGCGACGAACGACCGCCGCAGGACATCCCCGCGCCCGAGCGCGACTACTTCCTCGAGCGCCGCTATCCCGCGTTCGGCAACCTGGTCCCGCGCGACATCGCGGCCCGGGCCGCCAAGCTCGAATGCGACAGCGGCAAGGGGGTGGGCAACACCGGTCTGGCGGTCTATCTCGACTTCGCCGACGCCATCGGGCGCCTGGGCCGCGACGTGGTGGCCGACCGCTACGGCAACCTCTTCGCGATGTACGAGGAGATCACGGCCGACGACCCCTACCGCACGCCCATGCGCATCTACCCCGCGCCGCACTACACCATGGGCGGCCTCTGGGTCGACTACGACCTGATGTCCACGATCCGCGGCCTCTTCGTCGCCGGCGAGGCCAACTTCTCGGACCACGGCGCCAACCGGCTCGGCGCCAGCGCGCTCATGCAGGGCCTGGCGGACGGCTACTTCATCGTGCCGCGCGTGGTCGCCGGCTTCCTGGCGGACAACGGCAAGGCCGCCAACCGCACCGACACCGACGCCTTCGCCGCCGTCGAGGCCGACGTGCGCACGCGCTACGAACGCCTGCTGAAGATCAAGGGCGACCGCACCGTGCGCGAGTTCTGGTGGGACCTCGGCCGCATCATGTGGAACAAGGTCGGCATGTCGCGCAACCGGCCCGATCTCGAGCGCGCGATCGGCGAGATCCGCGGGCTGCGCGAGGCGTACTGGCAGCGCGTGAACGTGCCCGGCGAAGGCGCCGATCTCAACAAGCAGCTGGAGATGGCCGGCCGCGTCGCGGACTTCCTCGAACTCGGCGAGTTGATGGCCCGCGACGCGCTCATGCGCGAGGAGAGCTGCGGCGGCCATTTCCGCGAGGAGCACCAGACCGCCGAGGGCGAAGCCCTGCGCGACGATCGCCGCTTCGCCTTCGTCGCCGCCTGGCAGCACGCGGGCCAGGATCGCGAGCCGATCATGCACAAGGAAGATCTCGTGTTCGAGCACGTCGAACTCAAGTCCCGCAGCTACAAGTAGGAAGAAGGCCCGATGAGCGCGTCCAAGACGATCCATCTGAAGATCTGGCGGCAGCAGCGCGGCGAACGCGACGGCCGCTTCGAGATCCACACGGTCGCCGGCATCCTGCCGGAGATGTCGCTGCTCGAGGTGCTGGACCTCGTCAACGAGGACCTCGCGCGGCAGGGCAAGCAGCCGGTGGAGTTCGACAGCGATTGCCGCGAGGGCATCTGCGGCACTTGCGGACTGGTCATCAACGGCACGGCCCACGGACCGCACGCCGCCTGCACGACCTGCGAGATCCGCATGCGTCAGTTCGCCGACGGCGAGACCGTCACCATCGAGCCGTTCCGCGCGGCGCCCTTCCCCGTCCTCAAGGACCTCGTAGTGGACCGTTCCGCCTTCGACCGCATCCAGCAAGCGGGCGGGTACGTCTCGGCCAACGTCGGCTCGGCGCCGGACGGCAACGCGATCCTGATCCCGAAGCGCAGCGCCGACAAGGCCATGGACGCCGCCGTGTGCATCGGCTGCGGCGCCTGCGTGGCCGCCTGCCCCAACGCCTCGGCCTCGCTCTTCGTGGCGGCCAGGATCGCGCAGTTCGCGCGACTGCCGCAGGGCGCGCCGGAGCGGCGGCGGCGCGCGCTGGCCATGGTCGGCCAGATGGACGCCGAGGGCTTCGGCAACTGCTCGAACCACGGCGAGTGCGAGGCCGTGTGCCCGAAGGAGATCTCGATCGAGACGATCGCGCTCATGCGCCGCGAGTACCTCAAGGCGTTCATCACTGGCGAATAGGACTGCGTAGCGACATGGCCGACCTCGTCTTCGCGACCACGGCGGCGGCGCCCGCGGCGGCAGCCCTGCGCACGATCCCCGACTGGGTGCCCGACTGGCTGGCGGCCGCCTGGCAGTTGCTGGCGGCCTATCCTCTGCTCTTGAGCCTGGCGATCGCGGCCGGTGGGCTGCTGCTGGCCGGCATCGGCCGCTTCGTGGTGCTCTCCTGGGGGTTGAAGCTGACCTCGCGCACCGCGACGTCGCTCGACGACGACCTCGTGCGCCTCCTGGCGCGGATCCTGGTCATCGTGGTCGTGATGTTCAGCCTGATCGCCGCCGCCGAGAGCCTGCCGCTCGGCGAGCGGGCCGGCCGGATCCTGACGCGCCTGCTCGCGACGCTGCTGATCCTGCTGCTCATGAACGCGAGCTTGACCGCGACGCACCTCGGCCTCGCGTTCTTGAGCCGCCTGCGCGATCGCTTCCGCTTCGTCGAGGAGCGAACCATCCCGCTCTTCGACCTCGGCCTGACGATCACCGTCGCCTCGCTCGCGATCTACGCGCTGCTGCTGGTCTGGAGCATCAACCCCACGGCCTGGCTGGCTTCGGCGGGCGTGATCGGCATCGCCGTGGGCTTCGCCGCCCGCGACACCCTGGCCAACCTGTTCGCCGGCTTCTTCATCATCGCCGACGCACCCTAAAAGCTGGGCGACTACATCGTGCTGGACAACGGCGACCGCGGCGAGGTCACCAAGGTGGGCATCCGCTCGACGCGCCTGCTGACGCGCGACGACGTCGAGATCATCATCCCGAACGCCGAGATGGCCAACACCAAGATCGTCAACGAGTCGGGCGGCAGGTGGGTGAAGTACCGCATCCGCATCAAGGTCGGCGTCGCCTACGGCTCCGATGTCGAACAGGTGGTCGCGCTGCTCGAACGCGTGGCCCGCGAGCACGCGACGGTCTGCCGCGATCCGGAGCCGCGCGTGCGCATGCGCGGCTTCGGCGACTCGAGCCTCGATTTCGAGCTGCTCTGCTGGATCGACCACCCGGCCCAGCGCGGCCTCGTCGCCCACGAGCTGTACATGGCGCTCTACAAGGAACTCGGCGCGGCGGGCATCACGATCCCGTTCCCGCAGCGGGATGTGTGGCTGCGCCCGCAGCCTACGGCAGAGCCGTCGCGGTGAGCGCGATCTGCAGATCGGGGAATCCGATCACGCGCAGCGTGGCCGCGTAGCGCTCGTCGGCGGCGAGATCCTGGCTCAAGGTCAGGCGGCACGAGACCACCCGCTCCTGGCCGGGTGCGAGGTCGAACGACTCCGGATCGACGGCCAGCGGCAGTTTCAGCCCGTCGCCGCCACGTTCGGGAACGAACGCGGAGACCTCGAAGCTCACGGTGACTGTCTCCGCCTGGTTGTTCTCGACGACGAAGGCCCGCGTCACCTCGTCGCCCGGCCGGCCCGCGAAATCCAGCCTGGCCATACCGGACGCTCCGGCTTCCCCCGCGGCGGCAGCCCGCGCGGCGCCTCCACGCTCGCCCGCGCCCGCGCCCGCGAAGCCGGCGGCGCGCTCCTTCAGTTCCGCGCCGGTCTCGAGCACGCGCTCCCAGTAGTCGAAGCCGGCCCGGGTCATGGCGCGCGCGTACGCGCCCCCCTCGCGGCGAGCGAGGTCGACCGCGTGCTGCGCGAGGTCGGGATAGGAGACGGTGCGCGTGGTCATCGCGCGCAAGGTCTCGCCGTAGAGGCGCAGCATGCCGGCGCCGAGGTCCATGCCGCGGGCGACGAGGTCGTTCCAGCTATCCTGCGGATCCCTGGCCATGGCGACGTGTTCCTTCCGTTCTAGGCGACCGGCTCGCGGCGCTGGTCGTCACCGCGGCTGATCCGGCCGACAGGTTCGAAGCAAGGCTCCTCGCACTGGAAGTGGTGGTACCAGCGATGCGCGCGCACGCGCACAGGGATCTCGCCTTGCCGGACTTCGCAGTGCGGGCGCGGCTCCGGTTCGACCTGCACCGCCACGCGGACGCACTGCTCGTAGAGGCCGCGGACCAGGATCTCGCCGCGGTAGGTGCGGCCGGTCTCGAAACCCTGGCGCAAGGGGATGGAAACCTGCGCCGTCACCGCTTCCTGCGGCGCGAGGTCTGCCGCGCTCGGGGCCAGCGACGGCGCCACGCCGGAGTCCAGGCCGTCGCTGGTCAGATTCGTCGCCGCGAAGGTGAACTGGCGACGCTGCTGGCCGGTGTTGACGACGCGCAGCGTGCCGCGGACCGTCTCGTGGGGCTGCGCTTCCCAGCGCAACTCGCACACGCAGCGCGGCGGGCAGTCGGTCTCCGGGATCGCGCAGGACTCGTAAGGCCGCACGCTACCGCCGCACCCGCCGGCCGGCCGCCCCGCCGCGTAGCCGGCCCAGAGCGTGCGGCTGAACTCCAACGAGGGGCGCCACCAGTCGCGCAGCGCCTGCCCGCCAAGCCGTAGGCTTTCGCGCCAGAACCGCTCGAGGTCCGCGGTGCCGGAATCGACCCGATCGCTTGTCGCCTTGATCATGTCTCGCCTTTCTGCGCCGGGCGCTAATGGGGACCGGGGTCGGCCAGGCGGCCGGTCGTCACGTCCAGCAGCACGCCCGCGTTGTACAGCTCCAGGTACACTTCGTAACGCCGGTGCGACTGCAAACCGTCGGGCAGGATGATCGTCGCGTCCCCGGCGCGGATCTCTCCCGGTTGCAGCGTCTCGTCGGGCCGATCCAGGAACACGAGTCCGACCTGCTGGCGCGACCAGGCGCAGAGCAGTTCGCGCAACGCGTCGCTATCGGGATCCTCGCAGGCCCGCGCCCCGCTGTCGCGCAGCGCCGCGCGTTCCTCGACCACGTCGACCAGCATCGCGGCGCAGCGTCCCCCCAGACGCACCGGAACGTTGCCGGCGTTCTCCACCACGAAGCGACGGGTGAACGTGCGTTCTCCCTCGGTGTAGAGGTAGACGACGCCCGGCTGGACCCGCAGATCGAGGTGCTCGACCACCTGCAGCACGACCGGCTGGCTGCGGCCGCCCAGCGCCACCTCGGCCCGGTACTCGCCGGGCGGCGTGCGGGGATCGAGCGCGACGGTCGCCGGCGCCGCGCCTTGCTCGCCCGGTCGCAACCGCGCGCCCAGCTGCAGCTCGCCGACCGGCGCGCGGGCCAGGCCCGCCAGCCCCGGCGCGGACAACGGCAGTTGCAGCAGCTTCAGCTTCTCGGCGGTCGGGTTCGTGAGGCGCAGATTGCCCTGCAGCGACGACGGCGGCCCATAGAACACCGGGGGATCGTCGTCCCCATGGGCGAGGACGAGGCTGGCGGGGCGGTCGGGATGGTCCTGCATGACAGCCACCTCCTAGGCGCATCGCTCGGGCGGGCGCGGCACGTACTTCTCGGTGATCACCTGCGACTCGCCGCAGAACGACCAGTTCAACACCTCGAGGCCGAAGACCTTCAACGCGAGCTGGTAATGCGACGGCACGTGCGCGCGCACGCTCGGGATCTCCTTGAGCGACACATTGATCGGCGGCAGTTCCTTCAGGGCGAAATCGATGCGCGGCAGTTCCTTGACCGCGAACTCGAGGCGCGGCATCTGCGTGACCGCGACCCGGGCCTCGCCGACGCCCTCGACCGCGATGCGTGGCAGCTCCTTGACCCGGATGTTGTCGAGATCGGCATCGACCAGGATCGTGCCGCCGGTGCTGCCGTGACGGACCGTGAACGTGTAATTGCTGGGAATGGACACCTTCGTGCTCATGGTCGCCTCCGCGTATGGTGCACAATGGCGCACTTTACGGCATGTTCCGCGACGAACCAAGACAATTTTGAACTTATTTTAAGAATGGCGATGATCACCCCCGACGCCGCTGCCCACTCAGCCGCCGCCGTTGTCGAGGCGCCGGCGGACGGCCTCGGCGACGTTGCGGAAGTTGCGCGGGATCTGGCTGCCGACGAAGCTCTCGATGCCGCGGCTGACGCCGAACTCCAATGGTGCCGGCAGATCGAGGAATCCCCGCAGGTTCCAGCGGAACGTCCCGGACATGGTCAGCCGCGTGCCGCGCCCACCGAGAGCCGTCTCGTACCGGGTGATGCCGGCGCAGTCGATCCGGTCGGCCAGGTGCAGCGGCTTGATCGACCAGCGGCACTCGCGGCGCGCGTCGTCCCACACGGCGTCGTCCACCCAGCGGAACATGTCGGCGTCGACGTACGACGCCGCCAGCGCCGGCACCGCCACCTCCGCCTGCCACTGCGAGACGACACGGACGCCTCCCGCAGCTTCGGCCTCGCGCCTGGTGACGACCAGTTCGCCGAGGCCCTCGCTGGCGCTGACGACCGCGTCCAGTTCGTCGCGCATCACGCGCCAGACGTTCGCCACCGGGTGCTTGAGGATCACGACCGCGCGGAACTCCATGCGCCTAACCCCCGACCCGCAGCTGCGTCGCCGGCCGCCGGCCGTGCAGGGCCATGATCTCCGGCCCCAGACGCAGCTGCTGATAGACCGCCGCCGGCACGTGCGCGCTATGCGCCAGCCAGGCGAGCGCCTCGGCGAGCGCCTGGCGCGCCGGACGCGGCTGGTAGCCCAGCCGAGCCGCCGCGAGGCTGTGGTCGTACCAGTAGTAGCGGCCGACCATCCTCGCCTGGGCGCGGGTCGTCGGCGGCCGTTTGCCGGTCAACGCCGCGATCAGCTCGAACGACGCGCCCGCCAGGAAGCTCGCCGTGTGGTTGGCCACGACCAACGGTCCCCCCACCCCGCACAGCTCGCCGATCAGGCGGTGCCAGGCGACCCACGTCAGGTTGTGCCCGCCGAGCAGGTAGCGCCGGCCGGGTTCGCCGCGCTCGGCGGCGAGCACGTGACCGCGCGCCACGTCGGCGGCGGCCGCCAGATTGCCGCCACCCAGCCACGAGGTGCGGTAGGGATCCTTGAGGTAGTTGACCAGGATCGCGTTGCTCTCGCCCAGGCGGCGGTCGCCTGGGCCGATACAGAGCGTCGGCAGCACGGCCACGAGCGGCAGACCGAGCGCGGCGGCCGTGGCGAAGGCCAGATCCTCCTGGCGGCGCTTCGCCTGGGCGTACGCCAGGCGCGCGTCGACGACCGGCGGGGCCGCCTCGTCGCGCGCGACCGGCCGCTCGTCGGCGCCGATCGCCACCGACGACGAGGTCACGACCGCCCGCGACACGCCGGCACCATGCGCCGCCACCAGCACGTTACGGGTGCCGTCGCCGGCGACGCGCGCGAGTGCGGCGGCATCGTGGCCCCAGTAGGAGAACACTGCCGCGGCATGGAACACGACCTCGCGATCGGCCATCGCGTCCGGCAGCGTCTCGGGTTGCAGCACGTCGCCGAGCGCGACCTCGACGCCGAGGTCGTCCAGATCGCGGCGGTCGCTCGCGGGCCGCACGAGCGCCCGCACCTCGTGGCCGCACGCCAGCAATTCGCGCACGATATGGCCGCCGACCAGGCCGGTGGCGCCGGTCACCAGGGCTCTCATGGCGCGCCTTTCGCCGCACCGGCCGCGTCACCGCCGGCGCCGGTCTGCCGATCCTCAGCCGCCTCATCGCTCCCCGCCGGGCCGCGCCAGACGAGGTCGCGGCGCAAAGCGGCCAGCAGATCGCCGGCGAACTGCGCCAACGCCGCCGAGGGCGCCGCACCGCCGCCCGCACCGGCGGCGGCCGGGCCGGGAAAATGCCGGAAACCCGCGGCGTCCAGCTCGCCTTCCTGCGGTCCGGACGCGCGGCGCATCAGCCACGGTTCGCAGAAAGTCGCCAGCTGGCGGAACGCGTCGACCACCAGCGCCACGGGACCGCGCTCGCCGGCGGCGCCGGCCTCGCCGAACGCGGGGTCCCAGTCCCGTCCGATCCGCGGATCGCGCCCCGCGAACGCCGCCAGGTAGTTCGCGACGGTCCGCGAGAAGTACGTCGTGTAGGCGTCCGAGACCAGGGTCGCCTTGAGCGCAGGGAAGCGGTCCAGGTCGAGCATCTCGATCGCCGGCGGCAGGGTGAACTTCTGGCGCGCGACGATCGTGATGAGCGTGGCGTCGCCGGGCGCGCGCGCGAACGTCACGATGCCGTCGTCGTACGTCGCCGAGGCGTTCGCGCTCGTGACGGTCCGCCAGAAGATCCGCTGGCGGTCGTCCTCGTAGCGGATCACGTCGAGCTTGCCGACATCGATCACGTCGCCGCCGAAGAGCACGAGCCAGTTCGGCTGCGGTAGGTAGATGTCGCGCTCGGCCTGGCGGATCACCCGGCCCGACGCGTCGCGGGCGACGGCGACGCGGGCACCGCCGATGTTGTCGTTCATGATCTGGACCGCGGCGGCGATGTCCACGCGCGCGACGAATTCGTCGTAGGGCGCGTCGACGAGCTGCCGGTACTCGAAGACCACGGCGCCGTCGAGGTACCGCCAGCGCAGGCCGTTGCGGTCGGGCGGCGTCTCGGCGGCCAGCGCCGCCAGCGGCAGCATCTGGTCGATCGCCGCCTCGTAGTCCGCGCGCTTGTAGTCCGCGGGGACGAATCCCAAGGTGGTGGTGCGGCGGCGCAGATCGTCCTTGCCGATCAGGTAGCGGCCCTGCTCGGCGGCGCCGACCGCGGCGCCGAGGCAGAAGTTCGCCGTGGCGAGCCCGGCCACCTCGAGCGGACGGCCGCCGCAGATCGGGGCGAGCAACGCGTTGAGTCGCGCGTCGATCTCGCTGCGGAATGGGAAGAGCTCGGTGTTGACGTCCTGCAGCCACGGCTCGACCGCGCCCGCCAGACCGGGCGACCGGTTGCGGGAACGCACCGAATCGCGCAGCAACACCGGCACGTTCCGCCAGCCGGGATAGGGTTCGCAGCCGCCCTCGATGCGGTAGCGGCGCGGCAGGCCGCCCGCGCGCAGGAGCGCGGCATGCGGGCGGCTGATATAGGGATCCAGGCCCATCTTGAGGGCGCCGACCCAGTCGCCGAGCAGCAGGTCGTCGCTGGCGATGATCGTGCGCGTGGCGAGCGGCTCGGCACGCCGCCCGCCCGTCGGACCGTGGGAGCTGACGTACGCATCGATGAGGCAGAAATGCACGGGTGCGATCGCGAGCAGCTCGCGGGCCAGATCGGCCGGCTGCAGGCGGTGGCGATAATGGTAGATCTTGTCGCGCAGGGGCAGCACGCCGAGCAGATTGCCCAGCCCGAGCGCATATCCGTCCTCCTCGTCGGTGCGGTTCTTCGCGAACCCTATCCGCACATCGGCGGCTAGCCACGCGCGGCCGAGACCGCTGCCGCCGAGCACGCCGTCGCCGGCCGGCGCCAGCTCGACGAGGTCCTCGCCCAGGTCCAGGACCTCGTACCCACGTCCCGCGTCGGTCACGTAACGGTAGCCGGCGAGGTCGGCGAGCACCGCCACGTCGCGATTCTCGGCCCAGAGGCTGGCGCGACCGGGAGCGTCGACCACCGCCATGTGCGCATAGCCTCGCTCGTGCAGCAGATCGATGAGGTGCTCGACCAGACGCGGATCGGTGCCGGCGGGACTTTCGCGGTCGAAGACGGCGAGGTCGGGCTTGATGACGATCCGCAGATCGCGCCGGGCGCGGCGACGACCGCGGCGCAGTCCCTCCAGCCGCGACCAGAAGCCGGCGCGGTCCAGGGCGCGGGTCAGCAACTCGCGGCCGCCGGCGGCGGGATCGTGCACGACCGCCGCCGTGGCCGTCGCGTCGCGGCGGCGACCGCTCACGCCGCGCCTCCGGCGGCCCGCGGGCTCAACAGCGTCGCATGATGGAATCCCAGACGCGGATCGGCCCAGGCGGGCAGTCGCTGCTGGTAGCGCTGCAGGTCCGGCATCGGCACGCGCTGCCGCAGCGCCAGCGACGGATAGTCGTAGACGGTCACATGGTTGCGCCCGCGGTTGGCCGTGAACAAGAGGGTCTGGTCGGCCGAGAGCTGACAGGCGTGGACCGAATCCAGCGGCACGCCGCGACTGACGCGCAACGCGGCGGCGAAGTGGCGGCTCTGCGGCACGAAGTTCGCCCGCGTGAAGGCGTCGCCGACCTGGGCCGTCATCTGACGCAGGTGCCCGACGCAGGCCGCGAGGTCAGGCTTCTCGTCGAGCAGGCGGAACGAAGCGAAGTCGCGCAAGTCGACGAAGGCGATCGTCTGGCTGCCGCCGTTGCAGAAGATCAGCTCCCGATCGCTGACGGCCAGATCGGAGTTGATATGGACCGGCACCTCGCGGCCGCACGTCCAGTGGCGCGTGACGGTCTTCTGCACCGGATCGATCTCGTACGCGTACTCCTTCTGGAAGGCCATGACCCATTCCTGCCAGTCGCCGCTGTCGCCCGGCAGCACCCGGAACGACACGCAGTAGAAGAGCTCCCGCGTGGGATGGACCGCGACGTGCCAGCACGTGGTGGGCAGCGGGATGCGCGTCGCGACCCCTTCCTGCAGATCCCAGACGCCCACTTCGCAGGCCGGCCCGCCATCCTCGGCGCGCGGGCTGTCGACCGAGCCGTAGCACAGCCAGCGTCCCGACCTCGTCACCTTCATGCCGTGCGGCAGCTTGACCTTGTGCTCGCCGAGGCGTTCGCCGCGGCCGAGATCGTGGGCGTCGAAGAGGTAGAGGTGGCGGCCGATCGCGGTGATGAACCGGCGGTCGTCGATCCAGACCGCGTGCGTGCTGCCCTGCATCGTGGTCTCGCAAGGCTCGAAACGCAGCGTCGAGACGCGATCCAGTTCGGCGAGAGTCTGCGGATCGTAGAGCAGCAGGTGCTGGCCGGTGCTGCCGAGAAAGCCGCAGTCGCGCGCCGGATTGACGCTGAGCGCATGGCCGCCGGCCAGGCCGTCGTAGTACTGGACCTTGTACGCGTAGGCGCCGTCGGTCGGGTCGTAGAGGAAGACGCAGGCGCCCGCCAGGCCCTCCAGGCCGTTGATGCCGTTGCCGTCCAGGGCGATATGGAACGCATACGGGTATTCGCGCATGGACCGGCAGGGCTCCTTCTCGGTCGGGCGGGGAGGTTCCGTGAGCGGTACGATGCCCTTCGCCGTGGCATGATAGAGCCGTCGCCGCCACCATACAAGATCATATTAATCTTTTTTATGGGGGTGGTTCCTCAGACAACATCCGTCACTCGGCGGGCACGACCTCGATCCAGAACAGCCACGGCCAGTTCTTGCCGGTCACGAAGAGCCGGCCGCCGGCCGCGTCCCAGGCGATGCCGTTGAGCACGTCGGCGGCCTGCGCCTCGGCGGCGGTGAGCAGACCGCTGAGGTCGAGCCAGCCGACGATCCGTCCGGTCGCGGGGTCGATGCGCACGATGTCGTCCGTGCGCCAGACGTTCGCCCAGACCTCGCCCGCGATCCACTCCAGCTCGTTCAGCCAGGCGACCTCGCCCCGGCTGTCGGTCACCGGCATCTCGCCCAGGAGAGCGAACGTCTGCGGGTCGCGGAAGAAGAGGCGCGCCGTGCCGTCGCTCATGATCAACCGCGCCGCGTCGGCGGTCAGGCCCCAGCCCTGGGTCGCGTAGCTGAACGTGCCGAGCGAGTCGAACGAACGCAGACCCCACCGCAGCGCCGTCTGGTTCTGCCAGGTCAGCTGGATCAGGGTCGTGTCCCACAGCGCCAGGCCCTCGCCGAAGAGGTTCGCGTCGAGGTTGCGGCGCTGGCGCACGACGCCGCTCTCGAGATCGACGCGGCGCAGCGAGGAGGCGCCGAGAAGCCCGGTGCTCTCGAACAGGAAGCCGTCGTGGTAGAGCAGACCCTGCGTGAACGCGGTCGGATCGTGCGGATAGCGCGCGCGGATGTGGTACGTGTAGACCGGCTCGGCCGCCGCGCGGATGGTCACCAGGATCGTCGCGTTGCCGCCGTCGGTCGCCAGGTGGATGCGGCCGAGGTACCCGCCAGCGGCCAGCGGGCCGCGATCGATCACGATGGCCACCGTGTCGGCGACCGTGACCGCGCCCCCGGCGGGCTCGATGCGCAGCCACCCGACGTCCGAGGTCGCCGACCAGTGCAGCGGTCCGAAACCAGGGTTCAGCAGCACGAGGTCGACGCGGCTGCGCGCGAGATTCAGCTGCAGCAGGCTGGGCAACGGACCCAGCCGCGGCGCGGCGGTCAGGACCGTGACCGGGATGTCGGCGGCGGCCGTGAGCTGCCCGTCGCCGACCACGACGCGCAGCGTCTCCTGGCTGGCGGCGGCCGGCGCCACCCAGGTCACCGCCGCGACGTCCGTGGCGCTCGTGAACGCGCCCCCGGTCGCCGACCACGCGTAGGTCAGCGTGTCGCCGTCCGCGTCGCCGGCCTCGACCCAGAACGCGGCCTCGGCGTTCGTCGCCACGGTGTCGGACACGGCGCCGAGCCGCGTGATGACCGGCGGCCGGTTGGCCGGCGTCTCGTCGCGATCGGGGTCGACCGCGCAGCCGCCGGCCGCGAGCGCCAACAGGCCGATCGCGGGCAGGAATCTTCGCCGCAACGCGCCGATGGCCACGACCTTTCGCCGACGCGAACCGGACCGATTGTACCACGGATTCCCTGCGTCTGTCGCCGTGTACTCCATGGCGGCCCGGTTCTCGCCGCGCCACCCGGTGCTCGCGATCTATTTCAGCGCCGAGATCTTGCGCACCTCGCGCACTCCTTCGCATTGCACGACCAGGAAATAGACGCCACTCCCCTGAGCCGGCGCGTTCCAGTCGACGGTCTGCGCCGATCCCGACGCGTGCCCGTCGTACAGTCCGGCGATGCGGCGGCCGCGGACGTCATGCACCGCGACCTCGATCGGCGCGCCGGCGCGAGCCTGGAACGTGACCTGCAGGCGCGGGTTGAACGGGTTGGGAGATACCGCCAGAATGAGCCGCGGAGCCGGCGATGGTCCCGGCGTCATGACCGAGGTGGTCCCGGAGTCGGGTTCGGTTTCGATCGCCAGATGCATCTCGCCGGCGACCTCGGCGTTGTAGTCGTCGCAGAAGTGTCCGCCGCTCTGCCAGATGACGAGGGTGATCGCGTAGTGCTGCCCGGGCGTCAGCCCATCGAACGTGACAGAAGCCATAGCGCGCGTCCCGGCGTCGGCGTAAGCGAAACGGATCCCGGTGCCGGCGACGAACGATGTGCCGGGGCCGAAATCCCAGGTACCGGATGGCGGCGCGGCGAACGTTTCGCGCAGCACGAATTCCGGCGCCGGTATGTCGTCGACGGCCAACCGCCAGAACGGATCTTCGGGAATCGTCCGGCAGCCCGAATAGAGTTCATCTTCATCGGGTTCGAGCAATTGGAGGTGCGCCGCGTAGGCCGCGTGTGGCAGCACGGCCACGCTCGAAACGATCCATTCGCGCTGGCGCTCCGGGATCGGGTCGAGAAGGCATTCCGGCTCGTCGGCGAGGACAGAGGCATCGAAATCGATGCGTGCCGACGGCGCATCGGCCGTGAAGGTGAAGAAACTGACACCGTAGTCTTCGAGATCGCACGAGCGACCCGACCACGCGATCGGGCGGACGATCGGACCGTCGGCGACGACAACTCTGGCAGAAGGCGCGCTCGCGAGGACCGTGGTCCAGGCCAGTGCGACGGCGAGCGATCGATTCAGGCGAGGCATGGCGAGTTCCTTTCGCGACAGTTTACGTACGGCATGCTCGGATCTTGCAGGCTGGTTTCCGTGCTGCTACTATACCCTTAAACAAGATAACATTTGTAGTGTTTAATTTGGCTTCGCCTTCTCAACTGCAGGGAGGCCCTGCGATGGACTCCTCACAGCGCACCACCCTTCCCGGCAGCACCCCCGTGCCCTCTTCGCTCGATCGCGAGACCTGGGGGACGCTCCGGTTGCTTTCGCTCGCGGGAACGGGATCGTTCGGATGCGTGTATCGTGCCTGGGACACCGAACTGGAACGCCATGTCGCAGTGAAATTGTTGCCACGCTCCCACCCCGAGGGTGTACTGCAAGAGGCCAGAGCACTTGCGCGCGTTCGTCACCCGGGCGTCGTGACCGTCTTCGACGCCGGCGTCTTCGACGGCATTCCCGGATTCGCGATGGAATTGATCGACGGCGTGACCCTCGCGACCGAGTTGCGCGAACGAGGGCGACTGGCGCCGCGGGAGTTGTCACGTGCTGGTTCGGAGCTGGCCGCTGCTCTGGCCGCGATCCACGCCGCGGGACTGCTGCACAGGGACCTCAAACCATCCAACGTCATGCGGCGTCAGGATGGCTCGCTGGTCATCATGGATCTCGGCGCCGGTCGCAGCCGGCATGCGGCAGACGCCGCCCAGGCGGGAACGCTTCTCTACATGGCGCCCGAAACCCTCGCTGGCGGCGGGACCTCGCCGCGTACGGATCTCTACAGTCTCGGCGCGCTGCTCTATGAGCTGGCCGTCGGCCATCCGCCGCACGCAGCCCACAGCCGCGAAGAACTGCTCGCCGCTCACCGGCAGCGGAAGGCTGAGCCCGTAGCGCAGCTGCGCCCCGACCTGCCGCCGGCTCTGGCCACGGCCATCGACGACGCCGTCGCTCACGACCCCGCCCGCCGACCGGTCTCCGCGGCGGCCTTTGCCGAGCGTCTCGATGGCGTGGCTATTCGAACCACCCGGCGACGGTCGCGGTGGGCGGTCGCCGCGACCGTTGCGCTGGTCCTGGCTGGCGCTGCGATCTGGTTCGGCTTCCGGGGCGATGGCGCGGCGCCGGTACGGCCACTGCGGGCCGGCGTCAGCTACCTCGCGTACGAGAACGGCATCGCGCGCACTCTCAGCGGCGGCGACGAGATCGATTCCCGCCAGCAGCTGGGCCTCGAGATCACGCTGGGGCAGACCGCCCATGTCTACGTGGTCAATGAGGATGGGAGAGGACGCGTCACTGTGATGTACCCCGTCGAAGGATCCCGCACCGGAGGACCGCTGCGGGGCGGCCGCTCCCACTACCTGCCCGGGATCACGCGAGACGGCCGCCTCGGCTGGACGTTCGACAGCGAACGCGGCTCGGAATCGATCATGGTCGTCGTCAGTCGCACGCGGCTCGACGAGTTCGAACGCATGCTCGCCGCGCTTCCGGCAGTCGATACCGGCGGCGGCGTCGTCGTACGATCCGCCGACGCGAACACTGTGGCCGCGCTCGCGCGGGGCGTGTCGGGCGTGGCGAACGTCCGGCCGGCGGAGGCTTCCGGTCCGGTCGACGACCTGGCGACGCTCGCCACGCTCGCGACGCCGGCCGGCGCGGCGCCCGCCGATCAGGTTTGGGTGCATCTGATGCAGCTTCGCAACTCCGGACGGTAGTCGCCGTGAACCAAGCGGCGACGATCGCGTTGCTCTTCCTGGCGCTGAGCATCGCTGCTGAGCCGGGGAGCGCGGCGGATCGTCTCGGCGCCGCCGTGGATTCGCTGCAGTCCGCCGGCATGGCCGCCTACGCGGCAGGCGACTTCGAGACCGCCCGTGATCTGCTTGCGCGCGCGCGCTCGCTGCTCGCGGATGCCGCACCCGGCGACCAGGCCCGAATGGCCTGGCTGAACAGCGATCTCGCCGAAATGCATCGTCTGTTGGGAGATTATGCTGGAGCCGACTCGCTGCTGTCGTCCGCCGTGGCCAACAGCCGCTCGGTCGAGCAGACCGATCCCCTTCTGCCGGCGTACTTGATCAATCTCGCGGCCATGCGCTGGGAGCTGGGCGACCTCGACCATGCCGAGGATCTGTTGCGCGACGCGCAGCGTGAGCTGGCGACGAGGCCGGATGCGGATCCACTGATGCACGCGACGCTGGCATTGAACCTGGGGGTCCTGCTGCGCGACCAGAATCGGATCGATGAAGCGGAGAGCTACCTTCTCGACGCTCGTCGGCAGGCGGCGACCGCGGTGACCGACTCGACGCACCTCGCGTTCTTCATCAGCGAACCGGCGAAATTGCGGGCCGCGCAAGGCCGCTGGCGGGAAGCGATCGCACTGTGGAACGAGGTCTTGCCGCTCGTGGCGGCCGACAGCCGCCCGTTGGTCATCTACCGCGCGCAGATCCTGCTGGATATGGCAGCCGCGCATGCCGCCCGTGGCGAGTGGACGACCGCCCTCGCCTCCGTAGATTCGGCGATCGACCTGCGCCGCAAAGCGCTCGGACCGGAGCACAGCCTGGTCGGCGCCGCGCTGGCCATGAAGGCGCAAATGCTGCATCAGGGAGGATCGGCTTCGCCGCGACTGGTGCGTGATACCGCCGCCGCAGCCCTCGCGATCCTCGCCGCCAGTCCGGCTGCCGTCGTGGAACACGCCGCCGCTCTGGCCGCCCGCGCCAACGGCGACTACGCCCTGGACGCCCGCGCGGCCGCGCGTCGCGACATGACCGCCATGGTGGCCCTGGTCGAATCCCTCCGCCCGCAACGGGGCGGTCTCGATATCGCGCGTATCCACCTGCTCCAGCGATTCCAACAGGATTACGAGACTCTCGTCGCCTGGCTCGTCGAGGCCGGCGAGTACGCCGATGCGCTCTCCGTGAGCGAGAAGCTGAAGGCCCGCGTGTTGGCTGAACGCCTGGCTCTAGACTTCGACGACTTGCGCCGTCATGACTCCGATGATCGCCTCGCCACGCTGTTGGCGGCGGAGACGGCCGCGCGCACCCGCCTCAATCGCCACGAGAGGGATCTGGCATTCGTACGCACGGGCGGCGGCGTTCAGGCGCCGGGAACGATTGCGGTCCAGGATTCGCTCTGGTTGCTGGTAAACAACGCCTATCGCGAGCACGAGGCGGCGGCCGCGGCGCTCCGGCGCTATCGCGAGACCAGCGCACGCAGCGCCGAGGCCGACCCCGGCCAGCGCTACGTCGACATGGCCCGCGGCGCCATGGCTGCCGGCCGGCTCATCCTCGCCTACCACATCGCCGACGCCGGCAGCTACGTGTTCGTCCTCTCGCAGGAGATGCCGACCTTACGCTGCTATCCTCTCGTGTACGACGAAAAGCGCGCTGCCGCCGATGCGGTGGCGACCGCGTTGACACCCGGCATCCTCAATCAGCTCCTGTCGCGCACCTCACTCAGGTCGGCGCCCGAATCTGGCCGAGGCGTGACCGGTATCAGCCCGGTTACACAACCGCCGGCGCCGGCCGACCACAGCAACGACGACGGTCTGGCGCGGCTTTGGCGATATCTCATGCCCCCGGATATCCGCGACGAGGTGCTGTCGGCGCAGGAAGTGGTCGTAATCTCCTCCGGCGAGCTGGCGATGCTGCCATTCGATGCGTTGATCGTCGGGCCGGGGCCGCGGTACTGGTTGGATTGCGGACCCCCTCTCCGAACAGTCCCTTCGCTAGCCTTTCTGACGGCGATGTCCGCCCGCGCCGCAGGCTCCCGCCGCCCTGCGTGGCAGGGAGCCGTCGTCAGCGTCGCCGCGCCGGACTTCGCGCATCACGTAGATCCCACCGGACAGACCTGGCCGGCCCTGCCGGGAACTCGCCGCGAAGCGGAGGCCGTGCTTTCGGCGTTCGGCGCCGATCGCGTACGTTTGTTGCTGAATGGCGACGCGACAGAACGGAGGGTGCGCGCAGAGCTGCACGGCGCCTCGATCATCCATATCGCCACTCACGGCTTCGCCGAGGAGCGCGCTCCGTGGCGTGCGGGTCTGGTTCTGGCCGCTGCCGGACACGCAGACGACGACGGCGTACTGCGACGGCATGAGATCGAAACCATGGAACTGGCATGCGACCTCGCCGTGCTCTCTGCGTGCCAGACAGCCGCCGGTCAGATCGTGCCAGCCGAAGGCGTCCGTGCTCTCGCTCATGCGTTCGCACTTGCCGGTTGCCACCGGACGGTTGCGACTCTGTGGGCCGTCGACGATCAGGCCGCCGCCACCCTGATGGACGCGTTCTTCCACCACCTGGCCCGGGGGATCGAAACTCCGGATGCGATATCGGTGAGTGCCGCGCTGCAGCACGCGAAGCGGGAGCTGCGCGAGCGGACGCCGTGGTCTTCGCCGTACCATTGGGGCGCGTTCGTCTGCAGCGGGATCGAGTGAACGATTCGGCGGACAGCTCCGCTCACTGGAAGTCCCTGGCCCCCACGGCGATCGGCGCGCGCGGCAGCGCGGGCTCCCACAAGCGCTCGACCACCAGGTGCACCACGCCCTCCTCGCTCTGGATGCGGCCGCTGGCGCCCAGGAACGAGCGCGTGCGCGCCAGGAGGCGGAACTGCTCGTAGACGCGCGCCCAGAGCACCAGGTTCACGAAGCCGGTCTCGTCCTCGAGCGTCATGAAGGTCACGTCCTTGGCGGTCGCCGGCCGCTGGCGGCAGATCACGACGCCGGCGTAGCGCGCGCGGCGGCCGTCCGGCAGGCGGGCGACCTCGGCGGCCGTGGGCAGGCCGCGGGCGCGCAGCTCGGCGCGCAGGGGGGCGAGCAGATGGCCGCGCGGCGAGTGTTCGGTGCGCCGCCAGTCCCAGGTGATGGTCTCGTGCCGTGAGAGCGGCGTCAGCCGCGGCGCCGGCGAGGGGTCGTCCAGCGGCAGGAGCAGCTGCTCGGGCCGGTCCCGCTGCGCCAGGGCGTGCACCCGCCACAGCGCCTGCCGGCGGTCGCCCGCCAGGGGCTCGAGCGCGCCCGCCTCGGCCAGCGCCACGAGCGCGTCGGCGGGCAGGCGGCTGCGCCGGGCGAGGTCGGCCAGCGAGGCGAAGCCTCCGCTGCGGCGGGCCAGCAGGAGTCGGTCGCCGTCGGCGACGGCCAGCCCCTTGACGTAGCGCAGGCCCATGCGCACGGCGAGCGGACGCGCGGCCGCGACGGCGCCCGGCCCGGCCGCGGCGAACGCTCCGGCGGGGTCCGCCTCCTCCAGCGTGCAGTCCCAGAACG
>CAZJWO010000032.1:0-1711 GCA_964549735.1 uncultured Fibrobacteraceae bacterium | reverse complement strand
GCCGCGGCGAACGCTCCGGCGGGGTCCGCCTCCTCCAGCGTGCAGTCCCAGAACGAGCGCTGCGCGTCGACCGGCCGCACCACGATCCCGTGGCGTTGCGCGTCGCCGACGATGGTGCCCGCCTGGTAGAAGCCCATGGGCAGGGCGTTCAAGAGCGCGCAGGCGAACTCGGCCGGGTAGTGGCGCTTGACCCAGGCCGTGGCGTAGGCGATGAGCGCGAAGCTGGCGGCGTGGCTCTCGGGGAAGCCGTACTCGCCGAAGCCGCGGATCTGGTCGAAGACGCGCTCGGCGAAGTCGGCGCTGATGCCCTTGGCGACCATGCGCGTCACGAGACGGTCGTGGTGCTGCTCGATGGGGCCGTGCCGGCGCCAGCGGGCCATGTCGCGCCGCAGCTGGTCGGCCTCGCCGGGCGTGTAGTCGGCCGCGACCATGGCCAGGCGCATGACCTGCTCCTGGAAGAGCGGCACGCCGAGCGTCTTGCGCAGGACCGGTTCGAGCGACGGGTGCGGGTAGACGACCGGCTCGCGCCCGTGCCGCCGCGCGATGTAGGGGTGCACCATGCCGCCGGTGATCGGCCCGGGCCGGATGATCGCGACCTGGATCACGAGGTCGTAGTACGACGCGGGCCGCAGGCGCGGCAGCATGGCCATCTGCGCGCGGCTCTCGATCTGGAAGACGCCGACGGTGTCGGCCCGCTGCAGCATGGCGAACGTGGCCGCATCGCGGCGCGGGATCGCCGCGAGGCTCATCTCCAGGCCGCGGTGGCGCTGCAGGAGATCGAACGCGCGGTGCAGGTGGTTCAGGGCGCCGAGGCCGAGCAGGTCGACCTTGAACAGGCCGAGCGCCTCGACGTCGTACTTGTCCCACTGGATGACCGTGCGGCCGGGCATGGTCGCATTCTCGATCGGCACCAGGTCGCACACCGGCTCGTGGCCCAGCAAGAAGCCGCCGGGGTGGATCGAGAGGTGGCGCGGGGTGCCCTGGATCTCGGCCACCAGGCGCACCAGGTGCGCCGCGGCCGGCGCCGCGGGATCGAGGCCCGCCGCGCGCAGGCCCTCGGCGTCCAGATGCTCGCCGCCGCGCCCGGCGAGGCGGGCCAGGCGGTCGAGCTGCACCGCCGGCAGGCCCAGCGCCTTGCCCACGTCGCGCAGGGCCGACCGCGGCCGGTAGCGCACCACGTTCGCGACCATCGCGGCGCGGTCGCGGCCATAGCGGCGGTAGACGTACTGCAGCACCTCCTCGCGGCGGTCGTGCTCGATGTCCAGGTCGATGTCCGGCGGCTCGGCCCGCTCGCGCGAGATGAAGCGCTCGAAGAGCAGGTCGACCTCCTGCGGGTTGACCGCGGTGACGCCCAGGCAGTAGCAGACGACCGAGTTGGCGGCCGAGCCGCGGCCCTGGCAGAGGATATTCTCGCGAACGCAGAAGCGGACGATCTCCCACATCGTCAGGAAGTAGCCGTCGTAGTCCAGCTCGTGGATGAGGTCCAGCTCCTGGCCGATGCGCGCCGCGAGGTCCGGCGGCACCGGCTCGCCGAAGCGCTCGCGCGCGCCCTGCCAGGTCAGGTGCTCGAGCCAGCGGCCGGTCGTCATGCCGCGCGGCAGCTGCTCGGTCGGGTAGCGGTAGCGCAGCTCGGCGAGCGAGAACGTGCAGCGCGCGGCGACCTCGCCAGATCGGAAGAGCACACGTCTGAACTCCAGTCACCGCTCATTAT
>CAZJWO010000031.1:0-32504 GCA_964549735.1 uncultured Fibrobacteraceae bacterium | reverse complement strand
TGAGCAGATCGCGGGCACCTCTCGAGAAATGTGCGAAAGACTCTGGACACTACCCTGCGCCTTCGTGATGCGCGCGGAACTGAGGTGGCAGCATGCGATTCCACGCCCAAATCCCCCGATCAGAAAGCCCTTGATGTGTCCGCGCCCGGCGACCCTCATGTGTCCTGGTTAGCTCAACCGAGATCATGAGAGGAGATGCACCATGGCGCTGAACATCGGCAAAGAGATCACCGCGCTGAAGCGCATGACGGTTCCGGAGCTGCGGCGGAAGTACACCCAGGTCTTCGGCGAGGACACGACGTCCCGGCACAAGGAGTACCTGATCCGCCGCATCGTCTGGCGGCTCCAGGTGAACCAGGAGGGCGGCCTGTCCGAACGCGCGAAACGGCGAGCGAGGGACCTGGCCACCGGGTCGGACGTCCGCCTGACCGCGCCCCGGCCGCGACCGGTCGCCCCCGGCGCCGAGACGGCCGCCGCACCGATCGAATTCCCCAAGGACGACCGCCTACCCATGCCCGGCGCGATCATCACGCGACGGTACAAGAATCGGACGGTAGAGGTGCGGGTTCTACCGCGGGGGTTCGAGTTCGAGGGCGAGGTCTACCGGTCCCTGAGCGCCGTGGCCAAGAAGGTCACCGGCACCCACTGGAACGGGTTCCACTTCTTCAAGCTGGGCGACACGGGGTGCGCTGATGGCTGGTAGGCGAATCGACGCACCGGCCGTCAGGTGCGCCATCTACACCCGCAAGAGCACCGAGGAAGGGCTGGAGCAGGAGTTCAACAGCCTCGACGCCCAGCGCGAGGCCGGCGAGGCCTTCATCGCCAGCCAGAAGAGCGAAGGGTGGACCTGCCTGCCCGACCGCTTTGATGACGGCGGCTACACGGGCGGCAACATGGAGCGCCCGGCGTTCAAGCGCCTCATGGCCGACGTCGAGGCCGGACTCGTCGATTGCGTCGTCGTATACAAGGTCGACCGGCTGTCGCGAAGCCTCCTGGATTTCACACGGATCATGGAAGCCCTCGAGAAGCGCGCCGTCTCCTTCGTCTCAGTGACCCAGCAGTTCAACACGACCAGTTCGATGGGACGCTTGACCCTGAACATCCTGCTGTCCTTCGCGCAGTTCGAACGGGAGATCATCTCGGAGAGGACCCGCGACAAGATCGCCGCTGCCCGCCGCAAGGGGAAGTGGTCCGGCGGGCGGCCGATCCTCGGCTTCGACGTCGATTCGCGCGGCGGCCGCCTCGTCGTGAACGAGGACGAGGCCGCGCGCGTGCGCGCGATCTACGAAATCTACCTAGACCGCCAGTCCCTGATCGCCACCATCAAGGAGCTGGACGCGCGGGGGTGGACCAACAAGCGCTGGACCAACAAGAAGGAGCGCGAATCCGGTGGCGCGCCGTTCAACAAGCACAGCCTGCACAGCCTGCTGACCAACGTCCTCTACATCGGCCGCCTGACCTACAAGGACGAGGTTCACGAAGGGGAACACCCCGCCATCGTGGACGAAGTGACATTCCGCCGCGTCAGACAGATCCTCACACGCAACGGCGCCACCGGCGGCGCCCAGGTCCGCAACCAGTTCGGCGCGATCCTCAAGGGCCTGATCAACTGCGTGCCGTGCAACTGCGCCATGGTGCCGACACACACGACCAAGCAGGACCGGCGCTACCGGTACTACGTCTGCGCGAACGCCCAAAAGCGCGGCTGGCACGCCTGCCCGTCGAAGTCGATCCCCGCGGGCGAGATCGAGAAGTTCGTGGTCGACCAGGTGCGCGGCATCGGGCGGGACCCGGCGCTGCTGGCCGAGACGCTGAGCGGAGCGCGGGCGGGGGCCAAAGCGAGGATCGAGGAACTCGAGGCGGAGAAGTCGGGCTTGGAACGCGACCTGAAGCGCCACAACGCCCAGATGCGCGAACTTGCCGGTGAGATCGGGTCCGGCAATGCGACCACCGACCGGATGGCCGATCTGCTGGATCGCATCCGGAGAGGCGAGCAACGCCTCGCCCAGGTGCGTGATGAGCTCACTGGTCTTGAGCGAGGCATGATCGACGAGAACGAGGCGGCCAAGGCCCTGACCGCCTTCGATCCCGTCTGGGAGACGCTCACGCTTCGGGAGCAGGCGCGGGTGCTGAACCTCCTGATCCAGCGCGTGGACTACGACGGGGACAAGGGCACAGTCTCGGTGACCTTCCACCCGGCGGGCATCGAGACGCTGTCGCGCGAGTACGCGGAGGAGACCACATGACCCGACCGCTGAAGATCACCAAGGCCGTCCACTTCCAGAGCATGAAGCGGGGGCGTAAAGAGCTCCGCGAGGGCGCTAGGGAATCGGCGCCCGCACTCGGCCGCGTACCTAGGATCTCGCGGCTGCTCGCCTTGGCGCTCTACATGGACGACCTCTGCCGACGGGGCGAGGTCGCCGATTACGCCGATCTGGCGCGCCTGGCGATGGTGACCAGGGCGAGGATGACGCAGATCATGAGCCTGCTGCTGCTCGCGCCGGACATCCAGGAGGAGATCCTGTACCTGCCTCGGACGGCCGGCGGCCGCGACCCGATCCGCGAGAAGGCGGTCAGGCCCATCGCCACGGTGCCTGATTGGGAGCGGCAGAGGCTGATGTGGAGGGAGATGAAGGCGTGTCGTTTCGGCCATTCGGCTATCAAATAGCCGGGCTAAATGACCTTCTCTCCAGGCTGAGCTGTGGGCCAGGGCGTCCCGAACGCCGGAATAAGTTTCAATTAGTCGATGTGTTAAGTTGCAAATGGCGGCATGTAAACTTACAATTGGACAGACGTAAACCTTTCATCTGGTCGCCGCTCCAGTCTGGAGACAGAACCATGAGCCAATCGGCCTACATCCCGAGATTCATTCAGGATCGTATCGAGGAAGCCCTGACTGACACTCCGGTCGTCCTGATCCACGGCCCCCGCCAGAGCGGCAAGACAACGCTGGCCCGCCAAATGGGACATGAACAGGGATTCGCCTACTATAGCTTCGACGACGCGGGCGTCCGTTCGGCTGCGCATGACGATCCGGCCGGATTCGTCGCTGGGCTCCCCGAGCGGGTCATCCTGGACGAGGTCCAGCGGGTTCCGGAGCTCTTTGCGACCATCAAGCTCGCCGTCGATCGCGACCGCAGGCCCGGGCGCTTCATCCTGACCGGCTCGGCGAACATCCTGACGATTCCCAGGGTGTCCGACTCTCTTGCCGGTCGGATGGAGATCATCAGGCTGCATCCGCTGTCCCGCTGCGAGATCCTGGGCCGGCGATCTGGTTTCATCTCGGACCTGTTCGCCGGCGCGAGCATGATGCACCAGGCCGATCGCCTCGGCGACGAGATCGTAGAACTCGTTGTCGCGGGGGGCTACCCGGCGGCGCTGTCCCGCACGAACGAGCGCAGGCGGAACGACTGGTACTGCGAATATGTCGAGACCATCGCCCAGCGGGACATCAAGGACCTCGCGCGCATCCGGGAGATCGAGGTCCTACCCCAGATCGTGGCGCTGGCCGCGGCCCAGACCGCTCAGCTGTTCAACCTGGCTGAACTCGCTGGTCCGTTCCATCTGAGCAGGCCGACGATCGGTGACTACGTGACGCTGCTCGAGCAGGTCTTCTTGATCCAGCGTTTGCCTTCCTGGCACAGCAACCGGCTCAGCCGCCTGATCAAGGCGCCGAAGCTGCACGTGGGGGACACGGGCGTTGCCTGCGCAGTCCTGAACCTTTCAGCCGAAGCGCTCCGCCGGGACCGAACCCTGCTCGGCCACATGCTCGAGACCTACGTGGTCCAGGAGCTACGGCGGCAGGCGAGTTGGAGCGGGGAGCGGGTCCAGTTCCACCATTTTCGGACCAAGGAGGGAGCCGAAGTCGACGCCGTCCTCGAGCGTGCCGGACGACAGGTCGCGGGAGTCGAGGTCAAGCTATCGGGAACCGTCGTGGCGAAGGATTTCCGGGGCTTGAAGAAGCTACGGGAAGCCGTCGGTGATCGCTTCACGGCCGGTGTTGTGCTGTACGATGGAGAGGTCACCATCCCGTTCGGAGAGGGCCTCTTCGCCGTGCCATTGACTCGGCTCTGGACCGAGAAGAAGTGACCACGCGCGGAACAATTGGTGTCTTCGGTCGTTGATTTCACGCGGGTCGGAAAGCCTGGTTTTCTGAGCACTGCTGAGATACCAGGAACCACCTTTTTACACTAGGCGTAAAAAGGTCGTTGACAGTAACCAGACTTCCGGGCTACCATGTTCCCATGGAAGTTCGCTTTCGGGATGCATCGCTGGACAGCCTGGAAACTGAACCTGGGGATGCCGGTTGGCCCCCAGGGGTGGTGAAGGCATACCGGAAACGGATCGCGATGATCCGAGCGGCCGACGACGAACGTGTGTTTTACGGTCTCAAATCACTCCATTACGAGAAGCTGAAAGGGAACCGCAAACACCAACGGTCCATGAAGCTGAACGATCAGTGGAGGCTGATCTTGGAGTATGAGGGATATGGGCCTGAGCGAGTCGTTTGGATCGTCGCCATCGAGGACTACCACTAGCCAGGAGGGAATGACATGAGCCAGAGAATGCCTGTGGAGGTCTTCCCGCCCGGCGACTTCATCCGCGAGGAACTGGAGGAGCGTAGCTGGACTCAGGAGGTCCTGGCGGAGGTGCTCGGCACCTCGCTCCGCCTTGTGAATGAGATCATCACCGGGAGACGTGCCATTACGCCGGCAACGGCGCGGGCACTCGGAGAGGCCTTCGATACCGGCCCCACTGTCTGGATGAACCTCGAGAGCGCCTATCGTCTTTCACAGGTGAAGCCGCGAGACGACCTGGTAGCTAGACGCGCGAAGCTCTACGGAATGGCCCCGATCAAGGAGATGATCAAGCGAAACTGGATTGAGCATTCTCCCAACGTCGATATTCTTGAGGACCGGGTGAAGAGGTTCTTCGAGATCGAGAGTCTCGACGACACGCCGTCTGTCTTTCCCCATGCTGCGCGCAAGTCCACATCCTATGATTCGACGACAACGGCGCAGTGCGCCTGGCTAATCCGTGCGCGGGGTCTCGCGAAGGCAGTATCAGCTGTACCCTACACCGATCGTCGACTGCGCGACGGGCTGGTTCAGCTCCGCACTCTTCTCAGAGACAGGGAAGAGACACGCCATGTTCCGAGGGTGCTTGCAGAGGCGGGTGTCCGTCTTGTGCTTGTGGAAGCGCTTCCGGGAAGCAAGATCGATGGCGCTACCTTCTGGCTTGATGCGAAGTCCCCTGTTATCGCTCTGTCCCTGCGCTACGATCGAGTGGATGGCTTCTGGCATACGCTGATTCATGATCTGATGCACCTTGTGCACAAGGACGTGGCGCCGAGTGCCGAGCCACTCGTCGATGTCGACTTGATCGGCGAAGGATCTGCAGGCACCCACCACCGACCCGATTTCGAGCAGCGTGCAGACAAAGACGCCGTTGAGTTTCTGGTGCCACAGGAACGACTGGAGAACTTCATTACGCGTGTGCGACCGCTCTATTCAAAGAAGAAGATCAGGGCGTTCGCGGCCACGGCTGAAGTCCACCCCGGCATCGTTGTGGGGCAATTGCAGCATCGCGGGGAGATCCCCTTTTCGCACAGTCGCGACATGCTCGAGAAAGTCCGTGACGTACTTTGCGATGCCGCGCTCACTGATGGGTGGGGGCACACTCCGCAGCTCAGATCATGATTGAGGTACCAGACTCAGGCCCTCCAGGCAGCCCGCAATTGCTCCGGTCCAAGCACCTCTTCGGGTACGCGATTGCCCCTGGTCAGAATTGATGCGACCTGATCGCGCACGCCGACGTCGAGCGGTTGGAGAACCGCGAACAGCCGATCGCCGGGTGTGTGTACCGGGTTCGGCCAACCTTCGGGGTGTCCGAAGCTCTGCGCAGCGCTCAGCATCTGGCGGTGTAGTTCGGCGGCGGGGATGACGTCGGGTAGTCCGATCTCCCGCGCCGCCGTTCTCACCTGGACGAAGATGTCCAGTCCAGCCCAGTCGAGATCTCCGACATAGCTGATGGTATCGATGCGACGCTCGATCGTCCGGAGATGACCGAGGGAGGCGAGCAGGCTACGCCCGCCTCCGTAGGCGATAAGGTCATAGGGCCTCTGCGGCACCTCCGAAAGCACGCGCCTGGCGACCGCGAATGGCCCGGCGTTCTCGAAAATGACCATCCTGCCGCCGTCTCCGACGGATTCCCACGCCAGCGGGAGAATCTCGGGCTAGCACCCCAGCATCGCGAGAGACAACCTCGACTCCCCGAACAGGGACGTCTTCGCCAGCGAGGCCAGCGCCTTCTCGTTGCCCGTCAGCTGCAGCGAGCGATACTTCATCGGCGCCGGCTCGCGGAACTCCCCATGGACCAGCCCCTCGTGGACCTCGCGAAGGAACTCGATCTGGCGAATCGAAAGACCGGGGCAGGAGGGGACCCACGCCAGCTCAGTATGCCAGGGAAAGGTTTGCCAATGGAATGCATTGGAGGTCGGGTGGCCACGAACCAGGTCGACACCGGTCGGTACCGCCGGTTCCAGCGAGCGGTCCCACCGCTTCCCGGAAACAGGCGGAAGGCGAATGGTGCCTCGTTCGACAAGTGCCTTGAGGGCGCTCAGAAATAACCGGCGCTCCGCAGGGCCCGTCGCGCGGTGCGGAAAGGCTACATCCAGGGCACGCCAGAGATCCCTATTTCCTATGCGTACTACAGCGCGGCCATCGTCCCTATCTGCGAATAAGGCTCTCTCCAGGCGATCTAGTAAACGCGGATCCAGTTCAGGCCCCTCCATCAGGACTCCGTTTGGTCGGCGTTGCCAGGCAGGGTCGATACTTCGCGACGGCCGATCCGCACTGCTTCCAGCAAAGGCAAGGGACCGGTCCAATTGGGCCGAGCATTCGCCTCTCTATCGGATTCCTACCTGCATAGAATCGGATAGGAGGGCGGCGGACGGATGACCCTGGTCGTAGCGGCGCGATTTCTCCCCCGAACTCGAGCGAATGTGGTATTCTAAATGCGATCATCCGTTTGACGGGGTCCGATTCTGCGCCGGGGCGGTTCGTGCGACCGTCTTCAGCGGATGTGCTGCCTGTCAGCGCGGGGGGTGCAGGATGAAATCGAACATCGTCTATTTTCTCGCCGCGTTTCTGCTTTCCTCGCCGGCGCAGGCTTCGATCCGTGTCGTCGAGACACTGCTGACGCCGTGGGGTGGGGGCAAGTACCAGCCCAAGATCTCCGGAGAGAACGTCGTCTACCATACGAACGTCTCCGATTCTATCGATGTCCACCGTGTCACCATTCGTATCGAGGGTCCCTATATGATCGCGAACGCCGGCTCGACGGAGATGGAGCCGGTGATAGACGGCGACTGGGTGGTCTACAACGACAACGCCGCCAGCAACCTCAACCTCATGCTCCACCGCATCTCCGACGGCTACACGCGGCCGATCACCGTTTCGCCGGCGATTGACAACATGGCCGACATCTCGGGCGAGAACGTGGTCTACAGCACCACCCGCGCCGGCAACCGCGACATCTACTGGTACAACATCTCGACCCAGCTTGAGACCCCGCTCGCGACCACCATGTACCCGGAGGAGTATCCGCGGATCGACGGCGAGCTGGTGGTCTGGCAGCGCTGGTCGGGGAGCGCCAGCTACAACATCTACGCCCGCTACCTCGACGGCCCGATCTTCGCCGTGGCCGCCACCAGCGCCAACGAGGAGCAGCCCGCGGTCTCGGGCCACCTGATCGCCTACATCCTCAGCGGCGACGTGGCGCTCTACGACGTCACCACCGGCCAGACCACCATGATCACCGAGACCCCCTACCAGGAGACCGGGGTGCAGATCTCGGGGAACTGGCTCGCCTGGATGGACGACCGCAACGGCGACTACGACATCTACGCCCACGATCTCACCACGGGCGAGACCTTCCGCCTGACCGATGACCCGGACGACCAGTGGCTGACCGACCTCGAGGGCAACCGGGTGGTCTACTGGGACGAGCGGGCCGGCTACGCCAACATCTGGATGGCCGAGTGGAGCTACAACCAGGCGCCGGTGGCCGACGCGGGTGCGGACCGGGAGGTCTACGCAGGGAGCCTCGTGCAGCTTGCGGGCTCGGGGAGCGACCCCGACGAGGACGCGATCACTGCCTACCTGTGGCGGATGGCGCAGAAGCCGTCCGGAAGCGCGGCGGCTCTTTCGGACAGCACGATCGCCAACCCGAGCTTCATCGCGGACCGGGGCGGACAGTACGTGCTGACGTTCACGGTGTGGGACGACCTCGATCCGAGCGCGCCGGACACGGTGGTGGTGACGGCGATCGAACCCTGCCCGATGCCCACGGCGATCGCGAACGTGTATCCGACCAGCGGGGAGGCGCCGCTTGAGGTGTGGTTCGACGCCTCGGAGAGCTACTGCCCTGGCGGGTACGAGCTGACCTTCACGTGGGACTTCGGGGACACGACGGCGGTCTCGCACGAGGCGACGGTGTGGCACACGTACCAGCACCCGGGCACGTGGCGGGCGACGCTTGACGTTGTGAACGCGTGCGGGGAGAGCTCCGGGGTATTTATCGACATCGAGGTTACGTCCGCCGGGACGGGTGTCACCGCGACGCTGCCGATTACGCTCGACATCACTGGTAGTCATCCCAATCCGTTCAATCCACGCACGACGCTCATGTTGAACCTGCCAGAGGCCTGCACTGTCGATCTCGCCGTCCACGACGTCCGCGGTCGCCTGGTGCGTAGCCTGGTGAGCGGCCAGATGGTCGAAGGCCGCCATCCAGTCGTGTGGGATGGTATGGACGATCGCGGCGCCCAGGCTCCTTCTGGGGTCTACCTGGTGCGCCTGGTGACGGCCGACGGTCAGCAGCGGGCGATGAAGGTGACGTTGAGCAAGTGAAGACGTAGCGACGACTCGATCGGCCCGGCTGCTGTGCCTGCGCGGCGGTCGGGCCGCGCGTGGAACTCGTTCAGCACGATTACGTGGTTCAGGCACTCGCGCTTCAATGTACCGACGACGCGCCCGCAGTAGCCGTTCTGCCAGGGTGACCGCGCCGCGATCACGAGCTCTTCGCTGCCAATGACGACGATGGCCCGGCGCACGGCGTTGCCGTAGACACCGTCCCGGTCGTGGATGATGAAGCGGGGTGCGGTGTCGAACGGGAAGGCCTGCACCAGTTGCAGCGCGGTCCACTCGGCGGTCGGGTGAGTGGTGACGTTGACGTGCACGATGCGCCGGCGATCCAGCGACAGCACGACGAACACGTAGAGGGTGCGGAACGTCACCGTCGGCACGGTCAGGAAGTCGATGGCCGCCGTCTCGGCGAGGTGGTTCTGCAGGAACGTCTTCCAGTTCTGGGTCGGACGCCCGCGCCGCCTGACCATGTACCGCGCCACGGTCGCCTCGCAGACGCAGTGGCCGAGCATCATCAACTCGCCGTGGATGCGCGGCGCGCCCGAGGTCGGATTCTCCCGGGAGATTCGCCTGATCAGTTCGATCACCTCCCACGGTACGCGGGGTCGGCCCGCTTTCCTGGGCTTGCTCTTGAAGCGCCACCACAGCCGCCAGCCCTTGCGGTGCCAGGCGATCGCGGTCTGGGGCTGGACCAGCGCCAGCGGGCGGCACCACCCCGCCCAGGTCCGCATCAGCACGACCCAGAACAGGCGGTCCCGCAACCGGAGCGCGGGCTTGGGCTTGTCCCGGCGCAGGACGTTGATCTGCTGTCGCAGGGCCAGGTTCTCCAGCAGCAGGTCCCCACGCGGACGCGGAAGGTCGCGCAGGAGGGCGAAGAAGATGGTCAGCATGGGTGGGGTATCGGTTGGAGATGAGGGCGTTTGAGGTGTAAATAATTGTCGAGTAGTTAGTTAACGCTAGATGCCGCTGACCTGCCGCGGGACTGCATCTTGGCCAGATGTCGATAAACTGACAATTGGACGAAAGAAAACTTGCGATTGGACGACACATGGTTGACAATCAGCCGCATGAACGCCTCAGGCCTCCATCCCCGCCTCGTCAGGCCCCGCCTACGCGAGGCCCTCGCCGAATCCCCGGTGGTGCTGCTGCACGGCCCGCGCCAGTGCGGAAAGACGACGCTCGTGCAGGCCGTCGGCTCGGACGGTGGACGCCGCTACCTGACTCTGGATGACCCTGCGACGTTACTGGCCGTGCAGGCGGATCCGGCCGGGTTCGTGCTCGACCTCGAGGGGCCGGTCACAATCGACGAGGCGCAGCGGGTTCCCGAGCTGTTCCTGGCCATCAAGCAGTCGGTCGATCGCGATCGGCGAGCCGGCCGCTTCCTGCTGACGGGCTCGGCGAACGCCCTGTTCGTCCCGACGGTCGCCGATTCCCTCGCCGGCCGGATGGGGATGGTCCGCCTGCATCCCTTGAGCGAGGTGGAGATCGCCCACCGTCAGCCGACATTCCTCGACCGGGTCTTCGCCGCCGATTTCAAGGTCGTCAAGGGCGAACGGCTGGGGCCGCGGCTGGCCGATCTCATCCTCCGGGGCGGATTCCCCGAGGCGGTGCGGCGGGACAGCGAGCGTGCCCGTCGGACCTGGGTGCGCGATTACCTCGAGGCGATCATCCAGCGGGATGTCCGCGACCTCGCACGTATCCAGCGGCTCGACATCCTGCCCCGGCTGCTGGAACTGGCGGCGGGACAGACGGCCCGACTGATCAACGTCAGCGAGATCGCCGGCCCATTCGGTGTCAGTCGCACCACGGTGCGGGACTACCTGACCCTGCTGCGCCAAGTCTTCCTCGTGGAAGAGCTGCCGGCCTGGCACGCCAATCGCTTGAAGCGACTGGTCAAGACACCGAAGATCCACGTCACCGACACGGGCCTGGCGTGCGCACTGCTCGGTGTCGAGGCGGGCGACCTGCGCCATGACCGCGCCCTGCTCGGACAGCTGCTCGAGACCTTCATCCTCCAAGAGCTCCGCCGCCAGGCCAGCGGCTGGACGTACGATGTGCGCTTCTCGCACTACCGGGATAAGGACCAGCAGGAAGTCGACATCGTCCTGGAGCGTGGCCCCAACCGGATCGTCGGCATCGAGGTCAAGGCCGCTGCGACTATTCGTGAAGCGGACTGTCGCGGACTCGAGCGCCTGCGTGACGCCGCCGGTGAAGGTTTCCGTTGCGGGGCGCTGCTCTACGATGGAGAGACCCTGGTCCCCCTGGGCGACCGGATCTATGCGATTCCGCTGGGCATGGTCTGGGGCGACGAGGTCGTTCGATCCTGAGGAGTTCGATCAACAGAAGGTGCGGTCGGATGATCCGCGGCAGCGATCGAAAAATCTGGAAGAGGGGGACGACCGCTCAACCAGTGACCGCAAGATCCGCAAGGCGGCAATTTGTGGGAATGGGTGTGGTGCGGTTGGTATCGCGTGTACACGAGTTCGCCGCAGGTTGACCCAGTGCACAACGTGGGCCCTGGCGCCGGTCGGGCGGTCCGCGGCGGCTACTGGAACAACTACCCGCAGTACTGCCGCTCCGCCTACCGGAGCTCCTACGTCCCGGACAGCGACGGCAGCAGCGTCGGGTTCCGTCCCGTGAGGTCGGTTTTTTGAGAGAGCTTGGCACTTGGGCTCTTTGCCCTTGGTCCTGGAGCGAACCCGGGCACAGGTCGGGCGAGGGTGGCAGCGAAGCGAGCCACCCCGTCAGACCGTGACCAGGGTGAGCGGTCCGGGTCTCGGCAGCCAGGCAACTGCGCTTTGACCGCCACCCAACCATCCATCAATTCTTAGAACTTTCCGCTTCTGCGTCCATCCGGGGGAGGCATGCCAACAAGCGCCGCTTCCGGTACAGTAGCCTCACAGTGATCGTGGACGATCGGGCATCCCAGTTCAAGAGTAAGGGAGAACACATCATGAAGCGCCGCGTGCTCACACTCGTCATTGGCCTTGCCGCCCTCCTTCTGGCTTCCACTGGTCTGGCGGCCGACTCTCCGGTTCCCTTCCAGGGACCCGAACTCACCGACCTGTACATGAGTATCGAGCCCGAAGAAATAGGTGAGAATCCCATCCGCTTGATCGGAAAGGACTGGATGCTCATCACCGCCGGCACGCCGGAGAACTTCAACACCATGACCGCCAGTTGGGGCGGTTACGGCATGTGGAAAGTGCCGGTGGCCTACATCCTGGTGAATCCCGCCCGCTACACCCTCCAGTTCCTTGAGAAGGAAGAGATCTTCACCCTCTCCTTCTACGATCATGCCAAGCACCGTGACGTGCTCCGGCAGGTCTTCGGGGGCACGTCCGGACGCACCACCGATAAGGTCAAGGAGAGCGGCTTCACCCCCATGCTGACCAATCCGGGGATCGCCTATGCCGAAGCGCGCATGATCATCGTCTGCAAGCAGAGCTTCGCCACCAACACCGATCCCGAGGGCAAGAGCCATAAGCTCTACTTCGGCGAGATCCTCTCGGTGTGGGTCAGGAAATAGACTGTTATCGCCAAGTGTCTGCGGCCCCTTCTCGACGATCCGGCAGGCACGGAAGCGATCGCTTTGCTGCGGCGCGACTTCCTGGACCACAACGGCGTCGGCCCACGGCGCGTGGCTGAGTTCCCGATCCGCGAACCTGACGACGCCATTCAGACGGACGTCGGCGATTCGAGGGCTTAAGAGAGTGTTTTCGGAAGGAGTCGTGCCCATGCAGCGTAGATCCAAGGCTCTGATCTCAGTCGTGCCGCTCGTATGCGCGCTGATCGCAACCTTCTTGGCGGCGGCTCCCCTGTTCAACGAAGCGACCGACGCCAAGCTGCTTATCGTCATCGCCGGTTCCATGGGGATCGGGGTGCTGCTGACGAACCTCGTGCGCGATCTGAAGTCGTGACCGGGGCGGAATCGCTGCTGGGTCGCATCACGAAATCATTGATGGACCCTGAAACGGCCGCGCGGAGGGAGGGCTTCGAGGATTATAGCGATCTGAAGCGTTCAGCCGGGCGTGACGTAGCCGGCCACGTTGCGGCTGCCGTCTTCGACGAGCTGCTCGAGACTCTGGGGGTACGCTCCGCCGTAGCCCAGGTCGGTCGCCTCGGCGTAGGTCAAGATACCGTAGGCCGATTCGGCCTCGCCGCCCGTCATCCTGGCTTAGCTCCTGCGGGCGACCCACGAGCTGTCCCGGTCGAGTTCGTCGCCGACGCGCTGCGCGACGCCGCCGCCAAGTAGCCGGTGACGTTCCCCGACTCGTACTCCTTGCGGACGAACTTGGCCTTGAACGCCGAGCTGGCGGGTCAGCGACGTTTTCTGAGTTAGTATCTTGTTGCCCCCGGGCGCGCTGATGGCGATTCTAGCGTGGGCGGCGGTTCGCCCCCATCCGCGCCCGTCGATGGCTGCGGACCGTGCGGGCGCTGCGCACCAGGTCGCTTCCCGGCGCTCGAGGAGAGTCGATGAGCATCGAGTACCTGATCCTGATCGCCGGATTCCTCGTCATGTTCAGCGCCCTGGCCAGCAAGCTCTCCGAATGGATCGGCGTGCCGGCGCTCCTGGTGTTCCTGGCCATCGGTATGCTTGCCGGTTCCGATGTCTCGGGACTCGTCTATTTCGATGACGCCCACCTCGCCAGCGCCATCGGCACCATCGCGCTCGCCTACATCCTCTACTCGGGCGGGTTCGATACGCGATGGTCCGTCGTGCGCCCGGTCCTGGGCAGGGGAATCCTGCTGTCCACGGTCGGGGTCGTGCTGACGATGGCCGTGCTGGGGTTGATCGTCTGGTGGGCGTTCGGATTCGACCTGAAGAGTTGCCTGCTGCTGGCCGCGATCGTCTCGTCGACCGATGCGGCCGCCGTGTTCTCCATCCTGCGCTCGCGCGGCGTGAGCCTGAAGCGACGGCTGCGTCCGCTGCTGGAGCTGGAGTCGGGCAGCAACGATCCCATGGCCGTGTTCCTGACGCTGGGGATCCTGGACATCTTGATGAATCCGGGGCTGCCCTGGACCGCCCTGCTGCCGAGGTTCCTGCTGCAGATGCTGCTCGGGGCGGTCGTCGGCCTTGGGCTTGGCAAGTTCTCGGCGCTGCTCCTGAACCGCATCCGACTCGATTACGACGGGCTCTATCCGGTCCTGTCGTTCAGTCTCGTGCCGCTGGTCTTCGGCACGGCCGCCGCGTTCGGCGGCAACGGCTTCCTCGCGGTCTATCTCGCCGGCATCGTCGTCGGCAACAGCGACATCCTGCACCGGCGTTCGCTGATGCGTTTCCACGACGGCCTCGGCTGGCTGATGCAGATCGGCATGTTCCTGACGCTGGGGCTGCTGGTGTTCCCCTCCCATCTGGCGGAGGTGACGCACATCGGGCTGCTCGTCTCCGCGGTGTTGATCTTCGTGGCGCGCCCTGTGGCGGTCTACGCGTGCTTGCTGCGCAGCGAGTTCTCCTGGCGCGAACGGACGCTCGTGGGCTGGACGGGCCTGCGCGGGGCCGTTCCGATCGTGCTGGCGACCTTCCCGCTGATGGCGGGGTATCCGGAGTCGGAACAGGTCTTCAATGTCGTGTTCTTCGTGGTCTGCCTGTCGGTCCTTCTGCAAGGCCGCTCGTTGATGCGGGTCGCGCGCTGGCTGGGCGTCGACACGCCGCTGGACGCCAAGCCGCCCTATCCGCTCGAATTCGACCGGGTCGAGGGCCTGCAAGGCGAGACTCACGAACTCGAAGTCCTGCCTGGTTCGGCGGCGGATGGCAGGCGGATCATGGACCTCGGGCTGCCGTCGAACGTGCTGGTCCTCCTGATCCGCCGCGGGCGGGAGTTCCTCGTGCCCCGGGGACAGACCGAACTCCAGAATCGAGATACGCTCCTGGTCCTGGCCGAGCGGAATGAACTCGAAGTGGCCAAGCGCTCCTTCGAGCCAGGCGGCCCGGCTGCCTTGACATGAGGCGACGGGTAGCTGTCTGATCGTCGAAGTCTCCGCCGTCGCCGGACGCGCCGCTACCGCAGTACACCCCGCCGCGCCATCGCGCGCGCGTACAGCAGCAGACCGAGGGCGATCAAGAAGATCACGAACGAGAAGACCAGCGGACCGGTGCCGCCCATGATCTTCAGGCCCGGGCTCAGGACGTAGTTGTAGATGGTCGTCAGGATCATCGCGACGAAACTCACCGCGAACACCGGCACCGCCGGTCGCCTGCGCAGCAGCAGCAGGACCGAGCCCAGCACGGCGCCCCAGACGGCGAGCGCCCAGGTCGCGACCGCCCAGGCGGGGAAGCTGAAGAAATAGTCCAGCTGCTCCGGCGTGAACCGGCTCAGGTAGACCTCGTTGCGGGTCTTGGTCATGAGGTAGTCGAAGGCGCCGATGGCGTTCCAGAGCAACGAGATCACGCCGACGATCCAGAGGTGTTTCGGGACGCGGACGGCGGCGGTCGTTTCGCTAGGCGACATGGGAGACCTCCTGGCTGCGTGTTCGCCTCATCTTGGTTCGCTCCTGGTCGCTTTGTCCATGGCGAATCCTGGCGTCGCGAATGGCGCTCCGCCGCGCCGTCGAAGGAGCGCCTGCGAGCCGTTTCGCCTTGCCATCGAACCGCGGCCATGTAGAATCGCGCCGAAATCGACACGGCGACCCGCGCACCTGCGTGACGCGGCTGCCGCAAACGAGCGATTCGCAAGGAGTCGACCCATGCCCGCGGACAAGAACCCCGACCTGCTCTCGGCCGGCGCGATCGCCAAGGAACTCGGCCTGTCCGAAGCGAAGGTCAAGAAGGCGATCAAAGACCTCGCGTTGGCGCCCAAGGCGAAGCGCGGCGTGTGCAATCTCTTCGGGCGCGAGGTGCTGCCGAAGATCAAGGCTGCGGCCAAGTAGGCGACGTCCATCGTCACAAGATTCGCCGAGCTTCGCCACGTTGCCGCCAGGCGGTGGGCGCGGCGGCGAGGTCGTTCACGTCCGCATGTGTTCGACGACGATCCTGACGCCGATCCAGATCAGGACGCCGCCGCCGGCGAACTCGACGCGTCGGCCCCACGACGATCCGATCCGGCGTCCGAGCGCCATGCCGACCGCCGTCGCGGCCGCCGCGACCACGCCGATGACGAGCGCGGGCTTCAAGATCGGCGATCCCACCATGGCGAGCGAGAAACCGACCGCCAAGGCGTCGATGCTCGTCGCCACCGATAGCAGCACGAGTTGCCAGCCTCTGGTCGGATCGCCGGTGGCTGGTTCGCCGCCATCGCGGCGCGCGGCGCTCCAGATCATCCTGCCGCCGACCAGCGCCAGCAGGCCGAACGCGATCCAATGGTCGACCGCGGCGATGCGGGCGTGCAGCGCCTGGCCGCCCGCCCAGCCGATCGCCGGCATGAGCGCCTGGAAGAGGCCGAAATGGAACGCGAGCCGGAAGACGCGCCGCCGGGTCAGCTGGGGCAGCGTCAGGCCGACCGCGACGGAGACGGCGAAGGCATCCGCGGCGAGGGCGAAGGCGATGGCGAGCATGGTGTGCGTTCCCGCGGTGGCATGGCCTGTGCGTTACCCGCCCGGCGTCGCGACTCGCGTCCGAGGCGAACCGTGCTGGCCGGCGCGGACCACGAGACTAGTCTGCGCCCCGCGCTCGCGCAAGATTGCGGGCGGCGTATCGCTCGGCTGCTACGCAGGCCGGCTATCGGCAGGAGCGCCGGCTTGACGCTGCGCCGCGAGGGTAGTAGGGTCCGGCGCACACGGCGGCCTCTCGCGTTCATGATAAAGGAGCGTCGACATGAAACGAATGCTCGCCACGCTTGCGGTCCTGTTCGTTCTCGGATCGGCCCTGCCTGGCGTCGTCGTGGCCGACGGACCGGTCAACCTCGCCCTGTTCAATCCGGTGCAGATCGTCAAGGAAGACCAGGCGGTCACGGCTCTGCGGATCAGCCTGATCTACGGCGTGAACACCGACTTGACGGGCATCGACCTCAGCCTGGTCGGCATCAACAGCGGCAGCGTCCTGGGCGTGCAGTGGACCGTCGTCGGCATCACGGAACGGGATTTCACCGGCTGGCAGTCGGGCCTCTGCTCGATCACCAGGGGCCAGTTCACCGGCTTGCAGACCGGCGCCTTCAACAGCGTCGGCGGCGGCTCCGGCGTCCAGTGGGGCTGGGTGAACATCGCCCAGGAGTTCAGCGGGCTGCAGCTCGGATTCGTGAACATCACCGACACCATGACCAGCGGACTGCAGATCGGACTGGTCAACGTCATCAAGAACAAGGACAAGCTGCCGGTCTTGCCGCTGGTCAACTGGAGATTCTGAGCGCCTGCCGGTCCGCCTTGCTTTCGCGTTGAACGGGGATATTTTGGACCTGTTGGACCGCGCAGGCCCCGGAGCGGAAGCGACGGCGTGATGACCGACCTGTTGATCAACGATCGGGACCGTGTCGCCTGGAGCGCGGGCATGACCGTCCAGGATCTGCTCGCCGCCATGGGCTACACGTATGCCCTCATCACCGTGACGGTCAACGACGAGCTGGTCGCCGCGCACGACTACGCCCACCACGAGATTCCGGCGGGTGCCAGGGTGACCGTCTTCCATCTGGCGCACGGGGGCTAGCTGGCAGCGCGCCGGGCGTCGCGGTCCTCAGTGCGCGTCCAGACCGTGCAGCATGCACAGCGCGTGCTCGAGGGAGCGCAAGATCTCGCCCAGGTACTCCTCGACCGCGCGCACGCTGCCGGGCAGGGCGTAGATCAGCGTCCGCCCCTTGACCGCGGCCACCGAGCGGCTCAGCACGGCGCTGGGATGCTCGGCGCCGAACTTCACGCGGATCGCCTCCATCACGCCCGGAATCACGCGATCGGCCAGGCCGGCGATCACGTCGGGCGTGTTGTCGCGCGGCCCGATCCCGGTGCCGCCGGTGGTTACGATGACATCGCAGGCGGGCGCCGCGGCCGCGAGCAGGGCGCGCAGACGGTCGGGGTCGTCCGGCAGGATCTCGGCGCGCACGTCGAGCCGCCAGCGCGTCGCCGCGAAGTGGTCCCGCAGCAGCGACTGCGCGCGCGGTCCGCTGCGATCGGCGTAGTCGCCCCGGCTGGCGCGGTCGCTGAGCGTCACGACGAGGCAACGCAGCCTGCGCTTGACCTGCACGATGCGGTCGCCGGGCGCGACCTCGCCGCCCCCGAGCACGCGCGTGAACAGGCCTTCCTTCGGCATCACGCAGCTGCCGACCGCCTGGAAGATCGCGCAGCCGTCGCCGTGGCACCGCTTGCCGAGCTGCGTGACCTCCAGCTCGACGTCGCCGATGCGGAAGCGGTCCAGCAACGAGACGTCGCCCAGATCGAGGCCCTGCGTCGTGAGGTTCTCGGCGAACTCGCCGGGCCGGAAGTCGCGGCCGGCAGTGCGTGCGAAGCGAGCGATGCTCTCCTGCGCGAGCAGGCTCACCTGGCGGTGCCAGGGGCCGGCGTGCGCGTCGCCGACCACGCCGCCTTCGTCGATCGCGGCGCGTGCGGCGGGCGTCTTGCTGACGCCCTTGCGGTCGGACACGTTGACCGCGACGAGACGCCCCTCGGCGACCGCGTCGCCGGCGCTGCTGGAGGCGCTGGCGTCGTCGCCGGCGGTGCGGCGGCGGTCGCTCATGCCGGATCCTCCTTGCGCTTCTCGACGAGCGCGACGTCGCCGATCACCATCTCGCGATCGACGGCCTTGCACATGTCGTAGACGGTCAAGAGCGCCACCGAGACCGCCGTCAGCGCTTCCATCTCGACGCCAGTCGGTCCCACGCAGGCGACCTCGCTCTCGATCTCGACGCCCGCGCCGGCGAGGCGGGCCGTGACCCGGATGTGATCGAGCCGCAGCGGATGGCAGAGGGGGATCAGGTCGCTGGTCCGCTTGGCCGCCATGACGCCGGCCACCTCGGCCACGGCCAGCACGTCGCCTTTCTTGACCGCGTTCTCGGCGATGAGCGCGCGGGTCGCGGCCGCCAAGACGATCTGGCCGCGGGCGCGCGCGCTGCGGCGCGCCGGCGGCTTGCCGCCGACGTCGACCATGCGGGCGCGGCCTTCGCCGTCCACGTGGGAGAGACGGTCCATCTTAGCCTCCGATCGCGTGCATGCGGGACTGGCTGCGGCAGCCCGCGGCGGGTTTGGCGGCGACGGCGCGCCGCAGGGCTTCCTGCGCGCCGAGCGCGCGCACGTCGAAGGCCAGGTCGCTGAACAGGCAGGGTCGCAGCTTGCCGTCGCAGGTCAGACGCAGCCGATCGCAGCGCGCGCAGTCGCCGCCGGCGCCGCCCAGCACCCGGTGGAACGCTCCGGCGGCGAGGTCCATGCAGGGGATATAGCGCGCCTCGCAGCCGATGCGCGCCGCGAACGCCGCGACGGTCCGCGCGTCCGGCTCGTCGGGCGAGCCGCGAACCACGCAGTTCAGCTTGATCGGCGCGAGACCGGCGCGGCGGGCGGCGTCGATGCCCGCCAGGGCGTCGGCGAGCTTGCCGCCGCGCGTGATCTCCGCGTAGCGCTCCGCGTCGAGCGTGTCGAGGCTGATGTTGATGCGCCGCAGGCCGGCCGCGGCGAGGTCGGCCGCCAGCGGCGCCAGCAGCGTGCCGTTGGTCGTCATGGCGAGGTCGGTCAGGCCGGGCACGGCGGCGAGCATCGCCGTCAGTTCGACGATCCCGCGCCGCACCAGGGGTTCGCCACCGGTCAGCCTGATCCTGGTCACGCCGAAGGACGCCGCGATCGCGGCGAACGCCGTGATCTCCTCGAACGAGAGGAGGTCCGTGTGGTGCTTGAGAGGCACGCCGGCCGGCGGCATGCAGTAGACGCAGCGCAGGTTGCACTTGTCCGTCACGCTGATGCGCAGGTAGTCGATGCGACGCCGGTGGTGGTCGAACATCGATCGCCTTCCCTTCGCGTCAGGGCTGCAGCTCGGCGAAGCTGGTGCGGTACGCGCGCGTCACGGCCGCGGCGACCTCGGCCTCGAAACGGTCGTAGGCCCGCAGCCAGCGCCGGCCCTCGTCGGTCAGGCCGGTGCGCCCGCCGCCGGCGCCTCCGCGCTGCGGCGCGATGAGCCGCATGCCCAGCGCGTTCTCGATCTTGCGCAGATCGCCCCAGGCCTTGCGGTAGCTGACGCCGAGCGTCGCGGCCGCCGCGCGCAGCGACCCCTCGCGCTCGATGGCCGCCAGGAGGCGCCACCGGCCGTGGCCGAACGACGACGGATGGTCGTCGGCGGCGAGCCAGAGCCGGAACTGCGGCTTGAGGCGGCCGCCCGGGCGCAGCTGGCAGCGCTCCAGGAGCGCCTCAGGCAAGCTGTCGCGGGGTTCCATGCCCGATCCTCTCCGATATGCACGGTCGTGCATATCGGGGCAATGATGCTTCCTGCCGGGACACCTGTCAAATTGGATGCGGCTGAATGCTGGCCGCCGAGCGGGCGAGGGTCTATGCTGGCGCGCACTAGCGGGCGTACGGGCGCCGCGCCCGGCCGGCCAGGGAGGTAAACATGGACGAGCGTCGTCGCCATGAACGTATCGACAGCGTCTTCCGGGCGGAGGTGCGCGAGCGCGAAAGCGGGCGGACGGTCGGTCTGGTGGCCGATATCTCCAGCGGCGGCATGCTGTTGCGGGTCGAGGCGCCGCTGCCGCTCGGCCAGGACCTCGAACTGGTCGTGGTGTTGCCGCCGCAGGGGAGCATCGCCCGCGAGGTGCCCGTCGACGCTCGCGTGCGCTGGTGCGAGCCGGACATCGCCCCGGGGACGCACGTCGCGGGACTCGCCTTCAGGGGCCGGACGCCGCCGGACGGCCCGGCCGCAATGGGTCTGATCCGTCGTTTGAAGGATCTTGGTTGACTGTTATTCCGCGAAGATTGTTGCTGGCTGCTGATAACCCGAACCAGGCCAATGGAATACGGCGATCTCGGCCGCAACTGGCCAAGTAGCAGCAAGTTGGGCGTTTACGGCCGCCAGCAACAATCTTCGCGGCACAAGAGGCGCTTTGCCTGGATTAGCTGAGCATCGGCGTTTCTCGGCTGGCGAGGAGATCGCCCACGCGATCACCCACGGGATCGGCGCGCTCGGCAGCCTGAGCGGCCTGATCGCGCTGGTCGTGGCGGCCGTCGGGCAGGGTTCGCTCCGCCTCCTGGTAGGGGTGACCGTCTTCGGGGCGACGATGGTCACTCTGTACGCGGCCTCGACCTTCTACCACGCGCTGACCGCGGTCCGCGCGAAGAAGGTCTTCCGGCTGCTCGACCACGGCGCCATCTATCTGCTCATCGCGGGCACCTACACGCCGTTCTGCCTGGTCACCCTCGGCGAGCGGTGGGGCTGGACCGTCTTCGGGATCTCCTGGGGCCTGGCCATCCTGGGCATCGTCTACGAGGTCGTGCTGAAACGGCCGTGGAAACGCCTTTCGCTGGTCTTCTACCTGGCGCTGGGCTGGCTCATCGTGATCGCGATCAAGCCGTTGACGGCGGCGCTGCCGCCTCCGGCCCTGCTGCTGCTCCTCCTCGGCGGCCTGGCCTACACCGGCGGCGCGGTCTTCTACGTCTGGCGAGCCTTCCCCTACCACCACGCGATCTGGCATCTCTGCGTGCTGGCCGGCACGGCGATGCACTACCTCTGCGTGCTGAAATACGTCGTCCCCGCCGGCTGAGGCCGTCTTTTTCCCTTGCCACGGTCGGCCGTCTGCCCTATCCTTGACCCCGTCCCGACCGGGGTGACCGCTTTCTTCTGTTACGACCCGCTGGCAACTCGGCTCACCTGTTGCACTTCAGCCAGATCGTACGGAGTGGCAAGAGTCCTGGCGACATCGTGGCGATGCCGTGCGGTGGTGCATGGGCGTCGCTGTCTGCGATGCGGGATGGGTCCGACACGCGGTCGGATCTGGGTTTGAAGCGCGAGGGACCTCCCGGAGAAGGCCGGCGGTACCGGACGCTTTCGCTTGCCGGAGCAACCGGCAAAGGAAGTTGTGTGACCGTGAAGAAGATCTATGTGGGCAACCTACCGTTCTCTGCCACCGACGACGACGTGAACCAGCTCTTCAGCCAGCATGGTACCGTGCACTCCGTCGCCCTGATCAACGACCGCGAGACCGGCCGCCCCCGGGGCTTCGGGTTCGTGGAGATGGACGACAACGAAGCGACGGCCGCCATCAGCGCCCTCAACGGGTTCGAGATGAACGGCCGCAATCTGCGCGTCAACGAGGCTGAGGATCGCCGCGGCGGCGGCGGCGGCGGCGGCGGCGGTGGCCGCGGTGGCCGCGGTGGCTTCGGCGGAGGCGGCGGCTACGGCGGCGGCAGCCGTGGAGGCCGCGGCTGGTAGGTGCGCAAGCCCACCGGGTCGATGGATCGACAGAAACCCCGCTTCCATCTGGGAGGCGGGGTTTCTTCGCGTAGCGGCTAGGGGATGTCGATCGCGTAGGCGATCACCGTGATCGGCTCGGCCTCGTCCGTCGCGCCGCCGCCCATGCTGGCCATCACGGCGCTGAGCATGTCTGTCACGACGTACAGGCGGTCGCCGATCAGGAAGAGGCCGTCCTCGACGGCGTTGCCGTCGCCGCGCAGATGGACGCGCCGGGTGAACCGTCCCTCGCGGTCGAACACGTCGAAGCTGGTGAAGCGGCCCGCCGGCGCCCGCCACTGGTCGCGGCCGCTCTGCACCCAGAGGCTGCCATCATCCCGGAAGAAGAGCCGCGCCACGGTCTGGTGCACGTCGCTCACCTTGAACGTGGAGCGCGGATTCCAGCGCGTGAACCGCTCGAACATGGTCTGCAGGCGGGCCTTCTCCTCGCCGGAGCGGCGCACCGCGGCGAACTCGGGGCGCTCGATGATGCGCTCGAGGCCGCCATCGGCGTTCCAGATGTGGATGCGGTAGGCGGCGAAGTCCAGCGCCGCCGCGACGCGGCCGTCGGGCGCCGCCGCCCAGCGGCGCTGGAAGTCGACGAACTGCTCCTCCTGGAATTCCCAACCGCCGAAGCGCACGTCCTGCGCCGCCTCGTGGAACGTGGCCAGTTCGCGGCCGCCGCGATCGACCGCCTTCAGGTAGGAGATCTGCTGCTGTTGCTGCGCGCTGCCGGTCCACGAGCTGCCCGAGAGGATGATCCGGTCGGCGTAGCCGGCGCCGCGCGAGGCGATCTGCATGCCGCCATCCTGGCGGAAGGGCAGCGCGAACGTGTCGCCGGGCGAACCGTCCTTGCGCAGCAGCACGATCTTGCCTGGCCAGGCCTGGATCACGCCGAGTTGGTCGCCGGGCGCCCAGAACAAGGCGCTGCCGTTGCGAAACTCGCCCGGGCCCTCGCCGGCACGGCCGAGCGAGCGCAGCCAATGGCCGCCGGCGTCCAGCACGTGCACTTCCGAGAGCTGGCTGTCCAGCAGGTAGACCCGGCCCGCGTCGTCCTGCAGCACCTCGGCGACGACGCCGAGCAGCAGTTCCTCGTCGCCGCCGCCGATGCGCCAGAGTTGCCGCAGGGCGGCCTCGACCTCGCCGGCCGCGGGCGTTTCGGGATTGAGCACGCGGGTCTGGCCGGCCTCGGTGGCGAAGCGGCCTTGCCAGTTCGCGGTTGCTGGCGAGGCGAGCAGCAGGCCGCCCAGCAGCAGCGCGGGCGAAACGGCGAGACGGATCATGGCAGCGGACCTTTCCTGGTGGCGTCGCGAGCCGGAAGCGGGCTCGCCGAGCGGCCGACAGGATAGGTGCGACAAGGCAGGATCGCACCTTCAGCGCGACCACCAGGACATGTTCTCCAGGTGCCAGCGCAATTCGCCAGCGGTGCGGAACTTGCGCATGATGAGCGACCGTTTCAGACCGCAGCAGACGTCCTTGAACTCGGGCGGTTGCCGCTTGTAGGTGCGCTTGCCGCCGCCGCAGTCGTAGAGCAGCCGGATCAGGTCGCACACGTCGTCCTGGACCGCGCCGGCGCTGGTGCGTCCCCGCGGGAAGAGGTCCACCAGCTTGACCTCGAATCCCAGGCCGCGGCGGCTGACGATGACGTTGCTGGCGTGCAGATCGCCGTGGTATTCGCCGCTGGCGTGGATGTCCTGCACGCCGGCCGCCATCGCGTGCAGGAGGTGCAGGGCCTGGAACGCGTCGAGCCGGCCGCCCGGCTGGCGCTGCAGGAACGCCGTCAGGAGGTCGCCCTGGACGTACTCCGAGACCAGGACGGTCACGGTCTGGCCCGCGTGCTGGACCGCTTCGCGCGTGTGGTACTGGATCAAGATCGGGCAGTGGCGCAGCTTGTGGAGTTTGCGCGCGTTGTAGCGGGCGGTGCGGCCTCCGGCATTGCGGTGGGGGAAGAACAGCTTCGCCGATCGCTCGACCCCGGTGCCCACCTCGCGGACCAGATAGACCTCGCCTTCCCAGCCGCGTCCGAGACGCTCCTGGACGCGGTACTTGCCCGCGACCACGTCGCCGGGGGACAGGTCGAAGGTGCGGATCCGGTCGGTTGCCGAGGGCTTGACCTTGCCCATAGGATTTCTCCCGCGCTGGATTCGCGCTGCATCTTAGCATTGCTTTCTGCTGCGCAAAGACGTTTCTTGCGGGCCTCGCTGCCGGCCGCCGGCGCGCTGCGCCGGCCCGCAAGATCGTCCCGGAGGTTGTTGCCGTGTTGGAGTTTTTGCAGGATCATCCCATGGTCCTGGTCGTCGCCATCTTCCTGGCGCGCGTCGCCGATGTCTCGCTGGGCACCCTGCGCACCATCGTGGTCTTCAAGGGCCACCGGCTGCTCGCCGCGGCGCTGGGGTTCGTCGAGATCATGATCTGGCTGCACGCCGCCGGGCAGGTCATCCGCAACCTGGACGCCTGGTACCTGACGGTCGCCTACGCGGCGGGGTTCGCCGCGGGCAACATCATCGGCAGCTGGCTCGAAGCGAAGCTCGCCATGGGCCTCGAGCTCGTGCGCATCCTCAGCCCCGATCCGACGGTGAGCCTCGCGCCGAAGCTGCGCGACCTGGGTTACGAGGTCACCTCGCTCAGCGGCGTGGAGAACGTGACCCAGCCGGTGGAGGTGCTACTGATCGTCGAACGTCGCCGCAAGGTGCCGCAACTCCTGCGGGAGGTGGCGGCGATCGATCCCGCCGCCGTCTGCACGACCAACGACATCAAGCGCCCCGCCCAAGCCTTGCTGCCGCGCCGGCGGCGCAGTTTCCTCGGACTGCCCGACGCGCTGCGCAGTTCCAAGCGGAAATAGCGGTCCGGGGCTTCCCGCGGTCGCCTCGCATCATTCCACTCAATCGATCGCTATTTGTAGCCGATCTTGACTCCTGGACTCAATGCGGCGCCTATCCGCTTGCCCCGCGAAACGGGGAGTTCGCCGGCGGATCCGCTTGGGAAGGGAGGCTTCGGATGAAACTGCGCGAGAAGATCGTCACGATGATGGCCGCCTGCCTCTGCTTGGTTCTCGGCGGCATGGCCTTCTTCACCGTGCGGGAACTGGGCCGCACCACCGAACGGACGGCGGCGGACAAGGCGCAGACGGTCGCCGAGAGCGTGGCCAGCGCCATGGAGGTCTTCGGGGTCATCGGCGATGTCGAGGCCCTCGGGCATTTCGTGGCGAACGTCGACGCGCTGGAGGGGATCGCCGCCGTGCACGCGGTGCAGGCGCCCTCCGTCGCCGCGCAGTTCGGCGCGCGGGCGGGCGGCGCGCCGCGCGACGAATGGCAGGAGCAGGTCCTGCGCGACGGAGAGCCCTTGACCCTGGTCGACCGCCGGCAGCACACGATCAGGACCTTGCTGCCGTTGCCGATGGTCGAGAGCTGTCTGCAGTGCCACGACGGGAAGGTCGGCGAGGTCCTCGGCGTCGCGTGCGTCACGATCAGCACGGCGGCCGACGACGCGGCCCGCGACGAATTCGCCCGGAACTTCCTGCTCGGCTGCGCGGTGGCCGTCGTGGCTCTCGGGGTGTTGCTCCTGTTGATCCTGACGCGCGGCGTGATCGATCCGGTGCGCGGCGCGGTCCGCGGCCTGATCGCCGGCGCGCAGCAGACACTGCAGGCGGCGGCGCAATCCCGGTCGACCAGCGAACATATCGCGCACAACACGAGCGACCAGGCCGGCAGCCTCCAGCAGACGTCCGCCGCGCTGCAGGAGATCGCCGCCCAGACCACGGTCTTCCATCGCGAGACCGACGAGGCCAATCGCGCCGCGGCCGAGACCAACCAGGCGGCGCGGTCCGGCCAGGCGGCGATCGAACGCATGACCGCGTCGATGGAGGCGATCAAGCGCGCCTCCGACGACACCCGCCGCATCATCGGCACCATCGACGAGATCGCGTTCCAGACCAACTTGCTGGCGCTCAACGCGGCCGTCGAGGCCGCGCGCGCGGGCGACGCGGGCAGGGGCTTCGCCGTCGTGGCCGGAGAGGTGCGCAACCTGGCGCAGCGGTCGGCCGAGGCCGCGCGGCAGACCTCGGCGCTGCTCGACGGTTCGACGGCGCAGGCCGACCAGGGCGTGTCCGTCGTGCAGGATGTCGCCGCCCTGCTGGTCCAGATCGCCGGACAGACCGAGTCGGTCACGGAGAAGATCGGCCGCGTCTCGGCGAGCAGCGAGGCCCAGACCCGGCACGTCGCCGAGATCTCGGCGGCGGTGGCGGCGCTCGAACAGGCCACGCAGTCGACCGCCGCGGGCGCGCAGCAATCGGCGGCCGGCAGCGGCGACCTGGCGCGCATGGCCGGCGATCTGCAGCGCATCGCCGACGGCCTGGGACGCCTGGTGGGCGAGGCGATCGGCGCGCCCTGCGCCTGAGTCCCGGAAGGACGACCGGTCGGCGGCGATTCCCGGCGCGGCCCGGTCGGCTCGTTCCGCGACGTCAGCGGGCCAGGCTCGCCTCCCGCGACGTTTTCTTGTTTAATGTCCGGCATGACCGAGCGGACCGGCGTCCCCGAGTCCGGACCCCGGCCGGCGCATCATCTCGAACCCAAGGGAGTCAAGGGCATGCTGCAGTTGAAGCAGGGTGTGGACATTCTCGCCGAGGTCGGCGGCGTCAAGACCATCGCCGCCGCCCGCGAGGTTCTCGCGCGCAGCCTGGACGAGACCGGCCGCGAGAAGCTCGCCGCGATACGCAACGAGGAGGCGCTGATCAAGATCGCCGGCGCGATCGCCATGTGCCAGCCCGACCGGGTGTTCATCAACACCGGCAGCGCGGCCGACGTCCAGTGGGTGCGCGACTACGCGCTCGAGAAGGGCGAGGAGGCGAGACTGGCCAAGCCGGGCCACACGATCCACTTCGACTTGCCCGAGGACCAGGCGCGCCTGGTCAAGCAGACGTTCTACATCGTCAACGCGGGCGAGAAGTTCTCCGCGCTGGCCAAGACCTACCTGCGCGACGACGCCCTCGCCTACGTGCAGGAGCACGTCCGGGGCATCATGAAGGGCATGGTCATGATGGTCGGCTTCTACAGCCGGGGTCCGGTCGGCGCCGAGGCGTCGATCCCGGCCATCGAGATCACCTCGTCGGCCTACGTCGTGCACAGCGCCGAACTGCTCTACCGCAACTGCTACCGGGATTTCGACCGCGAGGCGGCGCGGCGCGGCGGCGTCTTCTTCACGAACGTGCATTCCGAAGGTCCGAATCGCCCCGAGGACGTGCCTAACGCGCGCATCTTCATGGACCGCTCGTGGTTGACGACGTACTCGACGTTCTGCACCTACGCCGGCAACACGTTGCTGATGAAGAAGGGCAACCACCGCTTCGCCGTCGATTACGCCACCTACTACCGCGTCGAGCAGGAGCTGTCCGAGCACATGTTCATCACCGGCCTGCGCGGGCCGGGCGGCCGGATCACCTACTTCGCCGGCGCCGCGCCGTCAGGCTGCGGCAAGACGACGACGGCGATGGTCGGCACCGATTTCGTCGGCGACGACCTCGCGCAGATGTGGATCGCCAAGGACGGCACGCTGCGCGCCGTGAATCCCGAGAAGGGCATCTTCGGCATCGTCGAGGACGTCAACCGCGAGGGCGACCCGCATCTGATGGCCGCCCTGCGCGACCAGCAGAGCGAGGTCATCTGGTCGAACGTGCTCATCGACGAGAAGGGCGTGCCGTACTGGACCGGTTGCGGCGAACCGCTGCCCAGGCGCGGGCGCAATTTCCAGGGCGAGTGGCACGAGGGCAAGACCGACGGCGAGGGCAAGCCGATCCCGCCGTCCCACAAGAATTCGCGCTGCACGCTGGACTGCCGCGAGATCGCGAACCACAACGCCGCCGCGAACGCCGATCCGCACGGCGTGCCGGTCAAGGTCATCACCTACAGCGGCCGCGACGCCGACACCATGCCGCCCGTGTGGGTCGCCCGCACCGCCGACGAGGGCGTGGCCATCGGCGCGTCGATCGTTTCGAAGGCCACGGCGACCGAGGTCGGCGCCACCGGCGTCAACCGCCAGCCCTGGGCCAACGCGCCGTTCATTCCGGGTCCGCTGGCGGACTACATGGCGGCGCAGTTCAAGTTCTTCAACTCGAAGAAGTTCAACGACGCGGGCCGTCCCGTGCTGGCCGGCCTCAACTACTTCCTGACCCACGGCAGCCGCGGCGGCGCGGGTGACAAGCTGCTCGGCGAGAAGCGCGACGTGAAGGTCTGGCTGGGCTGGCTCGAGCGCTACGTGCACGGCGACGTGACGGCGATCGAGACGCCGATCGGCATGATCCCGCGCTACGAGGACCTGCGCAAGCTGTTCGCGGACATCGACAAACCCTATGACCGCGAGCTCTACGAGCGCCAGTTCGGGCTGTATGTCGAGAACATCGTCGCGCGCATCGATCTGCAGACCGCAGCCTATGCCAAGGAGGAGAATCTGCCGCCGCAGCTCTTCCGGGTCTACGAGCGGCAGAAGGCCGAGCTGCTGGATCTGAAGTCCAAGTACGGCGCGGTCGTCTCGGTCGCGCAGCTCGAGGCGGTGTCGGCCTGAGCGGGCCGGATGCCGGAGCGGACAGCCGGGCGCGATAGCGGACATCTTTCGCCATGTCTTGGCGCCGGCGGTGGCCTCGAGCGGGCCGCCGCCGGCGCGGTGCGTCTTGCCAGGGGGAAGGCCATCTGCTAGGCTCGGGCGCCATGAAGGACATGTTCAAGGATCCGCTCCAGCTCGCCTCCTTGGTGGCGCACCAGCTCAAGGGTCCGGTCGCCACGACCAGCACCATCCTGCGCACCCTGCTCGGCGAGTTCGCCGGGCCCGTCTCGGCCAAGCAGCGCGACATGCTCCAGCGCGCGCTCGCGCAGTGCGAGGAATCGCTGCTGGTGGCCAAGCGGCTGGTCGCGATCTCGAAGTCCGCGCATGATCCGCGGGAGTTCGTCGGCAGCACCGATCTGGCCACCATCGTCCGCAAGAAGTGCGCGGGGTACGCCAACCGCGCCGCGGAAACCAACATGCACCTGGCCGTCCAGATCGACGCCGAGCCGGCCTGGGCGGTCATCGAACAGGCCGCGGCCGAAGAGATCGTCGAGGCGCTGCTGTCCAACGCGTTCAAGTACACGCCCGACAACGGCCAGATCGAGGTCCTGGTCCTGTTCGATCAGGCCCTGCAGGTCTACCAGCTCCGCGTCGCGGACTCCGGCATCGGCATCCCGCAACACGCCATCGAGAAGCTCTTCAAGCCGTTCTACCGCACGCCCGGCGCGCGCGGCTCGTCCCGGCCGGGGACGGGGCTGGGGCTCGCGTTCGTCAAGGCGGTCGTCGACGCGACCGGCGGCAGCGTGTCGGTGGAGAAGTCGCATCTCGGCGGCGCGGCCTTCGTCCTGACGTTCCAGGCGGCGGGCGCGCCGACGGCAGACAGGCCCGGCGGCAAGCCGCCCTTGAAGGTCGTCATCATCGGCGGCGTCGCCGCGGGGCCCAAGGCCGCCGCGAAGGTCAACCGCCTCGACCCGCACGCCGACGTGACGATCGTCGAGAAGGGCCGGCTGCTCTCGTACGCCGGCTGCGGCCTGCCGTATTACATCGCGGGCCTCGTCAAGGAACAGAGCGAGCTCATGAGTTCGCCGGTCGGGATCGTGCGCGACATCGTGTTCTTCCAGCAGGTCATGAACATCCACATCCTGAACCAGACCGAGGCGCTGTCCATCGACCGCGCCAAGAAGCAGGTGCTGGTCAAGAGCCTCGTCGACGGGACCCAGGCGCTGCTCGATTACGACAAGCTGCTGCTGGCGACGGGGTCGGTCCCGATCGTGCCGGACATCGAGGGGGCGCGCCTCGGCCGCATCTTCACCCTGCACGGGGTGACCGACGCCGAGGGCATCAAATCGGCGCTGGAGCGCGGCAAGGCGCGCGATGTCGTCATCGTCGGCGGCGGGCTGATCGGCCTCGAAGTGACCGAGGCCCTCGTCATGCGCGGCTGCCGCGTGACGATCATCGAGAAGTTCGACCAGATCCTGCGGCGGGTCGATCCGGAAATCGCCCTGCTCATCGAGAAGCACCTGGAGTCGCGGGGCGTCCGGGTGCTGACCAGCACCGTGGTCAAGCGGTTCGTCGGCGACGAGCGCGGCATGGTCGCCGCCGTCGAGACCAGCGCGGGCACCTACCCGGCCAACCTGTGCATCATCGCGGTGGGCAACCGGCCCCAGGTCGATCTCGCCGCCCAGGCGGGGCTCGAGCTGGGCCAGACCGGCGCCATCAAGACGAACACGCGCCAGCAGACGAGCGACGAACACATCTTCGCGGCCGGCGACTGCGTCGAGTGCGTGGACCGGATCACCGGCAAGCCCTGCTGGGTGCCGCTCGGCTCGACGGCGAACAAGCAGGGACGGGTGGCCGCGAACAACATCTGCGGCGGCGAGGATCATTTCGCGCCGATCCTGGGCACCTCCGCGTGCCGCATCTTCGGCAACACCATCGCGCTGACGGGGCTGACCGAGAAGCGCGCCAGGCAGTCGGGCTTCGACGTCGTGAGCGTGCTGGTGCCGGGTCCCGATCAGGAGCACTTCGTGCCGGGCGCGGGCCTCCTGCACCTGAAGATCGTGGTCGATCGCAAGTCGCGCCGGCTGCTCGGAGTCCAGGCGACGGGCCGTGGCGGCGACAAGCGCATCGACGTGGCGGCGACCGCGATCGGCGCGGGCCTGACGGTCGACCAGGTCGCCCAGCTCGACCTGGGCTACGCGCCGCCCTTCGGTCCGGTCATGGACAACCTCATCATGGCCGCCAACGTGGCCCGCAACAAGCTCGACGGCCTGCTCGACAGCCTCAACCCGCTGGCGGTCAAGCAGCTGCTCGACCGCGGCGAGAACTGCCTGTTCCTGGATGTCCGGACCCAGGCCGAGTACGACCACGTGCGGCTCGGCGAGACGATCTTCATCCCCCTGGCGTCGTTGCGCAGCCGCTACCACGAGCTCGATCACAACCGCCTGATCATCGCGGTCTGCAACTTCTCCCTGCGGGCCTACGAGGCGGCGATCATCCTGCGGGAGAAGGGATTCGAGAAGGTCAAGGTGCTGGAGGGCGGCCTCGAGATGTGGCCGTTCTGAGCGGACCGACCTCGCGATGCGGCCGGCGGAGCGACCGGGCATGATTCGCTGCCCCCACATCCTGCTGATCGGCGCCGCCGGCCGCAATGCCGGCAAGACCGAGTACGCCTGCCGGGTGATCCGGCGCCACGCCGCGCGGCACCGCGTGGTCGGCGTGAAGGTCACCTGCGTGGATGGCCGCGAAGGCCTCTGCCCGCGCGGGGGGGAGGGGTGCGGCGTCTGCGACTCCCTCGCCGGGCCGTTCTGCATCGTCGAAGAGCGGCAGCCTGACCTGGACAAGGACACGTCCCGCCTGCTGCGGGCGGGCGCCGCCCAGGTCCTGTGGCTGCGCGTACGGCGCGAGCATCTGGCCGCGGGCGTGGCGGCGTTGCTGGCCCGCATCCCGCCCGGCGCGCCCGTCGTCTGCGAGTCCAACTCCGTCCGGCTGGTGCTCGAGCCGGGCGTGTTCCTGGTGTCGCGCCGAGCGGACGATCCGACCGTCAAGGCTTCGTGCGCCGCGGTCGCGGACCTCGCCGACCGCCAGGTGGTCTTCGACGGCTCCGCTTGGGACTTCGCGCCGCACCGCGTCGCGTTGGCCGGCGGCCGCTGGGTGCTGCGTCCGGAGGCGACGGCGGCGATCCTGGCCGGCGGCGCCAGCCGCCGCATGGGCGCCGACAAGTGCCTGGCGGACGCCGGCGGCCAGACGCTGATCGCGCATATCGCCGAGCAGCTCGCCTACTTTCCCGAGCGGTTGATCGGCGCCAACGACAGCGAGCGGTTCGCGTTCCTCGGGCTGCGCGTGGTGCCGGACCGCCAGCCGGGCAGGGGACCGCTGATGGGCATCCTGTCCTGCGTGGAGCGCGCCGCTCACGATGTCTGCTTCGTGACGGCTTGCGACGTCCCGCACCTCGACCCGGTGTTCGTGCTGGACCTCGTCGCGAGGTCGGACGGCGTCGACGTGGTCATGCCGCGCCTGCCGGACGGCCGGGCCGAACCCCTGCTGGCCGTGTATCGCCGCAGCATCGTGCCGGTCGCCGCCGATCTGCTGCGTTGCGGTTCGCGCCCGGTCGTGGCGCTGCTCGAACGGGTCCGGGTCCGGCACGTCGCGTTCGGACCGCCCGCCTGGTATCGCAACCTCAACACCCCCGACGACTTCGCCGCCTGGCGACGGCAGCGCGCGACCTGACGCGCGCGATCGCGATGCGCGCCGGAAAA
>CAZJWO010000030.1:0-33279 GCA_964549735.1 uncultured Fibrobacteraceae bacterium | reverse complement strand
GCCGGGCTCGCGCGCCAGACGCTCGACATCCTCGCGCAGGCGGAGCACGTGCACCGTCAGCTCCTTGATGAACATATGCGGGCGGTGGGCCGCCAGCGGCAAGGGCGAGCGGCCATAGATATGATCGACCATCTCCCGCAGCGACGCCGGACGCTGGAAGTAGGCCGTGTTGGGCCCGCAGCAGACCGCGGTGCGCGCTTCCGGGTCGATTCCCCGCGAAACGGTGGCCCCGCCGGCCAGGTCGTGGCAGATGCACGCCTTGGCCAGGACGGCCTCGGTCTGGCGCTCGCGTTCCCGGGCGCTCAAGGCCGCGCCGGCGATGCTCTCCAGCTTACGCCGCTGGAAGCTGCGGCTGGCCGTGCAGATGGGCGTCGCGGTGAACTCGGTATTCGAGACCAGATAACCCTTGGGGCAGCGGCTGCCCGGCCGGCCCTCGCCGATGCGACGCAGGCGGGCCGTCTCGCTGGCCGAGGTCCGCAGCGACCAGAAGGGGATCCCCAGCGGCGACGCGTCGCTCAGAACGATGTCCTCTTCGGTCGCGCGCGCCAGCCGGCTCAGGCTTTCGGCGTCGACGTTGGTCACCTCCGGCACGAGCAGGAACGGGCTGGCCCAACCGGTGCCGTCGAGCCCGTAATGGCGCCGCAGGAACGCGTCCTCGTCGGCGGTGCCGATGCCGCCCTGGACGGTGATGCGGACCGGCGGCGCCTCCGGCGCGTCCTGGCGGCCGAGCGCGGCCAGGGCCTGGCGGCGCAACGACTGCAGGCCGTCGGTCAGCTGATTGCGCTCGCGCTCGAATTCGGCCAGGATCGGCCCCAGGAGCTGCCCCTTGCCGCCGAACGCGTGGCCGCCGCAGTTGAGGCCCGACTCGATCCGGAACTCCGAGACGTGCAGACCCAGTTTGGCCAACAACTTGCCCTGCACGAGCGCCGAGCGGAAATCGCTGACCTTCAGGATGATCCGCTTGCGTAACTCGCCGTTGTCGTCCGGGAACACGTCGGCGAACTCGGCGAGATAGCTGAACAGCCGCCGGTTCATGCCCGCCGAGAGGACCACCGAGGAGCGCAGGCGGCTGTGCATGAAGCCGCGCAGCGCGCTGAGCGCGTCCGAGCCGCGCGCCGGCAGGGGGCGGCCGCGGCGATCGACGTCGCGGTCGAGCTTGGTCATGATGTTGACGTCGATCGCGCCGGCGACCACTCGCGAACGCAATTGCGCCTGCAGCCTCTCGCGATGCTCGCCGGCGGCGGCGAGCATGCGGTGATAGAGGTCCTGCAAGGGCGACGGCGGGAGCATCTCGTAATAGCGGGAGATCTCGCTGCCCGCCGCGAAGATGGATGCGCGGACGCGCGCGATCTGGCGCGCGACGAGCGTATGGAGCAGGTCGAGGTACGCGGTGATGCGCCGGGCGCGGGCGTCGGCGGCGCCATCGTCGATCGGTTCGCAGGCCTCTCCGTGCTCGGCGCTGATGCTGCGACGCATCTGCTCGATGAGCACGTCGTCGACGAGGGAGATCACCGACGCGATGCCCCACCGCGCGACCTTCAAGGGGGCATCGATGGTGAAACCGGTGCCCATGACCGGGATGTGGAAGGTGTGCACCGGGGCGGTAGAGGACAGAGCCATGGCGACTCCAGGAAAGAGGACGGATCGCTGAACGACGCCTGGCGCTGATCAGTGACGGTCGCGGTAAAGACCCTGACTGTATGCTAAAGCATGTGGGCCTGACGCGCCAGGAATGGTTTCAACCGATGCGGTAGGCGTCGGTTCCCCGCACGGCCACGATCTCGCCGTAATAGACGCGGTGATAGTCCTTTTGCGGATAGTTGGCCTCGAGTTCGGCGTCCAGGAAATGGCGCGGCTCGATGTCGTCCCAGTAGATCTTGCGGCATTCGACGATGAGCTCGGCCTCGGCGAAGCCGGGCGCCGCCACGACGAGCGAGGGCAGGGGCGTCAGACCGGGCGCGTGCATCTTGTCCAGATCGCGGCCGGAGCGCGTGCCCATGAGCTGCAGCACCGGCCGGCAGAACTCCGGAAACGCGCAGAGCGTGAAGGTGTCGAAGCGCTCGGTGAACATGTACGTGTGGCGGGTCGGCCGCACGACGACCTGCGCGAACGGGCGCGACCACATGGTGCCGAAACTGCCCCAGGCCACGGTCATCTGGTTGAACTGCTCGCTCGCCAGATCGCCGGCGCACAGCAGCAGCCAGCGCGAGTCCCAGAGATGGTGGCAGCGGATCCGGAAATCGTCGATGGCGATGCGCTCGAGCTGCATGGTCGTTCTCCTTGCTCCGATGCGCCTTGCCGGCTCACTCACGCCGGCGGGGCCGGCAGAACGCGGCGGCGCCGCCGCCTGCGCCAGCGCCACAGGACGGCGGCGTAGACGGCGAGGTTCAGGACGATCACTCCGGCTCCGAGCCAGAGCTGGGCTGACCGCGTCAGTCCTTCCGGATAGATGATAGGCAGGAGATAGTGCCCGATGAAGCTCTCCTGGTAGCCATCCTGGCCGGCCATGATCCGCCAGCGGACCTCCAGCGGGGTCAGCGGGCAGATCCAGCCGGTGAATTCGATGAGCGCGCCCCAGGCGGCGCACGGCAGATGGAACCAGGCGTTGCGCGGCCAGCGCAAGGTCAGCAGACCGCCCAGCAGGACGTAGGCGATGAACGCCAGGTGCAACACGACGAGGATGTCGGCCAACACGCTGTAGATCATGGTCGCGCGTCCTCGCTTGCGCGGGCAGCGCGGCCGCACGGCGGCCTTGCCCGCGCCAGCAGCGTCACTGGGTCAGCGCGCGCTCCTCCAGACGCAGCAGCACGGCGCCGCCGTCGTCGAGCAGCTCGAGGTGCTGGCCGATCAGACGCCAGCCCGTCACGCGCGCGAGCGCGGTCAGCAAGAGCTGCTCTTGAGCCATCAATTCGGCGCACATCATCTTGGTTGCGGCGACCTGACCGAACGTGATGGCCTCGCCGTCCCGCTCGTAGACGCCGTTCAGCTGATTGCAGCCGCTCGACCCCGCGAAGCGGCCGTCAGCGGAGTGCAGCACCAGATGCGGCTCGCGTCCGCCATCACGCACGCGCACCGGCTGACCGTCGAGGCGGGTCAGCTTCCAGTACATGTTCTCGAGCTGGGCCGTCGCCCCGAGCCGGCCGCACGTCTCGCCCGGCCAGACGCCGGAGAAAGCCTCGACGATGAGGTGCGGCGTGTCGGCGGGGTCGGCGACCGCCGAACCGAGCGGCGGCGCCGCGATCCGGCCCACCAGGGTGACCAGCAGCGCTTCGGCCGGCGATCGCCGCCACTCGGCGACGGCGGCCGCCAGGGCGGCCTGGTCGCCCATCGCGGCGACCGGCACCCGCGTGCGCGTGTGGCACGGCCAGAAGTAGAGGACCTCGCCCTCCTGGCTGACCATGCCGGTCATCGCCTGCGACTTGCCGGCCGGAGTCGCGACCGTCGCCGGCGACGGGCCGTTCGCCTGCGGCGCGGGCGTCTTGCCCGCCTGCGCCCCTTCGCGGCAGCCCGCCGCCGCGCAGAGCAACGCCAAGGCGACCCCTGCGGCCAGCGCGGACGGCCGCGTCCGGAATCGTTCAGATGTCGCCATGTTTCCCTCGCTTCCAGCCGCGGTCGCCCAACCATCGCTGTGCGGCATCCGCCGCACCTTCTTCGAGAGTCGTGGCCATGCTGTCGTTCCAGCGGTTGAGATAGCCGAAGAGCGCGACGACACCCAGGATCTCGACGACCTCGCCGTCGTCCCAGTGGCGGCGCAGATTGGCCCGGATGGATTCGTCGACCCCGTTCGGCACCGACGCGGCGGCCGCCGCGAAGTCGAGCGCCGCGCGCTCCGCCTCGTTGAACACCGGATGGCGGCGATAGTCCCAGATATTGGCCAGCTTCGTGGCGTCCGCGCCATAACGCTCGGCGGCCAGGATGGTGTGGGCCTCGCAGTAGCGGCAGCCCGCGGCATGGCTCGCGACATGGCCGACCAGACGCTTCAGGGCGCTCGAGACGCGGCCGTGGTTCTGCATCACGGCGATGTTCAACGCGATGAATGCCCGCGCGATGGCGGGCCGCCGCTGCATGGTCAACACGCTCTGCGGACAGAAGCCGAGCGTCTCGTCGAAGAACCGCGCGAGTTCGCGGACCTCGGGATCGGCATCCGGCGGCAGCGGATCGATCAAGGGCATGGCTTGCCTTTCGCCGGCCGGACGCGATGCGCCGGCCGCAGCGGTCGACCCGCGACAACGGCGAGCCTTTCGCCTATCTTGTGCGGAACGATCACTTTTGTTGTCGTGTTTACTGGCCCCCCTCACCTTACACCAGGGAGTCATGATGGTGAAGAACGTGTTGCTCGTCAGCGCACTGCTCGGCGGCCTGATCGCGACCAGCGGCTGCGGCGATCGCCAGAGCGGCGGCACGCCGGCGCAGGATGCGCAGACCGCGGCCCGCGTCGATGAGCCGGCCGGCGCGGCGATTCCCGAGCCCGGACCCCAGTCCGGTCCGACGGCGATGCCCGGCGGCCACCCGCCGCCGAGTCCCGTCGCGGACATCGATCTGTCCGACATCGACCGCGCGCCGGGCGGCAAGACCGTCGCCGAGGTCTGGGCCGCGCGGCAGGCGCTGGCCGGCAGCGAGGTCGCCGTCCGCGGCCGGGTCGTCAAGTTCCTGCCGTCGATCATGAGCCGCAACTGGCTGCACCTGCGCGACGGCTCCGGCGAAGCCGGCACGAACGACCTGACGGTCACGACGCTGGCCACGGCCCAGGTCGGCGACCTCGTCACGGTCCGCGGCAGGCTCGCCGTCGACCGCGACTTCGGGGCCGGCTATCGCTACAAGGTCATCATGGAGGACGCGGTGGTCTCGCCCGAGTAGGCAGCGCCGGATCATCATGACCGGCGGCCGCGCCGATCACGCGTCGCGAGTCGGCTTCGCTCGCCACGGTCACCACGGTCACCTGACGAGGGTCACGCGCTGCGCGACGCGCTGTCCGGCGTGCTCGAGCACCGCGACGTAGACCCCGCTCGCCACGCCGCTGCCGCTCGCGTCGCGCCCGTCCCAGACCGCCGCGTGCCGGCCCGCCGCCAGCGGGCCGGTCACCAGCTCGCGCAACCGCCGGCCGCGCGCATCGGCGATCCACAGGCGGACCTCGCCGTCGTGCGGCAGCGCGAAGGCGATCTCGGTCCGCGGGTTGAACGGATTCGGCTGCGCGGCGACGAGGCGCGGCGCGGCGCGGGCGACGACCGCGCCGGGATCGACGGCCGTCGCCGAGCCGAGGATCTCGGCGAGGAACCACTCGCGGCTCGCGGGCGTGACGGCCACGTGCTCCTCGTTGACCGCGGGCAGATAGAACGCGGCGAAAGGCGGAAATTCCACGACCTCGGCGAGGTCGGCGAACGGGTCGGCGCCCGCCAGCGCCAGGGCGCTGACCGTCGGGATGAATGCGTGGTCGTCATGCAGCGCGATGATCGCGCCGTACGGCACGCTCGTTGCGCCGAGCTGCGCGAGCGAGCCGCGGTAACCGCCGGGCGCGCCGTCCCAGGGCCGCGTGCCCGCGACGGTCACTGTGCGCCGGGTGTCGGGCAGAGGCCAGAGCAGGTCGATGACGCCCCGGAACACGACCTGGCTGCTGCCGTCGGGCACCGCCCAGATGTTGCCGATGATATCGACCAGGAAGCTGTAGTACTCGTATTCGACGAGCTGGTCGCCGGGGGCGAACCCCTGGTCCTGCCCCAGTCCGCTGCCATTGAGCACCGCGACCAGGCGCGGCTGCGCGGGCCAGTCGCCGACCGCGGCGAGGTCGGCCGCCAGCTGCGCGGACAGCGGGTCGGGCGCCGCGGTGTTGCCGCTGGTCGCCGTGTGGTGGTACAGGAGCATCTGGCGAGCGGCCGGCGTGGCGAGTCGGCTCTGCAGGAAGGCGGCGTCCTCGGATTCGCTGGCGAAGAAGTCGACCCAGTGCTGCAGGCCGAGCGGAATGTTCGCGCCGCCGTGCGGCACGTCGAAGGAGATGAACAGGTCGCAGTCGTGGCCCGGGCCTTGATCCTCCAGCCAGGCCAGCGCATAACGGGCCACCAGGCCGCCCATGCTGGCGCCGATGACGGGGTAGGTCTTGTCGGGCGGCAGCTGCGCCGCCAGCGTCTGCAGCAGTTCGACCAGCAGGTAGGCGTTGCGCTGGATGGGATCGGTCGCCGAGGCGAAGTTCAGGATGACCGCGTCGCGACCCGCGGCGCGCAGGTCCTCGAGCAGGTTCTCCTGGTTCAGGAGCGCATAGAGCTCGGGCCAGCCGAGCGAGTCGTCCAGATCGAAACCTTCGACGACGACGATCGGATCGGTGACCTCGGTGTGCGCCTCGGCCAGGTAGATGAAGGCCTCGCCGCTGGCGGCGGCGCCGTCGTAAGCGATGCTCGCCGTCAAGGGCCACACGTCGCTGGGGGGCGGCGTGTCGAGTTCGGCTACCTCGAGGTGGAAACGGGCCCAGCGGACCTCGCCGCCCGGCGCGGTCAGGCGCAGGCGGACGTCCTTGCGGCCGGGCGCCGCATAGCGGAGGGGCAACGGTCGCGCGGCCGGCAGCGGGCGCAGACCGGCGCCGTCGTCGAGGTCGATGGCGATCTGCAGCGCCTGGTCGGCCAGCACGAGATCGCCCGGCACGACGACGGCGGCGCGGGCGCCGTGGTGCGTGGTCTGAACGAGCGGCATGGCCGCGACGGCGCGGTGCTCGATGAAGAGATCGGCCGCGGTGGCGCCCGGCGCCATCTCCAGGCGGCCGTTCGAGCGCGCGGGATCAGTCCCGAAGAGCAGCGCGCCGCGCTCGAGCGCGTCGGGACGGAGGGTCTGGTAGGCGAGGTCCATGATCGCGATCTCGATGAGGGGCCGCGCGGCGAGCGCATGCGTGGCGCGCAACGTCGCGGCGCGTTCGCGCAGTTCGGCGCCGCCGGGCCAATGACGCGGCCAGGCCTGCGGCGTGACCGCCGACAGGCGCAATTCGTCGAGCGCCTGGCGGAAGCGCGCGGGCGCGACGGCCGGCGCCTCGCGGCGGCCATCGAGTTCGCGCAACCCGGACAGCGGCAGGGCCCGGTCGTAGAGGCGCCCGGTCGCGACGAGCTCGGCATCGAGCGCCGCCAGCGTCTCGCGCAGCGTGTCGCCCGCGGTCTGCGCCGCGGCCGGCGCCGCCGGCAGGGACGCCAGCAGCGTGGCGACAAGCACGAGGAACGCCAGCGTGGCGATCATCGCGGCGCGATGACGGCCGGCGAAAGCGGCGCGCGGGCTCATGGCGGACCTCCCTGGGCGAGTGGGCGAGTCGGGCGTGGGGCTGCTGCGCCAATATTATACACGATCGAGGCGTCCGGCCGGCGGAACCCGTGCGCCCGCAGCGCGCGGGTGTCATCGTCCACGCATGATCGAGGCGACGCGCCGCGTCAGTTCCAGGTCGTATCGCGGAACGCCGGGCGACCGAGGCGATCGAGGTCGGCGACGGCGAATACGACCGGCGGCGGTGTCTGGTCGAGCAAAGGCGGCGGATCGATCGCCGGGCGTCGCGGCTGATCCGCGGGGGCTGGTATCGCGGGTGCCACCAGCCCGATCCCGCGCAAGGTGTCTTGACTGCGGCCCGTCCAGAAGCCACCCAGAAAGATGACCGCGGCAGCCGCTGCGGCGACAGCCGCATGGACGACGCGCCGACTCTTGGTGATACGGGGCCGGGAATTGCGGATCCGCTGCACGTCGAGCAGGCGATCCAGAGCAGCTTCGGCGGCCAAGGCTGGTTCGGTGTGCTGATAGGCCGCCAGAGCTGACTGCAGCGATGCGATCTGCTCACGGCACGACTGGCATTCCTGCAGGTGAGCCTCCACCTCCTGCCGAGAAGCTTCGTCGAGGTCCGCGAGCAGATAGGCGTCCAGTCGCCCCGGCGAGGGATGCTGTCCGTTCATGATTCCTCACTGGCGGCCCTGCTGTCGGGCCTGGTTTCGTCGGTCGCGAACCGTTCGCGCAAACGCTGCAGGGCGTGGTGCACGCGCGAGCGCAACGTGCCTTCCGGGTCGCCGGTGATCGCCGACATCTCGCGATAGGAGAATCCCTCCCGCACGCGAAGGTGGAAAGCCGCAGCGTAATCGTCCGGCAGATCGGCGAGAACGGCCTCGACCAGTCGCAGCGACTCGCGGGTCATGTACCCGACATCCGGCGGCGGCGCCGCGAGCGATCGGGCCGAACGCGCCAGCTCCTCGTGGATCCTGTGGCGCGATCGCTGGCGCCTCGCTTGATCGCGCGCGGCGTTGGCGGCCAGCGCGAAGAGCCACTGCCGGAATCGCCCGCGCGCGTAGAACCTGCCGCGGCCCTCGAGAACGCGCAGGAAGACCTCGTGCAGGATGTCGTCGGCCGCGACCTGATCCCCGGTCGCCCGGCGCAGATAGGCCAATACCGCCGGCGCGAATTCCCGGTAGAGCCTTCCCAGCGCGTGGGCGTCCCCGCGGCGCGCTCGCAATGCCAGGCGGTCGGCTTCCTGGGCGTCCAGCACCCTTCGCTAGTCCTTTCGCCTGCGCCAGGCATCGAGCTCGGGATTATCCGGATCGAGTCTTCGCCAATACTCGACGAGAGTGGCGACGGTTCCCTCGCGACCATGGAAAGCTGCGAGCTGCGCCGCGTGTCGGAACGCGTCGCGCATGACTTCGGTGTCCCCCTCCTCGCCGGCAGCCGCCGCCACCCGCGTCAAGACCGCGGTATAGTTCTGCATCAGCGCGGCGATGCTCTTGAAGCGCGGCCACGGAAACGACAGATCGGTCGCCGACTCGAGACGGAAGGCGTCCTGGAACAACCGCCAGGTCCGGGGCAGATCAGTGCCCAGATCCATCCCGCCCGCCGTCGCCTGCGGTTCCGCCACGATCCGCCAGAGCAGTCCTTCGAGCCGCCGGGGCTGCCCCGCCGCGTCGATGCGCTCCGGAGAAACGGTCAGCGCCAAGTAGAGCGGACGCTGCAGATCGCCCGCGGCGGCCTTCTTGGCGACAGCCCTGACGACCTTGACGAAATACGTCTCGCGGTCGCGCGCGACGTTCTTCTCGAAGTCGCGGCGCAGGTCGCGGCGTTCCTCGGTCGTCAGCGGACTGCTCCCGGCGAAGCGTGCGAAAACGGCCGCCTCGATGTCGGGATGCGAGATGAGCGAGAGATTCACGACCTGCACGTCCGGGCGAATGCCATGGACGACCTGCAGGGCCAGGGTGCCGAAGGTGTCGTTGTCGCCATTGGTGAAGATGATCGCACCGTCCTGCGCGCCGACCAGCATGTTGTAGCAGTAGTCGACGAGCGGCGCGGCGATGCCGCCTTTGCGCAGCATCGCCGCCAGGTGCTCTTCGGCTTCCTCCAGGCGGCCGAGCGCCAGCGCGAGCGCGTAGAGCGTGAAGTGGGGATCGGGCCAGTCCGGCGCCCGGACGACAGCCTGCAAGCCCAGCTCGTAACAGCCGGCGGCGCCTTCGGCCAACGGCTCCCATTCGCCCAGGCACGTCGCGGCGGCAGCATCGAGCGCCTCGGGACACAGGGGATCGAGCGCCAGCGCTCGTTCGAAACACGCTCGCACCTCGTCTGGCGGCGCACCGGCATACCGCAGCGCTCGCCCGAGCTGCACCTCGGCGACCGCGCTGCGGGGATGGTCGGCCAGGTAGGCTCGCCATTCGGCTGCCAGAGCGTCGTACGCGGCGCGCGGCAGGCTCTCGTCGCGCAGCGACATGACCTCGCGAGGCATGCCGGGCACGAGCGACGGCGCCGCGGCGAGGGCTGCGCCGCCGTGAGCGACCGCGACCACGAGACCCGCAGCGATGAGGACGCGTGCGACGATCGACATGACAACCTCCCGCGAGACGATGACGCCGGCGGCGCCGGCCGCTCCCTGCTCGGAAACGGTAACGCACGAGGGTCGGTGTTCGTTGAGCGAAAGCTCAGTCCGCGTGGCCCGGAGCGCACGCGCGGCGCATGATCGGCCGCGTCGGCGATCGCCGCGCGACCTCGCGGAAGCCGGCGGCGCGGAAGGCCGCGGCCAGCCCCGTCCAGACGAAGGCGTCGGGAGCCTTGCCCGTCGCCGGTTCGACTGGATAGCCCTCGACCACGGTCGCCCCGCGCGCCGCGGCGAACGCGACCGCGGCCCGCAGCATCGCGACCGACAGACCCCGCCTCCGGTGCGCCTTGGCGACGAACAGGCAGGAGATCGACCAGACCGGGGCGTCGTCGACGGGCTTCAGCACCCGGGAGCGGGCCAGCGCCGGGTACACCGCCCGCGGGGCGATCGCGCACCAGGCCACCGGCAAGCCGCCGAGGTACCCGAGGATGCCGGGCTCGCCGCCGTCGCGCACGATCGCCTGCAGGGCGCGGCGGTTCTTCTCCCCCTTGCCGGCGTCGAAGGCCTGGCGGGGCAGGCGCCAGAACATGCACCAGCAGCCGCCGCAGGCACCTCGCGAGCCGAAGAGCGCGGCGAGGTCGTCCCAGCGCTCGGCGGTCGCCGGAAACCAGCGGAACGCGTCGCTCATAGCCCGCGCCCCATCACGAACAGCAGCCCGGCGAGCGCGGCGAGCAGGATGATCGCCGCCAGGGCGATGCCCCCGCCGATCACCAGCAGCCGCAGCCGCACCCGCTCGCGCGCGGCGTCGAGCAGGCGCCGCTCGGCGTCGGGCGAGAGCCGCATCGCCGGCATCACCGTCGCGGCGCGGCCGCTCGCTTGCAGCATGGATGCGAAACCGGGATCCTCGGCGAGAAACGCCTCCACCAGCTTCCGGCTGTCGTGGCTGGCGTCGCCGCCGCGATAGAGCGGCCACAGGTCGCTCACCACGTCGCGCGTCACGTCGTACATCATGCTCCTCTCCTTTGCTCTCGCAGCACGCTCGCCAGGCGCAAGCGGGCGCGATGGACCCTCACCTTGGCGGCGGCGACCGAAATCGCGAGCACCGCGGCGATCTCCTCGTAGGACAGTTCATGGTCGACCCGCAAGAGCAACGCCGCCCGCTCGCCCTCGGCGAGGTCGTCCAGGGCGCGCAGGACGCGGTCCAGCCGGCGCCGATCGTCGAGAGTGACCGCCGGATCGGGGCACGCCGCCGGTAGATCGTCGGCGAGCGCGACGTCACGGCGTCGCTTGCGGGCCTCGGTGAGGTACGTGTTGCGGACCACCGCCAGCAGATACGCGCGCGCGGTCCGCGTCTCGATGCGGGGGGCCCGCACCAGCAGGCGCACGAACGTCTCGGCAACGAGGTCCTCGGCCGCGCTGCGGTCGCCGCACAGGCCCCAGGCGAAACGCAGCAGCGCCTGTGCGTGCAGGCGGTAGAGCGTCTCGAATTCCTTCATGGCGACCTCCGCGCGGAATACTCGGCAGCGGCCCGTTGGTTACATCGTGGACTCGGGACCGGTCGCCGGCCTACTGTTATTCCCGCTAGTTGGCACCCATCGCCTTCAGCGAAGGAGGTCGCACGATGCGGCGGAAGGTCACGTTCTGGTCCTTGAGCCTGCTCCTGCTCGGGGCGTCCGTCGCGGCGAACGCCGCCGGCGGCGATGTCGTCGCCGATCTGCAGCGGATGCTCGCCGAATTCCACGCCGAGAACCCCGCGGCGCCGGGCGTGGCGGTCAGCGTGGTCTGCCCGGCGCTCGGCGTCGACTGGGCGGGCGCCGCCGGCGTGCCCGCGCGCGATGCCCGGGAGGCGCTGACCGCGGCCCACACGTTCCGCATCGCGAGCAACACCAAGACGTACGTCGCGGCGGCGATCCTGCGCCTGGTCGAAGAGGGCCGGCTCGATCTCGACGCGCCGCTCGCGCGGCATCTGCCGGCGGAGTTCGCATCGCTGCTCGCCGACGACGGCTACGACCTCGACGCGATCACGTTGCGTCACGTGCTGAGCCACACCGCCGGGTTGGCCGACCACACCGGCGACGACGGCTACGGCGAAGCGATCATCGCCGACCCGCAGCACGTCTGGACGCCAACGGAACAGGTGCGCCGCTGCGTCGAGCTCTTCGATCCGCTGGGCGAGCCCGGCGAGCGGTACGTCTACTCGGACACCGGCTATGTGCTGCTCGGCGGGATCATCGAACACGTCACCGGCCGCGCGCTCGGCCCCGCGGTCCGCGAGCTGCTCGACTACGCGCGCCTGGACCTGGACGCCACCTGGTGGGAATACCAGGAAGAGGCGCCGCCGGCAGCCGGTCCGCGGGCGCATCAGTACATCGGCCCGCACGACACCGTCGACTGGCACGCGTCGTTCGATCTCCACGGCGGCGGCGGCCTGGTCTGCGATGTCCGCGACCTCGGCGCCTTCCTGCGCGCGCTGCTCGCCGGCGGGGTGCTGCATCGGCCGTCGAGCCTCGCCGCGATGACCGGCACCGGCGCGCCCGAGTACCGGCTCGGCCTGATGGTCACCGACCTCGGCGATCATCTGGCCTGGGGGCACACGGGTTTCTGGAACACGTTCGCCTTCCACGTCCCGGCGCTCGACGCGACGGTGGCCGGTGCGATCCTCAGCCGGGATGCCGCCAGAGGACGCGAGCTGGCCGCAAGGATCATCGCGCGGCTCGACCGCGCCGCGTCCGGCGGCTAGCGACCGCCGCGCCGCGCCAGCGTCGCCACCTCGAGGTCGAGCAGGAAACGTTTGGTCGCGATCCCGCCGCCGAAACCGACGAGCCGGCCGTCGGCGCCGACGACGCGGTGGCAGGGCACCACGATCGACAGCGGATTGCGACCGTTCGCAGCGCCGACGGCGCGCGCGGCGGCCGGTCGGCCGAGCCGGCGCGCCTGCTCGCCGTAGCTGATCGTCGCTCCGTAGGGGATGCAGCGCAGGACCTCCCAGGCCGCGAGCTGGAATGGCGTGCCAAGAGGGTCGAGGGGAAGGTCGAACATCAGCCGCTCGCCTGCGAAATACGCGGCCAGCTGCGCCTCGGTCTGCGCCAGGATCCCGGCGGCCGCTTCGTTCCCGGCGCCGCCGCTCGCCGGGGCCTCGGCGCCGAACAGGACCGCGCGCAGGCCGGACGCCGACGCGGCGAGCGTGAGCGGTCCGACGGGGCTCGTGATGACGGCGTTGGCGATGTCGGAGCGGTCGTCCACGATCAACCTCCAGGTTCGGCAGTCCACAGGTAGATGGCGGCGTAGCCGCGGAACGGACGCCACGGCTCGGCGCGAGCCAGCGCCGCCGCCGGCGCGAGCGGTCGCGCGCCAGCAGCGAGCATGCGCCGCAGGTGCAGGTCGCCCGCGGGGAACGCGTCGGGCTCGCGCAAGGCGCGCAGAGCCACGTAGTGCGCGGTCCAGGGTCCCCAGCCCGGCAAGGCCGTCAAGCGGGCGACTGCGCGCTCGAGATCGGCGCTCGGCTCGAGCAGCGGATCTCCGGCGGCGACGGCTCGCGCGAGCGCACCGATGGCCTCGGCGCGGGCCAGCGGCATGCCGATCGCCGCGATCGCGGCGACTGGAATGCGCGCGAGTTCGGCCGCGGTCGGAAACAGCCACGCGAGTTCCGCGTTGCCGTGGGGCAGCGGCCGACCGCAGGTTCGCACCAGGCGGCCCGCCAGGCGCGTCGCCCCGGCGACGGAGACCTGCTGTCCGAGAACCGCGCGCACCGCGAGTTCGAACGGATCCCAGGCGCCGGGAACGCGCAGGCCCCGCGGGCGATCCGCAAGCAGCGGGTCGCCGGCGAGATGCGCGGCCAGCGGATCGCAATCGGCGTCCAGATCGAACTGGGCGCGCACCCGCGCGACGATGCGCCCGATCGCGGGAGCCAGCTCGAGCGGCACCGAGATCTCGAGGCCATGGCGGGCCGGATCATGGGCGACCATGAGCACGCCGGTGGCGGCGCCCAGCTGGAACGTGCGGCGGTAGCGTCCACCGGCAACCGCTTCGACGCCGGGAATGGCCCGACGCGCCAGATAGGCCAGCATCGCGTCCCAGGCCAGCGGCGGCCGGTAGCTGAGCCGCAACCGCAGTCCCGGATTCGGCTCCGGCCGCCCCGGCGCCCGGCGGAAGGCCAGCGGCGAGCGTCCGCAGCGCGCGGCGAACGCGGCGCGCAGACGGCGTGCGCTCGCGAAGCCGGCGGCCAGGGCGATCGCCTCGATCGGCAGTGTCGTCTGGGCCAGCAACTGCCGCGCGAGATGGACGCGCCGCGTCGACGCGATCGCACGTGGCGCCGCCCCGAGCTGGTTCACGAAGAGGCGGCGCAGATGGCGCGCGCCGACGCCCAGCCGCGCCGCGAGATCGTCGACGCCGGCTTCGTCGAGCGCGCCGTCCTCGATCAGGCGCAGCGCGCGGGTGACGGTCGCCGTGGTGCCTTGCCATGCCGGAGTGCCGGGAGAGGCCTCCGGCCGGCAGCGCAGGCAGGGGCGGAAGCCCGCAGCCTCGGCGGCGGCGGCGGTCGCGAAATAGGCGCAGTTCTCCGGCCGCGGCGTGCGGGCCGGACAGATCGGCCGGCAGTAGATGCCGGTGCTGGTCACGCCCGTGAAGAATCGCCCGTCGAACCGGGCATCGCGGGCGCGCAGGGCGCGGTGGCAGTGCTCACGGTCGAGTTCCATGCTCGCCAGAATACACGATTGGCGCTCCGACCGGCGGACGTTTTCGGACCTGGCCATGGGGCGGGAACCAACGGGGTCCCGCGGGCGTAGACAATCGATCGACAGCCCTTGCCCGGGAGGCTCCGCATGCTTGCCGCCGTCCGCCGCCGCGTTCGCGACTGGCTGCCGACCATGATCGTGGTCGGCGTCCTCTTGACCTTCCGCTCCTCGTTGGCGGACTGGTACGACATCCCGTCGAGCTCCATGCAGCCGACTCTGCTGGTCGGCGACCGCATCGGCGTCAACAAGCTGGCCTACGGTCTGAAGGTGCCGTTCACGCGTCTGCAGGCAGCCGCCTGGGCCGAGCCGCAACGCGGCGATGTCGTCACCTTCCCTTCACCCGCCGACGGCCAGCGCATGGTCAAACGGGTGGTCGCCGTCGGCGGCGATGAGGTCGTCATGCGGCGCGGCGCGCTGCTGATCGACGGCCGACCGGTCGGATACAGCGACGATGCGCCCCCGGCCAGTCCCCTGCGCCCCGACGACCCCGGGAATCACCGCTGGCTGATGGAGCATTTGCCCGGCGGCGCGGCGCATTCCATCATGACGACCGACCGGCGCCCGATGCTGCGCGACTGGGGGCCGGTCACCGTGCCGCTTGGCCACGTGCTGGTCCTCGGCGACAACCGCGACAACAGCGCCGATGGCCGCGTCTTCGGCTTCGTGCCGTGCACCAAGCTGGACGGCCGCGTCGAGACGGTCGTGCTGAGCCTGGATCGCGACCGCGGCTGGCGCCCGCGATGGGGACGTTTCGGCCGCACGCTCTGACCCGTTGCCCACTCGCGGCCGGGGAGCCGGACATGACCGAACGCCGTTTCTTGCCGCGCCGCGCCGAGCCGCGCGCGGGCGAACTCGACCCCCGTCTCGACGCGCTGCGCGCCCACGCGCTCGGCAAACCCGGCGCGACCGAGGATTTCCCGTTCGGGCCGGACGTCATGGTCTTCAAGGTCGCGGGCAAACTGTTCGGCGCGCTGGCCTGGGAGGAGTCGCCGCTGCGCGTGTCGCTGAAAAGCGACCCCGAACGCGTCGAGGCGCTGCGCGAGGCATATCCGGCGATCCAGCCGCCGCGCTATTTCGACAAGCGGCACTGGAACCAGGTGACGCTCGACGCATCGATCGGCGACGCGCTCCTGCGGGAGCTGGTCGACCGCTCCTACGACCTGGTCGTCGCCGGCCTGTCGCAGAAGGCGCGCGCGGCCCTCGTCGCGGATTCGTAATCAGCCCGCCGGCTGTCAGCCCGCCACGCCGCCGCTTTGCGAGAGCTCCGCCCGCAACCGCGGCAGCGCCTGCGGGTAGCGCGCGCGCACGAAGTCGACGAGCTTCTCCCGCACGTGGCAGCGCAGGTCCCAGGCGCGGCCCGAGTCGGCCGCCGAGATCAGAGCGCGCACCTGGACCGTGGTCTGCGTCACGTCGGTCATGACGATCTGGGCCACGCGGCCATCCCAACGCTCGTCGTCCTTGACGATGCGCTGCAGCTCGTCGCGCAGGGCGTCGAGCGGCACGCTATGGTCGACGTGCAGGAAGACCGTGCCGAGCAGCTCGGCGGATTGGCGCGTCCAATTCTGGAAGGGCGTTTCGATGAAGTACGTGATCGGCACCACGAGACGCCGCTGGTCCCAGATGCGCACGACCACGTAGGTCAGCGTGATCTCCTCGATGCGCCCCCACTCGCCCTCGACGATGACGACGTCGTCGAGGCGGATCGGCTGGGTCAGCGCGATCTGGATGCCGGCGAACAGCGTGCCGAGCGATTTCTGCGCCGAGAAGCCGACGATGATGCCGACGATGCCCGCCGAGGCGAGGATGCCGGCGCCGAGCTGCCGCACCTGGTCGAAGGTCATCAGCACGCTGGCCAGACCGAGGATCACCGCCAACGAGATGATGATCTTGCTGAGCACGTCGTACTGGGTGTGCATCTTGCGCGCTTGCAGGTTGTCGGCCACCGTCACGTCGAAGCGCTCGGACAGCAGCGCCCGGCCGATCCGCGTCGCGGCGATGACCAGCCACGTGACCGCGGCGATCAGCAGGATGCTCGTGATCTGGTCGAGCAGCGCCAGCGACGCGGCCGATACGCGCAGCAGCGGCGAGGCGGTCTTGAGCGAGATCAGGAGGACGAACAGCCGAGTCGGGCCGCGCAGATGCGTGATGGCGGCGTCGTCGAGCCTGGTCTGCGTGCGCCGGGCCATGCGTCCGAGGATCGCCAGCGCGATCGCGTGCAGGACCAGCCCGACGAGCGCAGCGGCGGCAAGGACGGCCAGCGTGTACAGCCAGCGTTCGCCGCCAGATAGGATGGATTCCATGCGGCGGTCTCCCTTCGTCGCCAAATAAAAGCGGAGCGATGTGCATGCTCGGAACATAAGCAGATGGCAGGAGGACCGCACATGTCGCGCGCGGCGTTTGCGCGATCCGCGCGATCAGAGCAGTAGACGGACCGCCGCGCTCGCGAGCACGCACCACGCGACGACCAGCAGCGCCGAGGCGCGCCAGACCAGCAGCAGCAGGAAGCCGACTGAGGCGATCGCCAGATCGGCGGGACCGCGGACGGCGCTCGTAAAGACCGGCTCGTAGAGAGCCGCCCCGAGCAGGCCGACGACGGCCGCGTTGACCCCGGCGATCGCGCGCGCGGCGCCGGACCGCGCGGCGAGTTGCTGCCAGAGCGGCAGCACGCCGGCCACCAGGAGGTAGCCCGGCAGGAAGATCGCGATCAGCGCCGCCGCCGCGCCGCTGACCGCCCCGCCGCTCACCTCGACCGGCAGGATCGCGCCGAGGTAGGCGGCCAGGCTGAACAGCGGCCCGGGAACCGCCTGTGCCGCTCCGTAGCCGGCGAGGAACGCGTCGTCGGCGATCCAGCCCGGATCGACGACCGCCCCCTGCAGGAGCGGCAGCACGACGTGACCGCCGCCGAAGACCAGCGAACCGGCCCGGTAGAACGCGTCGACGACATTGAGCAGACCGCCGCCCAGGAACGGCAAGCCGGCGGCGGCCAGCGGCAGCCCGAGCAACAGCACGGCGAAGACGGCCAGCAAGGTCCAGCCCTGGCGAGGGCCATGCCGCCAGATCAGCTCGGCGGAGCCTACCGCGGCCGCGCCGCGGCAGAAGCTGAGCCCGGCGACCGCCCCGAGCGCGACGACCGCCAGTTGCACCCAGGCCGGATCGGTCAGCAAGAGCACCGACGCCGCGAGCGCCGCGATGGCGGCCCGCGTGAGATCCGGGCAGAGACGGCGCGCCATCTGCCACACCCCGTGCGCCACCACTGCCAGAGCCACGAGCTTCAACCCGTGCAACGCCGCGAGCGCCGCCGGCCCGGTCAGAGAGCCGGCCGCCGCGGCGAACCCCACGAGCAGCAGAGCCGACGGCAAGGTGAAGGCGAGACTGGCCGCGAGCGCGCCGCGCCAGCCGGCGCGCCGCAGTCCGACGGCGAACCCGAGCTGACTGCTCGCCGGCCCCGGCAGGAACTGCGTGAGCGCCACGAGTTGGGCGAACTCGCGGTCGTTCAGCCAGGCGCGGCGTTCGACGAACGCCTGCCGATAGTAGCCGAGGTGCGCGATCGGGCCGCCGAACGAGGTGAGGCCCAGGCGCAGGAACTCCCGCCAGACCTCGCCGGCGGACGACCGGCCCGCCGGATCAGATGGCGGCTCCGCGCGCCTCATCCGTCGCCCCTATCCGCTACGGAGCCCGCCCCCTGGCGCCGCACATGATATTGATCAGACATCTGGTATTTTGCCCCGAAGACGGCTGATTCTCCAGTCCACGTTATCCACATACCACACCACCATTGGCCCATTTCGCCCCTGCCCCATGCATAGTTCAATTTTTTTAAGTCTCGTCATGTGCTGCCCATGTGATTGAAAATAAATAACTTGCAGGCCATCTGCGACGGCGGCCGCACGACGGCCGCACCGGCGCCGGCTGTGGATAAACCCGGGGACAACGTTCGGATGATCGGGCCGCGATCGTCGACAGCCGGTTAACCACATACCGCCGTTGCTGAACCGGGGCGACGGAGGCGGACCGTCGCGCTGGCCCGCCTCCGCGATCCCGTCGGGCCGGCCTACTTCGCCAGATCTTCGATCACGGCGGCGAACAGGCGCCAGACCTTCTGCACCGAGCTGACCTGCACCTTCTCGTCGGGCGAGTGGGCGCCGCGGATGTTCGGGCCGAAGCTCACGATGTCCAGGCCGGGATAGTTCTCGAGCAGCAACCCGCATTCGAGACCGGCGTGGATCGCCTTGAGGTGCGACCGCTCGCCGAACAGGCGCGCGTACTGCGCGACCACGGTCTGCAGGAGCGGCGATTCGGGGTTCGGCTGCCAGGCGGGATAGCCTGGCGGCTGGTGCAAGTCCACGCCGGCGAGGTCGGCAAGCGCCCGATGCATGCCGGTCAGGTAGCCGAGCTGGCTCATGACCGAGCTGCGGCTGCAGCAGGTGATGCGCACGGTGTTGCCGTCGGTCTTGACCACGCCGAGGTTGCTGCTCGTCTCGACCAGGTCCGGCAGCGCGCGGCTCATGCCGAGCACGCCATGCGGGATGGCGACCAGCAGGTTCAACAGCCGCAGCGACTCGGCCGCGGTCCAGGCGCGCTCGACCTTGGCGGCGCCGATGCGCCACTGCAGCCCGTCGTCGGCGCCCTTGAGCTCCTCGGCGGCGACGCGCGCGAGGAAGGCGTCGATGGCCTGCTTGAACTCGCGCGCCTTCGCCTCGGCGACCAGCACCCGCGCCTCGGCCTCGCGCGGAATGGCGTTGCGCAAGAGGCCGCCGCCGATGCTCTCGATGCGCACCGGCAGCGCGCGCGCGGCATGGTGCAACGCGCGCGCGAGCAGCTTGTTCGCGTTGCCGCGGCCGGTGTGGATGTCCAGGCCGCTATGGCCGCCCTTCAGGCCCTGGAGCACCACCTTGCGACCGACCATGCCGCTCGGCGCCTTCGCGGCACGCAGCTTCAGCGTCAACACGCTGTCGCGGCCACCGGCGCAGCCCATGAACAGGGCGGCATCCTCTTCGCTGTCGAGGTTGATCATGCGGCGGCTCTGGAAGAAACCGGCCTTGACCCCGGCGGCTCCCGTCAGCCCGCGCTCCTCATCGACCGTCAGCAACACCTCGACGGGACCGTGGCGGACCTCGCTCGCCTCGGCCAACGCCAGACCCATCGCCACGCCGATGCCGTTGTCCGCGCCGAGGGTCGTGCCGTCGGCCATGACCCAATCGCCGTCGACCTCGATCCTGAGGGGATCCTTCGCGAAGTCGTGCTTGGTCGCGGCGTTCTTCTCGCAGACCATGTCGACATGGCCCTGCACGAGCACCGGCGCCACGTGCTCGAGGCCGGGCGTGGCGGGAATCTCGATCAGGAGGTTGCCCACCTGGTCCTGGCGCCAGCCGAGGCCCCGGCGGGTGGCCCATTCCTTGAACATGGCCTGGATCGCCGCCTCGTTGCCGCTGCCGTGCGGAATCTTGGCCATCTCGCCGAAGATCTGCCAGACGGCCCGCGGTTGCAGTTCATCGTACGTGGACATGGCCACTCCTCGGTTTCGGGGTCATGGCGCCAGCGCCGCGACGAGCGGGCTGGCCGCCGGTTGCCAGTTCCCGCGCAGGGTATCGCCCGCGCCCGCCGGCAGCAAGAGCCAGCTGTACTTGCCGTAGTGGCCGAGCCGACGGCCGAGCCGCGCGAGGCGTTCGGCGTCGCGCGTCAGGATGACGAGATCGACCCCGCCGTGCGGCGCCGCCGCGGCGAAGACCAGGTCGTGCTGGCGAAGGTCGTGGCGCTTGCCGGCGAGGATCACCAGATCGCCGTGCACGCGCAGTTCGGCCGGCAGGCGGGTTTCGAGCAGCCCGAACTCGGGATTGACGAGCACGTTGACCGCGCCGGAGCGCGCCTCGCCGTCGCTTGACAGCAGCGGCTCGTCGCATTCGCAGAAGCCGCGTGCGAATTCGGCCACCGGTCCCCGCCACTGCGGCTCGTACGGGGGCGGCACGAAGACGTAGGCATCGCTCGCCAGCACGCGGCTGAGCGTGGGCTCGAGCTCCGCCGGGTGCAGGTGGCGGAACACATCGTGCAGGGGGTCGATCGCGAGCGAGCGGGCGCCGGGCGCGTGCACCGCGAAGCTCTGCTGCGGCCTGGTCAGGCGGACGTCGTGGCGGACCTCGCCGCGGCTCGTGGTCACCACGACCGGCACGAGCAGGTCGTAGGCCGGCAGGTCCTGGCGCAACGTGAAACGGACATCGTCGCCGTCGCGCGACGCGCCGACCAGATGCAAGGTCGGCGCGCCGGCGCGGGTCAGCCATTGCGCGCGGAACCCGGCCAGGTCACGCCCCGCGGCCCGCTCCAACGCCGCGAAGAAATCGCTCCAGGCCGCGCGGCGGCCGCGGAAGTCCGCGTAGACCGCGCGCAGCGCGCTCAGCACGGTTTCGCGGCCGAGCTCACGTTCCAGCATGTGCCAGACGGCCATGCTCTTGCCGTAGCCGACGGCGCGCGTGGCGCCGCTGTGGCGGCTCTTGAACTCGGTGAGCGGGAAGTCGCGCTCGGGATTGTCGCCGACGTACGCGGCGTAGTCCTTGAGGAGGTTGCGGCGGTACTCGCCGGCGGCCTCGTCGGACTCCTGCCGCTTGTAGAGGTAGTCGGCGCACCAGACCGTCAGGCCTTCGCACCAGTTGCCCTCGCTGGCGTCGACGAACACCGAGTTGCCCCACCAGTTGTGCGCGATCTCGTGACCGAAGCTCGTGTAGGGGATGAACGGCAGGCGCATGACCTGCGCGCCGAGCAACGTCCAGCCGGGCATGCCGTAACCGGTCGGGAACCAGTTCTCGACCGTCGTGAAGCTGCCGTAGGGGTAGGGGCCGAGCAGGTCCTGGTAGAGGTCCAGATAGTAGGCCGTGCGTTCGAGGTACAGCTCCGTCAGCCGCGCGTCGGGCTGCAGCAGGCAGACGCGCATCAGGACCTCGCCGTGAGGTTCTTCGGTGACGGTATAGGCGTTGGCGACCAGCGAGATGTCGTCGACCGGCTGCTCGATCTCGTAGACCGTGCGCCGACTGCCGCCCCCTTCCTGCTGCGCGACGACCTCGCCGGCCAGCACCGGGAACCAGCCGGCCGGCGTGACGATCTCGAAACGTCCGGCGTGCAGGACGCCCGCGGCGGACGGCAGCCAGGCCGCGCCGCTGCTGAGCCAGATGCCCTCCGGTCCCACGGTCGCGGAGATCTCACCGCCCACGTTCTCGCGCGAGAAGCGGACCTGGTCGGTCGCTTGCAAGGCGGAGAACGCATAGGCGAAGCGCTGGCGCCCGTCTGCCAAGGTCGCCACGGTCTCGATCTCGACGCGGTCGCCGGCGATCGAATCGGCGACAGCGAGCGGGCTCGTCCTGTCGCCGCCCATCAGACGGACCGTGTCGGTGATGGTCGCCCCGTGCCCGGCGATGTCGAAGACGATCACGGCGTCGTGGAGGATGACGGCGGGGGTGGCCGCGGCGGCGGCCGGGGCGACGAGGGCGGCCGCCAGGATCGCGGCGGCGCGAAGGACGGTACACGGCATGGCGTCGACTCCCTGCTCGGGGTACGACGGTCAGGATACCGCGTTCGCCGGGGGAGGCAAGGTCGACGATCGTGAGGCGACGTCAGAAGGCCGATCGCACCGGTCGCAGGCCGGAGCTGCCAGGACACGGTTCTTCCCGCACCCGACTTGCGCCGGAGCAGGTTCATAAAAATATAAATTACAATTACTTGTGGATTCCCGCCGGCCGTCCGACCTCGGTTCCGCCACGCCCGGCTGGCGCCCGGCCGATCCGGTCTGCGCGCGGCAACGCCTACTGCACCACCACGGTGACGAGCGGCAGCTCGCTGAAGAAATCGGCCGCGCGTTGCAGATCGCTCAGCGTGATGCCCTCATAGACTCTCGCCGCGCGCAGGTACTGCGAGAGGTCGCCTTCGAGCTCGGCCATCGCGAGATGATAGGCGCGGCTGATCGAGTCGAGCCGCCGCATGAGCAGACGGCCCTGGCGTGCGCTGCGGACGGTGTCCAGCTCTTGCTGGGTGACCGACGCCGCGTCGAAGCCGCGCAGCGCGGCCAGGAGCGCGTCTTCGCCTTCGGCCAGGCGCGCCGCCGGCGGATTGAGCCAGGCCGTCAGCACGCCGCGCCCCTCGCTCACCTCGAGCGAGGCGCCGACGCTGTAGCTCAGTCCGCGCGTCTCGCGCAGGTCCATCGCCAGGCGCTCCGCGAACACGGCGACCAGCAGCTCGAGCGCCGCCTTCTGGTCGTCGGGAACATCGCGCACGGCGCCGGCGCGCACGGCCGCCATCGGTCCGCCGACGGAGGCGGTCAGCCGCGCGGGCGAGGTCGTGATCGGGATCGGCGGCAAGCCCCTGGCCGACTGGCCGGCGCCGCCGGGCAACTCCGGCAGCATGGCCGCGAGTTCGGCCTGCGAAAAAGGCGAGACGACGGCGAGGATCAGGTTGTCCGGCTGGAATGCGCGGCGGTAGAGGCTGCGCAGCTCGTCGTAGGTGATGGCCTCGATGGACGCCGCGGTGCCCTCGACCGGCAGGGACAGCGGGTGCTCTGGGTACAGCCCCGTGGCCAGCAGGCGCGCCGCCTGCCAGCTCGCCGTCGCTTCGCGGCGCTGCAGCAGGCCGCGCTGGATCTCCCGCTCGCGTTGCAGATCGGCCTTGGTGAAGGTGCCGAACTGCGCCATCTCGGCCAGCAGCTGCAGCACCTCGCGGCCGCTGGCCGCCAGGCATTCGACGCGGACGAAGCTGAAGCGCCCGTTCGTGTAGTAGTCGTCCATCGGGATGCGCGGATCGTCGACCAGCTTGATCTCGGCGCCCAGACGCCGCAATCGGCTCGCCAGGCAGCTCTCGTCGCAGCCGCTGACGCCGTACGCCAGGAGGCGATGCAGGAGGTTCAACGCACCGGCGTGCCCATACTGCTGGTCGAGGGCGGCCCGGCCCCGCACCGTGAGGTGGATGGCCATCAGATCGCTGCCGGGGCTCATCTGGTTGACGAGGACCGCACCGCTGGGCAGTTCCATGCGTTCGACCGGCAACGGCCGGGCGGCAGGTCCGCCCGGAGCCGTGACGGCATGATCCGCCACGCGGCCAGCGGCCGGGCCGGCGGCCGGGCGGGCAGCAGCAGCCCCCGGCTCGACCAGCAACGCCTGGCACGGGCGATCGACGAGCCAGGTGCGCAGCGTGCGCGCGACGTCCTCGGCCGCCACCGCCATCAGGCGCGGCAGGTAGGTCAGCAGATGATCCGGTCCGCCGAGCACGAGCGGCTCGGCGATGTAGATCCCGGTCATGCGCAGCTGCTCGCGCTCCTGCAACGCGCGCGTCCGGGCCATCGCGACGACCTCGGCCAGGGCATCGGGACGGATGCCCATCTCCAGAGCGCCGATCACGGCGTCCTGCACCTGACGGTAGACGAGTTCGGGCCGGTAGGTCGCCGGCAACGCGAAATCGAGCACCAAGCGGCCGAAACCGGGCGCGCGCTGCCACCACCAGCTGAGCTCCGGCCGCTCGCCGGGCGGCAGATCTTCGAGCGCCCGGCTGAGGATGCCGCTGCCGGGCGCGGCGAGCAGTTCGGCGGCCATCTGGAACGCGACATCGTCCGGCGAGCCGTATTCGGGCGCTTCGAAGACCAGCGAGAGCTTGCGTTGCGTGCCGCCGTGGCGCACGACCGCCGTCGTGTTGCCGATGGGCGGCAAGCCGCCGAGGTCCACGTCGGGCAAGGAGCGCGGCGGCGCATCGCCGTAATGCTGGCGCACCAGCGCCAGCGCCTGCTCGCGATCGAAACCGCCGGCCACCGTCAGGATCATGTTGTTGGGCACGTACCAGCGCCTGTAGAACGCCGCGACGTCGTCGCGGTCCATGGCCGCGACGGTCGCCGCGGTGCCGAGCGTCGGCAGCGTCAGGCTCGTGCCGCCAAAGACCAGATGCTGCAAGGCCTCGGCCGCGAAGCGCTCCCGATCGAGGCTCTGGGCGATCTCGCCCAGGACGATACCCTTCTCCTTCGCGAACTTGTCGGCGGGAAGCAGCGAGTGGAAGAGCATCTGCGACTGCAGTTCCAGGCCGACCGCCAGCTCATCGCTGGGCAGCACCAGCATGAAGTTCGTGTAGAAGTCGGTCGTGTGGGCGTTGTTGTAGGCGCCGGCGCGGTCCGCGGCGGCGTAGAGCTCTTCCTGGGTGTACTTCGCGGTGCCGTTGAAGAGCAGATGCTCCAGCATGTGCGACATGCCGCTGGTGGCGAAGTCCTCCCACGCCGAGCCGACCTTCACCGCGCAGTAGATGCCGACCATCGGCTGCGCGGGGTTGGGCAGCAGCACGATCTGCAGTCCGTTCTCGAGCCGCAGCACCTCGACATCGGCAGGTGGCGCATGGAAGACCGGGTCGAGCTGCTGATCCGACCACGGATCGGGAGTCTGAGCCGCCGCCGAACCGGCCAGCAGGATCACGGAGACAAGGACGCGCACCATGGCCTACCTCGAGATGGGAACGACGTCCCGCATCGGCAGCGGCGCCGGCCGGGACGCCAGGTTCAAGCCGACTTCTCCGCCGCTTCGACGATGCCGAGGAACGAATCGACGTCCAGGCTCGCGCCGCCGATCAGGCCGCCGTTGACGTCGGGCAGCGCGAAGAGCTCCCCGGCGTTGGACGGCTTGCAGCTGCCGCCGTAGAGGATGCGCATCTCGGACGCGGTCTCGGCGCCGAGCAGCGCGCCGACCGTGCTGCGGCTGAACGCATGCATCTGCTGGGCGATCTGGGGCGTGGCGGTCTCGCCGGTGCCGATGGCCCAGACCGGCTCGTAGGCCAGGATCAGGTTCTCGGCCGTCGCGCCGCCGAGCCGTGGCAGCACGCCTGCCAGCTGCGCCGCGACGACCTCTTCGGCGCGGCCGGCCTTGCGTTCGGCCAGCAGTTCGCCGTAGCAGAAGATCGCGACGAGCCCCGCTTCATGGGCGCGGTCGATCTTCGCCACGAAGAGGTCGTCCGTCTCGCGCTGATATTGCCGGCGCTCGCTATGGCCGATGATGACATGGCTGCAACCCGCCTCGGCGAGCATGGCGGCCGACACCTGGCCGGTGAACGCACCTTCCGACCGATCGGAACAGTCCTGCGCGCCCAGGAGCAGCGGCTCGCCCTGCGCGAACGGCGCCACGGCGGGAATGGTCACGTACGGCGGGCACACGAGGACCTCGCCCCGCAGCCAGCGGCCGCCGAGGCGGGATTGGATGCCCGCGGCCAGGTCGGCGCCGGCGCGGGGGCCGAGATTGAGCTTCCAGTTTCCGGCGACCAGGGTACGGCGCATGGGCGGCTCCTCGCGTTGGGAGGGCGAGACCAGGATGGACAGCAGTCGGGAATATCACGCCAGGCGGCGGAATTGTCCACCGGCCGCGGGCGGAAGCGACGCCACCGCGCGGGGCGAGCGCTGCGCCGCTCGCGCCGCCGGTCAGGACCGTTTCGCTTGCCGCTCCTGCCGGCGGGCCAGCAGGACCGAGCTCACCGACGCCGCCAGGAATAGCAGCGCCGCCGCCAGGAAGACCTCGCGGTAGCCGAGCCATCGCAGCAGGACGTAGCCCAGGACCGGCGCCAGCAGCCCGCGCACGCCGACCATCGCCACGTGGATGCCCTGGTAGTGCGCGCCCCGGCCGGGCGGGGCGAAGGCGATGGAGCCGACGTTCCAGCCCACGTTGACGCCCGCCATGCCGACCGAGTAGACCGCGAACGCGAGGTAGGCCGCGGTCCGCGGCGCCAGCGCCAGCAAGGCCACGCCGTAGGCCAGCAGCAGCGGGAAGAGCGCGACCCAGCCGAAAGCCAGGGCGCACAGCCTGGCCGGCCGGATGTGATCCATGAGCCGACCGGCCGCCGGACCCAGCAAGGCGACGCCGAGCGATCCGATGAGCACGCGGGACGTGGAGATGTCCTGGTAGTCGAGGCGCCAGCTCTCGGTGAAATAGAGCGGCACGACGGGCGCGAGCATGATGAACGCCACGCCGTAGATCGAGAAGTTCGTCTCGTACCAGCAGAATGCCGGATCCTGGCGGAAGGTCTCGCGCATCTCGCGGAACGGCTCGACCAGCGCGGCCGCGAGCCGGCGCCGCGGGACCTCGCGCGGCGGCGAGGACGGCGCCGGCGCCACGAGCGGCGACGCCGGCGTCGCCGGGCGGGGCAGGCGCGAAAGGATCAGCGGGAAACCGAAGCCCAGGACGCCCAGCGCGGGATAGACCCCGCGATAGAGGTCGGGATCGCACTCGAGGATCGCGCCGACGGCCAGGCTGGTCACCGCGGCGGTCAGGTGCTGCACCATGGCCGCGCGCCCGAAGACCTCGCCGCGCCGGTGCGGCCGGATGTTCTCCTGCAGGATGCTGTTCTGCGCCGGATAGACGAGCGCGATGAAGAAGTAGACGACCGCCAGCAACGCGACGAAGGCGCCGGCCGTGTGCGTCACGAGCGCCGCGACGAGCACGAGCCGGCCGCCGGCGCCGCCCCACAGGAGCCACTTGCGCCGTCCGCCAGCCGCCATGAGCTGCGCCCAGTACAGGCCGAGCGTCATGCCGCTGGTCTCGAGCACGACCGCCAGGGTGACCACCCAGCCGGGAGCGGCGAGCGATTTGGCCAGCACGTAGGGAAAGAGGTACTGGCCCGTCGTCCAGATGCCCTGGAAGACCGTGGCCAGGTAGAAGCGGCGGCTCGTGACGCGTTCGAGCTGGATCGTGTCCATGGCCTTGCCGGCGCCCGCCTGTCCGGCGCCGTTGCTTGCGGACGGCGCGGCGCTCGCCCGCGCGGCGTCGCTTCAGCGCATCGCCGGCAGCGACCGCAAGAGGACCGCAGCCATGCGCTCGCGCACCTGCGCGCCCACCTCGACGACGTCATCGTGCGAGAGCTGCGGCTGTCCGGTCTCGCGCGACGGATTCGTGATGCAGCTCAATCCGGCGACCTTCAACCCCAGCGCGTGGAGCAAGGCCGCCTCGGGCGCGGTCGACATGCCGACCGCATCGCCGCCGGCGCGCCGCAAGAGGCCGATCTCCGCCTTCGCCTCGTAGGCGGGGCCCCACATGCTCGCGTAGACGCCCTGGTGCACGGCGACGCCGGCGGCAGCGGCCGCCGCCGCCAAGGCGCGAGCGAGGCTCGGATCATACAGGTGCAGCGGGCCGGGCAGGCGTCCCACGGCGCGACCGGCGGCGCCGAGCGGGTCGGCCAAAAGGCCGCGCAGCGGATCATCCCAGTGCAGGTCGAGCTGGTCGCGGATGACCATCAGGTCGCCGGGCACGTAGAGCCGGTTCAGGCCGCCGGCGGCGTTGGTGATGACCGCGGCGCGCAGGCCGAGGCACGCCAGGACGGCCGTCGGCAACAGATACTGGGCGGCGTCCAGTCCCTCGTAGGGGTGCAGCCGCCCTTGCATGACGACGACTCTCACGCCGGCGGCCGTGCCGCAGACGAGCCGGCCGCGGTGCTCGGCCACGGTCGTGGCCTCATAGCCGGGTATCTCGCCATAGGACATCGCCGCGGCGACTTCGACGCGGTCGACGAAATTGCCGAGCCCGCTGCCGAGGATGAGGCCGACCTCGCCCGCGAAGCCGCGCGCCGCCAGGAAATCGACCGCCTCGGCCACCCGCTCGCGCCAGCGGTCGCTGAGCAACGCCAGCCGCGCGTTCATGGCACGTCCTTGCGGTGGCGTCGCGGGACCTCGCGCGCGAGCTCCGGTGCGGCCTCCACGACGGCCGCCCCCGGCATGACGAGCTTGTCGAGCGCGAAATCGTCGCGAAGGCGCGCGAAGTCGCCCAGCGCCGCCTCGATGCAGCCGTGCGCGACCTTCTCGGGCAGGAAGGCGCTCTTGAAGCCGTCGAGCAGGATCGCCTCGAGCTGCAGGAGGGTCAGATCGAAGGTGTCGACGGCGAGGCGCAGTTCGCGCACGATGTCCGTATCCAGCAGCAGGGTGTTGTCGGTGTTCAGGCAGAGCCGCAGGCCCGCCTCGTGGTAGATGCGCAGCGGATGCTCCGCGGCGGTCGTGACGACGCCGGACTTCAGGTTGCTCGTCAGGCAGATCTCCAGCGGGATGCGATGATCGGCCACGAAGGCCATCAGCTCGGGGTCCTCCTCCAGGCGTGTGCCATGGCCGATGCGCATCGCTCCGCAGCGATGGATCGCCATGTGGATCGAGGCGGGACCGTAACTCTCGCCCGCGTGGCAGGTGGCGGGCAGGTTGTTGTTCATCGCGTGATAGAAGGCCTCGCGGTGTTCGGCGGCCGGATGATCGGCCTCGACGCCCGACAGGTCGAACGCGACCACGCCCCGCCCTTTCCACTGGACGGCCAGCCGGGCCAGCTCCAGGCTCCGCTCCGGCGCGACGGTCCGCAGCCCGGTCACGATGATGCCCGCGCGCAATCCCGTGCGCCGCGCCGCGACGTCGAGGCCCCATTGCACCGCCGCGATGGCGCCGTCGGGATCCAACCCCTCCTCGCCGTGCAGCAGCGGACAGAAACGGACCTCGACGACCCGCACGTTGCGCGCGGCGGCGTCCTCGGCCAGTTCGCGCGCGGCGCGCTCGAGATGCTCGGGCGTCTGCAGACAGCGCCGGACGTTGGCCGGCGTCGGGCCGTTGCGCGTCGTCGCGTCGCCGTTCGGCCGCGGCGATATCCCCACCTTGCGCCAGATCTCCTGGAACGTCTGCGGGCGCAACGACCCGTCCAGATGCACGTGCAGATCGGTCTTCGGCAGCGCCTGCAGGACCTCGGTCGGGATCGCGCGGCCGCGCAGGAGATCGCTCGGGCGGTAGGTCACGCGCTCTCCTCTCCGGCGATGCGCACATGCTTGTCGCGGTGCAGCTCGGCGATCGTGCGCAGCAGATCCGCCTGGGCGGCGGTGTCGTCGCGCAGGTCGATCTTCTCGGTGTCGATCACCTCGACCGGGCAGATCGCCGGCGCGCGTTCGAGCCAGTCCTCGTAGGCCGCGTGCAGATCCTCCAGGAAGTCGAGCGGGATGTCCTGCTCGCAACGGCGGCCGCGGCGGCGGATGCGCTCGTGGGTGACTTCCGGCCGGCTCCAGAGATAGATGATGAGGTCGGGCGGCTGCAGGAACGAGACCATGTTGCGGAAGATCTCACGGTAGTTGTCGTAGTCGCGCCGATCCATGCAGCCGCGGCGGTGCAGGGTGGGCGCGAAGATCTCGACGTCCTCGTAGATCGTGCGGTCCTGGACCGCCGAGCCGCCGTGGGACTGGATCTCCTTCTGCACGGCGAAGCGCTGGCTGAGGAAATAGACCTGCAGGTGGAAGCTCCAGCGCGTCATGTCGCGGTAGTAGTCGTCGAGGTAGGGATTGTTGATGACCGGCTCGAAGTACATGCGCCAGCCCAGGCTCTGGCCCAGCAGGCGCGTCAGCATGCTCTTGCCCACGCCGATGTTGCCGGCCACCGCCACGTAGAACGGCGTGCGCGGCTGCTGGCGCAGGCCGAAGCGTTGGCGCAACGATTTCTCGGACATGCCGGCCTCCCGAACCTCGCCTGTGCGCTCGACCGCTCATGATAGGACATCGCGCCGCCGCAGGCCAGGAAACAGGCGGGACGGCTCAGGACTCCGGGATCGGATCATCGTCGAGAGAGGGCGCCGCCAGCTGTTCGAGCGCCTCGCGCGCCAGGTCGGCGTCGGCAGCCCGTACCAGCAGGCGCACGCCTTTGCGCCCCAGGCTGAGGCCGGCGTACATGCCGCCGGCGTCGTCGGCCTGCACCATGGCCTCGATGCCCTGGTCGATGAGGAACTGCTGCGCCAGCTCGGCCTCGAAGCGCCGGCCGTATGCCCGGATGAAGACGAGATCCGTCATGGCGTCCTCCTGCAAAGGCGTTCACGCACGATCGCTGATAGGCGCGGCCCCGTCCTGCCGGACGGGGCCGCCGTTTGCCGATGCGCCGGCCCGAGGCCGACGGCACGCCGCATTCCTAACGGAACAGCGCCTTGACCGCGCTCAGGCTGGTGCCCTGCGCGCCGATCACGCCACCCGGGAAGTAGATCCAGCAATGATCCGGAGCCGTGACGCAGAGGTTGTCGATCCAGTTCGCGCCCGTAAAGGGGCTGCCGTTGTAGGGACGGATCTCCACCACGAGACCCATGCCCTCCTGCGCAGCGCCGACGGTCCAGGTCCAGCCCAGCTGGATCCATTCCTCGCTCGTGCCGCTGTAGGTGGCGTTGCCGCCAGCGCTGGAGGAATAGGAATCGACATCGCCGCCGACCGGCGTCCAGTGGCCCCAGATGCGGAGCGAGGGATTGCCGGTGATCCGATCGAGGGTCATGACCGTGGCCGTGACCTCATCGCCCTCCTGCAGACCGGTGATCCAGGCGACATAGGCCTGGGGCGTCGTCGTGCCGCCGTTCTCCCAGATCTCGAGCGAGTAGTCGCCCTCATAGGCTTCCGCGTCGGTATTGGCGAGATACACCCACTGCATGTTGAAGCCGCTGCCGACCGTCGTGCCGCCATCTTCCCAGCCATAGCACTCGGTGATCTGCGCCGTCGCGACGCCGGCCGCCACGGTCAGGGTGAGCAGGAACGTGAGCAAGAACCGCATGATTCATCTCCTTTTTGTTGAGCAACGCCTTCCGCGTCCAGCCAGACTACGACGCGGAACGTCCACTCCGTGAGCGTCGGGGGAAGGATAACACATCCGGACCCGGATCGGGTAAAAAACTGGTTGATATCGTAAGAATCATTTTCCAATTAGATGAAATTGTTCATTCGATATTTCGCCGCCGGCTTCGCACCAGACCGCGCCCCCGGCTAACATACCGCGCCCCGGCCGTCCGCTAGCACGATGCGGAAGGCCGGGGCGGTGCGCAAACGGGGCCGATCAGTCGAAGAGCGCCTTGACGCCGGACCACGTCGTCTGGGCGGCCGAGGTCGGCGGATCGCCCGGGAACCGCACGATCACATGCTGGGGAACGGTCACGACCAGGTTGTCGATCCAGACAGCCATGCCGACGCTGCCGTAGACCCGGACCTGGACGATCATACCCTCGTTGCCGACTCCGGCGGTCCAGGTATGCGTGATCGGGCCCCAAGTCGGGCCCTCGCTATAGCCGTCCATGCCGCCCGGCGAACCGTTGTACTGGGTTATGTTCTCGGAGACCGTGCCGAGGCTGTTGTTCCAGTTCGCCCACAGTCGCCCGCTGGGCGAAGTACCCGGCGTGTCGTCGTAGCACTGGGCCGTGACGGTGATCTGGTCGCCGGAACGCAGGTTGTGCACGAACGCGATCCACGCCTGCGGCGTGTCCGTGGTGTTGCGGGTCAGCTTGAGGCTCTGCTGCCCCGCGAAGACGCGGTCGGTCACCAGTTCGGCGATGATCGGCGTGCCGGTGGGGTACATGCCGAGAATCGTCGACGTGGTCTGTTCCCAGCCGAAGAAATGCTCGATCTGGGCGGCGGCAGGAACCGCCAGCGCCAGCACGACCAGCAGCGTGAGCAACCTTTTCATGTTCGACCCTCCCACGGATCTGAGGTGCGCGGCCTGGGCATCAGACCGGAAATGCACTGTGCCGGAAGAACACCTGACCACAGCTTCCAGAGTATAATAGCCAAGTCGGCCGCGGGTTTCAAACCAATCTTCGGCGCTCGTTGGTTAGAAGTATCAAAATTGCAAAGGTTTAACTTCAGACCGGTCGGCTCGCGGCGCGGACCGTTCTGCGCCCCCGAGGCGCTCGGCGGCCATCGCGGCGCCCGCCGCGGGGCTGCGGCGGCGACGGGTCCGCGGCGCGCCTTGACGGCCGCACGCCGCGCGCGGAACGTAACGCGCAGGAGGCGCGATGATCACCTGCCGCATCCATCTGCGCGGCGACCTGGCGGAGCTGGCCAGGGGCCGCACCATGCTCCTGCGGCGCCTGCCCGCGCCCACGAGCGTGAAGGACACGTTGGAGGCCGTGAACATCCCGCACGGCGAAGTCGGCGAGGTCGTGCTCGACGGCGACGCCGCCTCGCTGGACGACCTCGTCGCCGGCGACGCCGAGGTGGAGGTCTGGCCCGTCGCGGCGCGCGAGCTGGCCGATCCGCGCTTCGTCTGCGACCTGCATCTGGGCAAGCTGGCGCGGCTGCTGCGGTACTGCGGCTTCGACACCGTGTGGGATCCGGCCACCCGCGAGCCGGCGCTGGCGCGCCTGGCCGCCAGCGAAGGCCGCACCGTGCTGTCGCGCCACCGCGCGCTGTTGAAACGGAGCCTGGTGACCCGTTCGCTGCTGGTGCGGTCGGACCACGCCGACCGGCAGCTCGCCGAGGTGCTGCACCGCTTCCAGCTCGCGGGCCGCATCAGCCGGCCTGGCCGCTGCCCGACCTGCAACGGCTCGCTCGCCGCGGTGACCAAACGCGACGTGCCGGTGCCGATCCCGCCGCGCACCGCCGCCTGGCTCGACGACTACTGGCTGTGTCGGGATTGCGGGCAGCTGTTCTGGGACGGCACGCACGTCGAGCGCCTGCGCGCGCGGATCGCCGAAGCGGTGCGCCTGGCGTCGCGAATGGCTACGCCAGCGGATGGACGGTCCCGCAGCGCGGACACTTGACGCGCGAGGCGACCAAGCCCGGCGGCACTTTCAGGACCGCGCCGCAACCGCAGGCGACGCGCCGCCAGCCGTCCTTGGCGTAGAACCAGTCGTCGACGGCCCGGGCGCGCTGGCGCGGATCGCCGGCGGCCGCGGCCGCCAGGCCCGGATCGCCGGCAGCGGCACGCGCGGCGCCGGTCGCTGCCGGGCCGGCCGCCTCCGTCTGCGCGCTCTGCTCGCGCCACCGTTTGCCTTGCACGCGCAGGCC
>CAZJWO010000029.1:0-33591 GCA_964549735.1 uncultured Fibrobacteraceae bacterium | reverse complement strand
CCCCCACCCCATCCTACACTCTTTCCCTACACGACGCTCTTCCGATCTTGCGGCGCTGCGGAGTTGCGGCGCCGACGCGACGCACACCGAGGGAGCCCGGCGAGCTCGCGGATCAGCGGAACAGCCCCTTGACTTCCGTCCAGGTCCCGACGGCGGTTGCGACCGGCGCTTCGGGGTTCAGCGACAGCACGTAGTCGTATTCCTGCACCGGCCCCGAGTAGGTCGTCGAGCCGACCCACAGCCAGACGAGTGAAACGGGCTCCGCGGCGATCGTCAGGCCGTTCTCCTGCCACGGCCCGATGGTCGCGTACTGGACGACCTGCATCGTCGCTCGTGCCTATTGCTGCACCCCCGGCGCGTGTCCGGGGATGAGATCCGGCAGGTAGGAGATCTTGTCCAGCAGCGCGATCCCGATGAACAGCGCCACGAACGCGATGGCCGACAGGAGCGCGAAGCGATGGAAGGGTCGGTCCCAGCGCAGGTGCATGAAGATCTCGGCGACGAGCACGCCCTTGATCGCGGCGATCGCCAGCGCCACCCAGACGTTCCAGCGCCCGAGGTCGATATGGGTCGCGGCGACGGTCACGACGGTCAGGACGATGAGGACGCCGAAGACGCCGCCGAGCATGCCGAGGGGGACCGGATGCGGATGCAGATCGCCGCCCTCCGGCTCGTCGTGCACGGTGCTCGTCTCGCCGGCGCGCAGGACGTCCGCGGTTCCATTCTCGGCGTGTTCGCGGCGGTCGTCGCTCATGGCCATCTCCGTCAGTGGATCAGGTACAGCAGCGGGAACAGGAAGATCCAGATCAGGTCGACGAGGTGCCAGTAGAGGCCGCCGAGGTCGACCGCGGTGTAGTTGCGGGTGCCGAAATCCCCTCGCAGCGAACGGCGCAGCAGCCACCCGAGCATGATCATGCCGGCCAGCACGTGGACGCCGTGCAGGCCGGTCATCACGAAGTAGATGCCGAAGAAGATGTGCACGTTGCGAGGGATCTGGGCGGGATCGTGACCGTGGGCGACCGTGACGGCGGCGGCTCGATCCAGCTCGGCCTGGACGTCGCCGCCGTGGGCGTCGATCGTGCCGTCGCGCGGTTCGGCGGCGGGCGGCGCCTCGCCAGCGACGTCGTGGTCGGCGCCCTTGTCGGCCAGGTAGAGCCGCAGCTCGAGGTAGTCGAAGTTCTGGCCCCAGAGCAGTCCGTGCTGCCACTTGTGCTTGTACTCGAGCGCTTTGATGCCCATGAAGCCGAAGCCGCAGAGCAGCGTGACGGACAGGAGCGCGACAAGCAACCGCCGCTGGCCGAGCATGGCCGCGCGTACGGCCCAGGCCATCGTGAACGAGCTCAGCAGCAGGACGATCGTGTTGATCGCACCGAGATTCTTGTCCAGCAGCGTGTGCGCGAACAGGAAGATCTCGGGGTGGCTGGCCCGGTAGATCGCGTAGGCGCAGAACAGGCCGCCGAACATCAGGACCTCGGTCACCAGGAACAGCCACATGGCGAGCTTGTGGCTGTCGAACTGCTGCCGGCGCGTGTCGAAGTGGTGGGCCAGGTGGTGCTTGCCCTCGTAGCGCGGAGTGGCGGCGCTGCTCATCGGCTCCAGGCCTCCTCGCCGGTCGTGCGCACGAACCCCTGCGCCTGCGGGTCCCAGACCAGGCCGCGGTAGTCGTACGGGTCGGTCAACAGCAGCGGGCCGTCGAAGTTGTGGTGCGTCGGCGGACTGGCGGCCTGCCACTCCAGTGTGGCGCCGCCCCACGGGTTGGCGGGGGCCTTGCGTCCGGCGAGCAGGCTGTGCAGCAGCACCCCCGCCGCCACGAAGAGCCCGATCGCCAGGACGTAGCTGCCGTACGTCGAGATCTGGTGATAGATCTCGAACTCCGGCGGGTAGGTGTAATAGCGCCGCGGCATGCCCTTGCTGCCCATGACGAACTGGGCGAAGAACGTCAGGTTGAAGCCGATGAAGACGAGCACGGCGCCGATGTTGCCCCACTTCTGCGAGAACATGCGCCCGAACATCTTCGGCCACCAGTGGTAGATCCCCGCCAGGAACGCGATCACGACCCCGCCCATCATCGTGTAGTGGAAGTGGGCCACGACGAAGTAGGTGTCGTGCAGATGGACGTCGGTGGCCAGGGTCGCCAGGAACAGGCCGGTCAAGCCGCCGATCCCGAACAGGAAGATGAACGACAGGGCGTAGACCATGGCGGTCTCCAGCTTGATCGCGCCCCGGTACATCGTGGCGAGCCAGTTGAAGACCTTGACCGCCGAAGGGATCGAGACCGAGAAGGTCAGCGCCGAGAAGATCACCGTCGCCAGGGGGCTCTGGCCGGAGACGAACATGTGGTGGCCCCAGACCAGGAAGCTGAAGATGGCGATCGCGATGCTGGAGTAGGCGATCGCGCGGTAGCCGAAGATGGTCTTGCGGCTATGGGTCGAGATCAGCTCGGAGATGACGCCCATCGCCGGCAGGATCATGATGTACACGGCGGGGTGGCTGTAGAACCAGAAGAAGTGCTGGAAGAGCACGGGATCGCCGCCGAGGGCGGGGTCGAAGATGCCGATGCCCAGGACGCGCTCGGCGACCAGGAGCAGCACCGTGATCGCGAGGACCGGCGTGGCCAGCACCTGGATGATCGCCGTGGCGTAGAGCGCCCACAGCATGAGCGGCATGCGGAACCAGCCCATGCCGCCGGGCCGCATCTTGTGGATCGTGACGATGAAGTTGATGCCGGTGAAGATGCTGCTGAAACCCAGGACGAACACCGCGAGCGTGACCATGACCACCGAGCCGTCCGTGGTCGTCGAGTAGGGCGTGTAGAAGGTCCAGCCGGTGTCGACGCCGCCGAGCAGGATCGAGGCGACGGCCATCAGCGAGCCGATCACGTAGATGTGGAAGCTGGCGAGGTTCAGGCGCGGCAGGGCGACGTCCTTGGCGCCGAGCAGCAACGGCAGCACGAAGTTGCCGAGGGCGGCGGGAATGCCGGGGATGATGAACAGGAACGTCATGATCGCGCCGTGCAAGGTGAACGCCCGGTTGTAGGTGTCGGCGTCCATGATCGTGTGGCCGGGCGTGATGAGCTCCGTGCGCACCAGCAGGGCGAAGACGCCGCCCAGGAAGAACGAGAAGAGGATCGCCGCCAGGTACATGACGCCGATGCGCTTGTGGTCGAGCGTCAGCAGCCAGGAACGCCAGCCGGACGAGCAGTTCAGGTAGTTCTCGCCGGCGGGGTGATCGTGTCCGCCGGCCGCATGACCGGTGGTGATGGCGGTGCCGGTGGACATCTAGCGCACCTCCGGGGGCGTGGCGTCGGTCTGGGCCTCGTCAGACTCCTCTGCCGCGGTCGCGGCGGGGGCGTGGCGGGAGATCGACTTCAGGTAGGCGATGATGCCGGTGATCTCGTGATCCCGGATCCGGCCGGCATAGGTCGGCATGACCGGATCGTAGCCGGCCGTCAGGATGGCCATGGGGTCGACGATCGACTGGCGGAGGTAGTTGTCGTCGGCGACCAGCTGCGAGCCGTCGCGGGCGACGACCGGACGTCCGTAAAGGTCCAGGAACGTCGGCCCGATGCCGGACGATCCGTCGACGCTGTGGCAGGCGAAGCAGCCGAAGCGCTGCGCGAGCAACGCACCCGCCTCGGCGGGCGGCATCGAGTCGAGCACGTTGCTGGCGGCCTCGAGCCAGGTCTCGAAACGGCCGCTCGGGTGCACGGTGACCGTGGACAGCATATCCGCGTGGCCGACGCCGCAGTACTCGGTGCAGAGCAGGGGGAAGGTGCCGGGCGTGTGGGCTTCGAACCAGGTGCGGGTGTAGCGCCCGGGCACCACGTCCATCTTGACGCGGAAGGCGGGGATCCAGAGCGAATGGATCACGTCCTCGCTGGTCATCGTCAGCAGCACCGGGCGGTCGACCGGCACGTGCAGCTCGTCGCTGACGAAGCCGTTGGGATACGTGAAGAGCCAGTTCCACTTCTGGCCCGTCACGCTGATCTCGTAGGCGCCGCGCGGCGGGGTCGTCATGTTCATGTAGCTCTGGAAGCCGACGACGAAGAGCAGGATCGAGACGACGACCGGGATCGCCGTCCAGGTGATCTCCAGCGCCGTGCTGTGCGTGGGGGCCGGCTGGGCGGGGTCGCCGGGGCGGCGGCGCCGGTACCGCACGATGAACCAGGCCATCAAGCCCACGATCAGCGCGAAGAAGACGACCGAGATCCAGTAGATCAGGTAGAAGACGGTGTCGATCTCGCGGGCCTTCGAGCTGGCCTGCGCAGGCATCCAGAAGGTCTCGGGGAGTTGAGCCAGGAAGGGATGCAGGACGGCCAGAGCGGGGCCGGTCAGACTGGTGCAGAAGGCATTCAAGCGCGCGTTCTCCTCGCTGGCGATCCCGATCTCGCGCCGGCGCGGGCGCGCAAATCGGACCTGAATATCGATCTAAATTCTCGGCATTGCAACCCGGGCTCAGCGGGCGCGGGCGGCCCGGCGTTCGCGCAGACGCAGACCCAGGATCAGACCGCCCAGCACCAGCACCGTGACGACGGCGCCGACCTTCATGATGTTCATCGCCACGGGGCCGTACCGGCCCGCCGCGGCGTCGTACTGGAAGCAGAAGAGCAGGAAGCGGTCGAAACTGCTGCCGGTGCGGCCTTCGCTGGCCTCGACGAGCGAGAGCTGCAGCGTGCGCGCGTCGAACTCGATGCCGTAGAGGTAGCGCATGACCTTGCCGTCGGGAGCCAGCAGCACGAGCACGGCGGCGTGGGCGTATTCCTGGCGGCGGTCGTTCCAGGCGAAGCCGAAACCGGCGGCCTCGGTCACGGCCCGGATCTGGTCCTCCTTGCCGGTCAGCCAATGCCAGCCCCCGGCGCCTTGCTCGCGATCGTAGAGCTTCAGGTAGCCCTGCTTCTTGGCGCGGGCGAGGATCGGCGTCTCGCTGTGGTCGATGCTCAGGGAGATCACCTGATAGTCCAGGCCGGCGGTCTGCTGCATGGCGTTCATGGCGTTCAAGAGGCCGTTGGTGACCAGGCCGCAGAGCATCGGGCAGCCCATGTAGCCGAGGTTCAGGATCACCGGCCGGCTTCCGTCGAAGTAGCGCGCCAGCGCGACGTCCTGGCCGTTCTCGTCGCGGAACCGCGCCCCGAGCGGCAGCTGGTTGCCGAGCCGCTCGGTCACGCCGACATCGACGAGTTCGGCCGGCAACGGTTCGCCGCGGCCGGAGTCGCCCAGCGGCGGTTCCTGCGCGGCGGCGGCGAGCGCCGCGCCGCGGTCGCCGAGCGCGGCGGCGGCCAGCGCGACGATCGTCAAGCACGCGGCCGTGCGGCGGCGGCATGGCGCGCGCGGCGCCGGGACGGCAGGGGTCATGGCGCTCTCCTCGTTCCGCGCGGCCGCGGCCGGCCGGGCCGCCTACAACCCCTCGCTGACGATGAGCTGGACCGCGCGCTCGATGGGCACGGCGACGCGGCCCGTCTCGGGATCGAGCATGCGATAACGGTGCAGGCCGTCCTGCTGGTCGGCGAGCGCCGAGATCAGTTCCTCGCTGCGCGGCGCGACGACCTTGCGCACGCGCTCATCGTGCTGGGCCTTGTAGAACCAGGCCTGCAAGAGCAGGATGATCACGAAGACCAGAACCACCAGCAGGGCGCCGATGGTCAGGATCAGACCGTTGTCGAGGTTGTCCCTGGCCGCAGCCATGGGCGCGCTCCTTTGCCGCTCAGGCGTTCTCGAATCTCAACGAATCCGGCAGGCGCGGATCGCCGAGGGGCACCAGGCTGCCTCGCGAGCCGAGCCAGGCGAGCAGCGCGAGCCAGAAGCCGCCCATCGCCACGAAGCACAGCAGATCCAGCCAGCCCAGAGGCACAAGATCGGGGCTGCAGACGGGCATCGCCACCCAGTAGAGGTTGAACCACTGCATCACGAAGATCCACGCCGCCCAGAAGCCGAGCAGTTTGCGGCTGCGTTTGGCGAAGCGCGAGATGAGCCCCAGGAAAGGGACCAGGAACGCGCCGACCGCCAGCAACAAGCCGATCTGCCCCCACCCGCTGCTCTGGCGGACCAGGTACCAGAGCGTCTCCTCGGGGATGTTCCCGTACCAGTAGAGCATGTACTGGCTGAAGGCGATGTAGGCCCAGAAGAACGTGAAGGCGAACATGAGCTTGCCGTAGTCGTGGAAGTGCTCGGCGGTCACGAGGTGCTGCAGGCGACCGCTACGCTGCAAGCCCATCGTCAGCAGGGTCAACACCGCGTGGAAGGTCACGAAGCCGCCCGCGAAGTAGTAGACGCCGAAGATCGTGCTGAACCAGGCCGGATCCAGGGTCATCAAGAGGTCCATCGCGGCCAGGCTGCAGGTCAACGCGAAGAGCACGAGCGCCGGGCCGGACCGCCTGACCATGCGCAGCGTGAGAGCGGCGTCGCCGCTCTGGTCCTGGCGGCGGCTCGTGCGCCAGAAGAAGAGGGCGAGCCAGGTCCAGACGGCGAAGTTGAAGACCCAGCGGATCACGAAGAACGTCGGATTCAGGAAAGGCGCCTTGTGCGCGGCGAGTTCCGGCGTCAGATGATGGGGATGCAGGCTGGCCCACTCGTAGACGCGGCTCAGATTCAGCAACACGGGCAGCAGCAGCACGGCCATGAACGGCAGCGCCATGGCCATGACCTCGGCGAGGCGGCGGATCACGACCGACCAGCTCGCGCGCGTCACGAACTGCAGCGGCACGAAGACGAGGGCGCCCAGGCTGATGCTCAGGAAGAAGGCGAAGCTCACCAGCCAGCTGAACGAGAATTGCCGCAGCCCGTCGCCGGCGGCCGCGCCCACGGCCAGGGCGCCGCCCAACCCGAGCACGCCCGCGGCCAGGCCCCCCCGCAGCACGCGGGCGCCGAGTCCGCCAAGGTCGGTCATGGTATCGGCGAGTCTCGGGATCTTGATCTCGGTCACGGTTCCCTCTTCTGGGCGCGGCAGGCCGCCCCGGGCGGCTGCCGCGTCACGGTCAGCGCATGGCGCGGCGTTGGTCCGCGGGCACGTCGTCCAGCGTCGCGTTGCGGGCCCGCTGCAGCGCGCGCAGGTAGGCGACGATCGCCCAGCGATCCGCAGGCGGTATCTGATGCCCGTAGGCGGGCATATTGCGGATCCCGTTGGCGATCGAATCGTATAGGTGGCCGTGGCTGCGCTCGACGACGAGCTGGCTCGTCAGGTCGGTCGGCGGCACCCAGGTGCCCTGCGCCAGCAGCTCGGCGCGGCGGTGCGTGACGCCATCGCCGCGACCGCCGAGGCCGTGGCAGGTCGCGCAGAAGATGTCGTAGCGCTCGCGTCCGCGTGCGAGGAGCGCCTCGGTGACCGGCAGCGGGAAGACCGTGGTCAACGAGCTGTCCGCTTCGAGCCCGTGGAAGAAGCGTTCGTCGTCGCGCAGCAGACCGCGCGGGACCGTACCGGCCGGCCAGGCGCGCATCGCGCGGCCGTCGGCGAAGAACGGATTGGCCGCCTGGGCCTTGAACCGCGGCTGCTGATCCATGTCCGGGTTGATCTGGATGCGCGGCGACGATTTGGCCGGGTCGTGCCAGTTCTTCAGGATGCAGGCCAGCGGCACGAACGAGAGCGCGACCAGGATCAGCGCGATGTAGATCAGCGGTCGGGGAATCATCGGTCCGCAGCCTCCTCGTGGACCTCGGCGACGCCCAGGCCGCCAAGCGATTCCAGCAGCGCGCGCGTCGCGGCCGGCTCGAAGCGGGGATCGGCGCTCTCGATGAAGATGAAGAAACGATCGCTGGTCGCGCGCCGGAATCCCTCGTGCCGCAGCAGGGGATGGTGCAGACGCGGCAGGCCGTTCATGATCCACATCCCGAAGCAGGCCGCGAACGCGCTGAAGAGCACGGTCAATTCGAAGGCGACCGGGATCGCGGCCGGCAGGCCGAAGAGCGGCTTGCCGCTGATGTTCAGCGGGTAATCGACGGCGTTCATCCACCAGATCATCAGCAGCGCGGCGCCGAGGCCGGTCGCGCCGCCGGCCAGCACGAGCCACGGCAGCTGCGTGCCGCGGATGCCCATGGCCGCGTCCATGCCGTGGATCGGGAACGGCGTGTGCGCGTCCCAGCGCCGGTAGCCGGCGTCGCGCACCCGGGCGCATCCGGCGACCAGCTTGTGGGCGTCGTCGAACTCGACCAAGAGGCCGTACATCAGCGCACCTCCTTGCCGTGGTCGTGGTCGTCGCGCGGGATGTCGCCGTGGTAGTCGCCGACCGGATGCGCCGGGCCGCCGTGCACGCTCGCGGCCGGCATGACCGTCTTGACCTCGGCCATCGCCACCATCGGCAGATAGCGGATGAACAGCAGGACGAGGGTGAAGAAGAGGCCGAAGCTGCCCACGAAGGTCAGGATGTCGATGATCGTCGGCTGATAGTAGGCCCAGCTGGACGGCAGGAAGTCGCGGCTCAGCGAGGTGACGGTGATCACGAAGCGCTCGAACCACATGCCGATGTTCACGAAGATGTAGATGATCCACATCGCCGGCAGCGAGGTGCGGACGCGCTTGAACCAGAAGAGCTGCGGCGATATGACATTGCAGCTGACCATGATCCAGTAGGCCCAGGCGTAGGGGCCGAACATGCGGTTGACGAAGGCGAAATGCTCGAAGGGGTTGCCGCCGTACCAGGCGATGAAGAACTCCATGGCGTAGGCGTAGCCCACCATGCTGCCCGTCGCCAGGATGATCTTGTTCATGTTGTCGAGGTGGTGCAGCGTGACGAAGGGCTTCAGGCCGAACCACTGCCGCGCCGGCACGAGCAGCGTGCCGACCATCGCGAAGCCCGAGAACACGGCGCCCGCGACGAAATACGGCGGGAAGATCGTCGTGTGCCAGCCGGGGATGATGCTGACGGCGAAGTCGAAGCTCACGACCGAATGCACCGAAAGCACCAGCGGCGTGGCCAGGCCCGCGAGGATCAGGTACGCCTTCTCGAAGCGGTGCCAATGGCGGTGGCTGCCGCGCCAGCCGATGGCGAAGACCCCGTAGACGAGCTGCCGCCACCTGGTGCGGGCGCGATCGCGCAGCGTGGCCAGATCCGGCACCATGCCCGTGTACCAGAACAGCAGCGAGACCGTGGCGTAGGTGCCGACCGCGAACACGTCCCACAAGAGCGGGCTGCGGAAATTGGGCCACATGGCGTGGTAGTTGGGCAACGGGAAGAGCCAGTGCACGGCCCACACGCGGCCGACGTGGATCGCCGGGAAGATGCCGGCGCAGACGACCGCGAAGATCGTCATCGCCTCGGCGAAGCGGTTGATCGAGGTGCGCCACTTCTGCCGCAGCAGGAAGAGGATCGCCGAGATCAAGGTGCCCGCGTGGCCGATGCCCACCCAGAACACGAAGTTCACGATAGCCCAGCCCCAGCCCACCGTGTTGTTCACGCCCCAGACGCCGATGCCCCGGGTGATCAGGATGAACAGCATGGCGAACAGCATCGCCGTCAGGCTGACCGTCACCGCGAACGCGATGTACCAGGCTCGCGGCGGCCGCGGCTGTTCCACGATGCCGCAGACCTTGTCGGTGAGGCTCGTGAAGGTGTGTCCGTCCAGGACCAGTTCCGTGGGGCGGTCCGGGACGTAGCGGGTGTTGTCCAGCTCGCCGGCAATGGTGGCGCGGTTCATGCGTCAGGCTCCGGTTCCCAGCGGCGGCGCCCCGCCGCGGTCACTATCGGACAGGCGGCGCCTATCCGTGTTTCTTGCCGCCGGCGTCGCGGCCGGCGGCCGGCGCACGCGCCGCCAACCGCGGATGCGGGTTGCGGATGCGCGCCAGATAGCTGGTGCGCGGCTTGATGTTCAGATAGGCCAGCAGGTCGTAGCTGCGCGTCTCGGCGCGCGCCTGGCTGACGCGGCTCTGCGGGTCGTTCAGATCGCCGAAGACGATGGCCTCGGTGGGGCACGTCTGCGCGCATGCCGGGACGATCTCGCCGTCCTGGAGCGGGCGCCGCTCGTTCTTGGCCGTGATCTTCGCGGTCTCGATGCGCTGCACGCAGTAGGTGCATTTCTCCATGACGCCGCGCGAGCGCACCGTGACCTGCGGGTTGAGACGCATCTTCTCGGTCTCGGAGAGCTGCTTCAGATTGTTGAAGAAGTTGAACCGCCGCACCTTGTACGGGCAGTTGTTGGCGCAGTACCGCGTGCCCACGCAGCGGTTGTACACCATCGCGTTGAGCCCCTCGTCGGTGTGCACGGTCGCGGCGACGGGACAGACCTGCTCGCACGGCGCCAATTCGCAGTGGGCGCAGGCGACCGGCTGGGCGGCGATCGCCGGGTTCTCGGGATCGCCCTGGAAGTAGCGGTCGATGCGCAGCCAGCTCATCTCCCGGCTGCGGCCCACCTCGACCTTGCCGACGACCGGGATGTTGTTCTCGGCCTGGCACGCGATCTGGCAGGCGTTGCAGCCGGTGCAGAGCGATAGGTCGATGGACATGCCCCACTTGTGGCCGCGGTACTCCTTCTCGGTCCAGAGCGAGACGAGCGGCGGGTGGTGCACGCCGAGGTGGTCCACGAAGTCCGGGTGCGCCAGGTAATGGTCGAGCTCGGCTTCGCGGACCAGCGAGCCGACGCGGCGCTCGCGCTCCTGGTAGCCGACGGGATCGATGGCGTGATGATCCTGCGTGCAGCTCAGCGGGTAGCTGCGGCCGGTCTTGTGCACCTTGAGTCCGACGCCGCCGTGGGGCGCGGACGCGAGCTGCAGGGGATAGGCGTCGTGGCCGACGCCCCGGCCCACGCGGCCGCAATCGCGGCGGCCATGGCCGAGCGTCACGCTGACGGTGTTGGCGGCGTGTCCGGGCAGGACATAGGCGGGCATCTTCGCCTGCCGGCCCAGGAACTCGAGATCCAGCAAGTCGCCGTGCGCGACGCCGAGGGCGGCGGCCGTCGCCGGGCTCATGGCCGCGACGTTGTCCCAGACAACCTTGGTCGCGAAGCTCGGCAGCTCCTGCAGCCAGGCGTTGTCGGCGAAGCGGCCGTCGTGCAGATGGGGGTCGGCTGCGATGACGAGTTCGAGGTTCGCGAGCGTCGGCGCCGGCGTGCGCAGCAGGTTCACCATGGCGCCGGTCAGGTCGGGCGCGATCGCGACCGTTTCTTGCGGCAGGAAGCCGTCGTGCAGGAAGCGCTGCCAGCGCTGCTCGAAGCGGCGATTGTCGGCCGGGGCGCGGCCGCTGCCGCCGGTGCGCTGGTGGAAGGTCGCGCGCACGAGGTCGTAGCCGCGCGGCGCGGGATCGCCGGCCAGCAGCGCCAGCATCTCCAGTTCGGAGCGACCCCCATGCAGCGGTTCGATCAGGGGTTGGATCGCCAGCAGGCTGCCGTCGACCGCCAACGTATCGCCCCAGCTTTCGAGGTAGTGGGCCCGCGGCAGATGCCACGTGCAGCGCTTGCTCGTGGCGTCCTGTTGGTCGGCCAGATGGATCGTGACGATCTCGCGGTCGAAGGCGGCCCGGAAATCGACATCGGCCGGCGCCGTCACCACGGGATTGCCGTCCAGGATGACCAGCGTCTCGATCCGGCCCGCCCGCAAGGCCTCGTCCAGAGCCCGCAGGTCGGGATCGGGCGTCGCGGTCGGAACGTAGGAGACGGTCTGCCCCTGGTTGCCGAGCGCGTAATTCAGAACAGCCGCCAGATGATGCGCCGCGGCGGGTTGCCGGTCGCCGACGGCCACCAGTCCGTGGCCGCGATGGGCCAGGAGATCTTCCGCCAACGCCTCGAGCTGCGGCAGATCGGGGACGCGGTCCTGCCAGGTCGCCAGATCGTCGCTGCGCAGACCGGCGCCGCGCGGCAGCAGCAGGCCGTGCTCCCTGACGAGCGCGACGGCGAGGCCGATGAGAGCCGGCGAGATCTGGGTGCGGGGCAGCGGTACGCGATGATCGGCCAGGCAGCCGGTCGGACTCAACGTCGTCTCGAAGACATACAGGCGGTTCATCGCCCCGCGCTCGGGGCGCCTGCCGCGCGCGAACATGCGGGCGTTGCGCAACCCCGCCGGGTGGGCGCCGAGCAGATCGGCATCGAAGTCGGCGATCACGCGCGCGTGTTCCAGGTGCGGCAGATCCCGATGGCAGCGTCCGAAGGCGCGATGCGTGCCGGCCAGCCGCGTCTGGTCGCCGGCCGGCTCGTGCTGATACCACAGGGCCTGCGGGAACCGCTCTCGCAGCATGGCGCGCAGGCGGGCGCGGGTCGGGGAACTGGCCGCCCCGCCGAGGAAAGCCAGACCGCTGCCGCCGCGGTCCGCGAGGGCGTCGAAATGCGGCGCCGCGAAGGCGGCGAAATCATCCCAGGTGGCCCGCGTCTCCTGGTTCTGCCGGCGCCGCACGGGTGTGCGACTGCGGTCGACGTTCCAGAGGTCCAGGATGCTGGCCTGCATGGTGGCCGTGGCGGCACCGAGGCTCCAGGGATGCTCGGGATTGCCGTCGATCTTGATCGGCCGGCCGTCGTAGCTCGTCGCCAGCAGAGCGGCGCCGATCCCCAGGCCGCTCATCTCCATGGCGGTGGCGAATCTCTGCGTCTGGCCGGGCACGTAGCCCTGCGGCCGCGCGGCGAACGGAACGATCCTCTGCTCGGGCCAGCGGCAGCCGGTCAAGCCGGCCATCGCCGCCGACGCGGCCATGACCTGCAGGAAGCGGCGCCGGCTCACGCCGCCGGCATCCGGCGGTTCGATGCCGCCGGGGAACTCGTTCTCCAGCTGCCGCCGGAACTCGTCGCTCTGCGCCAGCTCCTGCAGGCTGCGCCAGTAACCGCGGCCGGTGAGGTGGGCGTCGTTCGCCATGGTCAAGCATCCCTCCGGCGTCACCTAGCGATGACAGGTCGTGCAATCGGTGGATGGATCGATGTTGTGCATCTCTCGCAGACGCCGCCCGAGGACAGTCGGATCCTCGCCCGGGGTCCAGTCCATGCTGGTGATCTGATCCAGGGGCCGCAGGTGCGGCTCGGGGTTGCGGTGGCAATCGAGGCACCAGCTCATCGTCAGCGCCTCTTGTTGCGACACCACGTCCATGCGGTCGACGCGCCCGTGGCAGCTCACGCAACCGATGCCGGCGTTGACGTGGGCGCTGTGGTCGAAATACGCGAAGTCCGGCAGATCGTGAACCCGCACCCACCCGATGGCCTTGCCGGTGGCATGCGACTCGCGGACCAGCAGCAGCTTGGCGCTCTCTGTGAAGATGGTCTGATGGCAGTTCATGCAGGTCTCGGTCGCCGGAACGCTGGCGTGGGCCGCCCGCTCGACCGTCGTGTGGCAGTAGCGGCAATCCAGGCCCAACTCGCCGGCGTGCAGCGCGTGGCTGAACGGCAGCGGCTGCGCCGGCGCGTAGCCTATGGCCGAATTGCGCGGGTGGAAGACCAGCGTGATCAGGACGACCAGGTACGCCAGACCGCCGACCGCCAGGATCGCGGTCGCGGGGCCCATCAGGTTCGCCCAGCGCGGGAACGCGAAGCGCGTCTGCGGTCCGGCCGGACGCTCCGGCTGACGGCGGGCGGCGCCGGAATCCGTCGAATGATCGGCAGCCAAGGGGGGCTTCCTCCCGTGAGCCTGGGGCAGGTGGTCGCAGGTCGCAATCGACGATGACACGGCAGCAAAAAAGCACCGCGGATCGAGCGCGCGCGGCGCTCGATCAGCGGCTTATTAAACGACCTTTGCCACCAAAACGCCAGCCCGAAATCGTCGGGTATCCAGTCCGGCGGACCCGCTCAGGCGTCGCGTCTCAAATGCGGAAGGAGGTGCCGCACCCGCAGCTGCGCGACGCGTTGGGATTCGCGAAGCGGAAGCCCCCGCCCATCAGCTTGCTGGAGAAATCGACGTTCAGGCCGTCGAGGTAGACGAGCGCGTCGCGGTCGCAGACGATCCGCAAACCGTCCTCGCGCTCGAACACGACGTCGGCCGGCGCGATCTCGGTGGCCAGGTCCATGCTGTATTGCAGACCCGAACAGCCCCCGGACTCCACGCCGACGCGGATGAGGGCTTCGTTCAGGTTCTTCTCGGCTATCAAGCGCCGGAACTCGGCCGCGGCGCTGTCCGTCAGGTTGATCATCTCGTGCAACGTCTCCTCGTGTTGGCCCGGTTCGGGTTCCCGGCCCGCGAAGGAAACAGAAGGCGGGGCCGGAGTCGCCTGGCGAATACAATACCATATCAGTATAATTAATGCCGCTGCTCGCGGACCGCAAGGAGCACGTCGCTGGCGACCTCCGACGCGGGGGCTGGCGCGGGAAGGAACAAGGACATCATGTTGAACAACGGCAACCAAGAGGCCGGCGACACCGCGCGTCCGCGCGGCAACCGCTTGCGAGCGGAGTCGTCGCTGTACCTGCAACAGCACGCCGACAATCCCGTGGACTGGTACCCCTGGACTCAGGAGGCGTTGGCGATCGCTCGGCGCGAGGATCGGCCCATCTTCCTGAGCAGCGGCTACGCGTCGTGCCACTGGTGCCACGTCATGGAGCGCGAGGTCTTCACGAACGACCACATCGCCGCGGCCCTGAACCGCGGCTTCGTCTGCGTCAAGCTCGATCGCGAAGAATCGCCAGAGATCGACGCCGCGTACATGCGGGCTGTCCAGCTGTTGACCGGCGGCGGCGGTTGGCCGATGTCCGTGTTCCTCACGCCGGACCTGCGGCCGTTCTTCGGAGGCACCTACATTCCGCCCGATCGCTTCCTGGGGCTGATCGAGCGCATCGACGCGCTGTGGCGGACTCGGCGCGCGGATCTGGACCGCCAGGCCGGCGAGATCACCCAGAGCCTGCTGTCCCGGCCCGCGACGACCGATCCAGACGGCGAGCCGCCGGGTCGCGAGGCTCTCGCCGCCGTGGTCGGCGAGGCGCGCGGCCATTTCGATCAGCGCCATGGCGGCCAGCTCGGCCCGATGAAGTTCCCGGTGCCCGTCCGCTGGGCCTTCCTGTTGCACTGGTGGCGGCGCACCGGCGACGCCGACGCGCGCCGCATGGTGGTCCAGACGCTCGAGGCGATGGCCGCCGGCGGGCTGCGCGACCATGTCGGCGGCGGCTTCCACCGCTACACGGTCGACGCCGACTGGACCGTGCCGCATTTCGAGAAGATGCTCTACGACAACGCGCAGCTCGCGACGCTCTTCCTGGAGGCGGGCGCGTCGTTCAAGCGGGAGGATTTCACGGCGGTCGGACTCGACGTCCTGGCGTTCCTGGACCGCGATCTGAGCGGCGAAGAAGGCCCCTGCTACGCCAGCATCGACGCCGATAGCGCCGACGGCGAAGGAACGTATTACGTCTGGACGCGCGACGAGATCATCGCGGCCGCCGGTCCGACGGACGGCCCGCCGCTGGCCGATCTGCTCGGCGCCGGCGAGCGTGGCAATTTCGAGGGCGCCGCGAGCGTCTTGACGCGGCGCGCCGATCCGGGCCGGGTGGCCGGCGCGCACCGCCGCGATCCCGCCGACGTGATGGACCTCTTCCGCAAGCATCGCGACCACCTGCGCGCGACACGCGACCGGCGCGCGGCGCCCCAGCTGGACCGCAAGATCATCACGGCGTGGAACGGGCTCGCGATCTCGGCCTTCGCGAGGGGATTCATGGCCACCGGCGAGCCGGTCTGGCGCGCTCGCGCCGAGCGGATCGCCGCGTACCTGGCTGCGCTGCACCGCGACGGCGGTGGCGGCCTGTGGCGCGCCAGCAACGATGGCCAGCCTTCCGGCGCGGCGGTGCTCGAGGATTACGCCCTCCTGGCGCAGGGGTTGCTCGACCTCTACCAGATCAGCGGCGACCTGGACCACCTCGCCTGGGCGCGCGACCTCCTCGCCACGGTGCAGGCGCGATTCGCGCATCCGCAAGGCGGCTGGTACGCCGAGCCGGCCGCGGCCACCCCGCTCGGCCGCAGCCTGGACGTCGCGGACAGCGTGCTGCCCTCCGGCGGATCCGCCACGGTCAACGCCCTGCTCTCGCTCGGAGCCCTGACCGGTGATCCCCGTTGGCGCACGATCGCCGAGCGGCAACTGGCGCTTCACGCGGGCCTGATCCGTCGGGCCGGACTGGAGATGGCGGGCTGGCTGACCGCGGCGCTGCGGTCGCTGGGCCCGCTGCACGAGGTCGTCGTAGCCGGCGATCCGGCGCACGAGGCGGCGCGAAGCCTGCTGCGGGCCGCCTGGTCGCGGCTCTCGCCGGGCGTGGTCGTCGCTCCGCTGCCTGCCGGCGGTGCGCCGTCGGCGACGGCGGTCTGGGCGCCGGCTCTAGCGAGAAAGGCGGCGATCGGCGGCGCACCGCAGGCCTTCGTTTGCCGGCTCGGCGCGTGCCAGGAGCCGGTGAACCGACCCGCAGACCTGGCCGCAGCGATCGCTGAGGGGTGGCGGGAATGATATCGGACCTGGTCAAGAAATGTTGTTGACATTATTATTGACCAATGATACCATCGTTCTCGTCTTGGTTTAACGTTTCATCCTGGAGGTTGATCAATGGTGCGCAGGTTCATGTTGACCCTTATTCTGGCCCTGACCGTGATCGGGGCCGGATCGGCCCTTGCGGCAATGGCTTATCACACCGTGCTGCTGCCCGAGAACGTTCGTCCGCAGCCGGTCGAGACGGGCTACGCGTGGGGCCAGGCGACCCTCATCGTCAACGACGAAGAGACCCATTTCAATCTGACGTTCAATTTCGCGGGGCTGGAGGCTCCTCAGACCGCGGTCAAACTGCTGCGGGCCTCGGTCCATGACGCGGGTATGGTCCTGGACGCGACCTTGCCGTTCGAATACTACTTCCATGCCGGCAGCTATGTGGTGACCGCGGACATCCTCGAGGCGCTGCAGGTTGAGAATGACGAGGGCGTCACGGAACTGGCCATCCAGGTCTACGACGAGCGCTATCCCGGCGGCGCGATCCGTGGTAACTTCCGCTTCGTGACCGTCCAGGTCGATGCCGCGACCTGGTCGTCCGTCAAGAACCTGTTCAATTAGCAGCCGGACGCGCCGGCTTGCGGCGGCGGCGATGGCACGGCGGTGGGACCGCGATGGTCCCACCGCCTCCCTGCCGTCCCACACACCGGCAGCGGACAGCGAGGCGCGCGGCTGATGCTCATCGACACGCATTGCCACCTCGATTGCGAGCCGCTCGCCGGCGCCATGCCGGAGGTCCTCGCGCGCGCGCGCGAGGCCGGCGTCCTGGGGATCGTCGCGCCCGCCTACGACGCGGCCTCCTGGCCGCGGGTCACGGCGCTGGCCGCTGCGCACCGCGACATGGTGGCGCCCGCTCTCGGGCTGCATCCGTGGGCCGCGGCCGAGCCGCTCGATCCGGCGGACCTCGCCCGCCGGTTGCGCGCCTGCCGGGCCGTCGCGGTGGGCGAGGTCGGTCTGGACAGCAAGATCGAGGCGCCGCCGTTGAGCGTCCAGATCCCGGCGCTCGAACGACAGCTCGAGCTGGCGCGTGATCTCGACCTGCCGGTGATCCTGCACTGTCGCGGGGCTTTCGCGGAGCTGGCGCAAGCGCTGCAGCGCTTCACGCCGCCGTTGCGCGGCGTGCTGCACGCATTCTCGCGCTCGCTCGAACTGGCGCGGCAGTTCCAGAGCCTGGGGCTGCACCTGGGCATCGGCGGAGCCGTGACCCGCCCGCAGGCGGCCCGGTTGCGCGCGGCGGTCGCGGCGCTGCCGCTGGAGAGCTTCGTGCTCGAGACGGACGCGCCGTCGATCGGTCTGGACGGCGTCGAGGCGATCGCGACCGAGCCGCGCCATGTGCGCGACGTGGCGGTGGCGATCGCCGCGCTGCGCGGGGTCGACCTCGAGGTCGTGGTGGCGGCGACGACGCGCAACGCCCGCGAGCTCTTCGGATTCTAGAATCCGGGCGGTCGCTGCCGGTGCCAGTCCGTGCGGTCCTGGTACGCGCGCGCGACGGCGACCAGTTCGGCCTCGCCGAATAGCCTGCCGACGAAGCTCAGCGAGCGCGGCTCGCCGCCGGGCGTGAACCCGATGGGCAGCACGAGCTGCGGATGCCCCGTCAAGTTCGTCATCAAGAGGCCGTCGCCGCCGAAGCTGGGCGTCACGTAGACGTCCACCGCGGCGAAGATCGCGTCGAAGTCGCGCATCAGCAGCAGGCGCTGCCGGTTGGCCTGCACGTACTCCACCGCGGGGATGAAGGCGGCGGCCCGCAGGACGTTCGGCCAGGCGTTGCGGATCTGGCGCACGAGTTGATCGTCGCGGCCCGAGAGCGTGAGTTCCTGGAACGCGGCAGCCGCCTCGACCGACAGGATGATCGCCAGCGGTTCGACCTCGCGCGCCGGCAGCGCGACGGGCACGAGCGGGAAACCCGCCTCGCGCAGAACGTCGAGCGCGGCACGCTGCAGGCCGCTTTCGATGCTGTCGTCGTCGGCGAAGAGGTCGGCCAGGTAGCCGAGGCGGACCGCGGCCGGGTCCAGGTCCGGCCTCAGGGCCAGCGGCGCCGCGACGACCGTGGGGTCGAGGTCGTCCGGACCCTGGATCGCGTGCAACGCGATGGCGCAGTCCTCCGCCGAGCGGGCGATGGGACCGAGCTTGTCCATCGTCCAGCTCAGGGCCATGGCGCCATGGCGGCTGACGCGGCCGAACGTGGGGCGCAGGCCGGTCACCCCGCAGCGCGTGGCGGGCGAGACGATCGATCCCCAGGTCTCGCTGCCGATCGCCAGCGGCACCAGGCCGGCGGCGACCGCCGATGCCGAGCCGGCCGACGAGCCGCTGCTGCCCTGCTCGAGGTTCCAAGGATTGCGCGTCGTGCCGCCGAACCAGACGTCGCCCCACGCCAGAGCGCCGAGCGTGAGCTTGGCGACGACGATCGCGCCGGCGGTGTCGAGCCTCGCGACCACGGTCGCCAGCTCGGGGCGCACCTGATCGCGGTAAGGCGTCGCGCCCCACGTCGTCGGGAAGCCGGGGACGGCGAGCAGATCCTTCACCCCGCACGGCACGCCGTGCAGAGGACCGCGCCAGCGGCCGGCCGCCAGCTCGCGATCGGCGAGACGGGCGCGCGCCAGCGCGCGCTCCTCGAGCAGGCTCACGACGCACAGCAGCTGCGGGTCGTGCCGGCGCAACCGCTCCAGGGCGAGGCGCGTCAGCTCCTCGCTGGTGACCTGCCGGTCGCGCAGCAGCACCGCGAGGTCGGTGACCGGCAGCCAGGCGAGGTCCTCGGCGCTGGCGGGGCGTTCGACGCGCGCCGGCAGCCGCCAGATGGGCGCGGCCGCGGGTCGGGCGGCCGCGGCGGCCAGGCTGTCGGCGGCTTGCGGCCGCCAGAACAGGGGATCGAAGCGCAGAGCCGGCGCGACGGCGTTGTCGACCGGCCCGGCGCGCAGCGTCGTATAGGCCGCGCGGTGCTCCTCGAGATCCTGGCGCAGCGAATCGCGTTCGCTGCGCTCGAACGCCAGGCCGAGGACGCGGGCCGCTGCTACGATCGTCGCGTCGTCGAGAGCCGGCGGCGCCGCGTCGCCGGCAGCCGGCCGCCGGTCGTCGCAGCCGCTCGCGAATACGAGCAGTCCGAGCAGACCGAGCAGACCGAGCAGACCGAACAGGCTCGGCGCGTTGGCGCGGTCGACAGCGGAATGCGTCCGGGTACGCATGGCACACCTCCTGGCGAAGACGGATCGCGGCCGTGACATCCCGCTGGCGCCGCGGGAGCCGTTCTGGCATCCTAGCGGTCGACGGACACGGTCTTCAAGTCGCGAGATCGCGGGGACGCGCAATCATGATCAGCCGTTATCAGCCCCGTTTCACGCGCACGGTGGATCTCTACGGCCAGGAAGGCTTCGCCGCAGTGCGCCGCGGCGGCGCGCTCGTGATCGGCCTGGGCGGCGTGGGCGCCCATTGCGCCGTGGCGCTGGCGCGTACGGGCATCGGCCGACTCAAGCTGCTGGACCACGACCGCATCACCGCGAGCTCGCTGAACCGGCATCCGATCGCCGGCCCGACCGACGTGGGGCGGCTGAAGACCGAGATCCTGGCCGCGTGGCTGGGCGCCACGTGTCCCGATACGCACGTCGAAGCCGTGGTCGCCCGCGTCGACGCGCAGAACGTCGGCGATCTCGTGGCGACCGCGGAGCGCGAACTCTTTCCGGTGCTCATCGACTGCATCGACGACGTCGCGGGCAAGACGGCGCTGCTCGCGCACGGCGTGGCGCACGGCTGGCTGGTCGCCAGCAGCATGGGGGCGGCCGGCAAGCGCGACGGTGGCCTGGTGCGCGCCGGCGACCTGTTCGCGACGCGGACGTGTCCGCTGGCCAAGGCGGTGCGCCGGAACCTGCGCCGGCAGGGCGTCGGGCCGGGGAAGATCGCGGCCGTCTGGTCGGACGAAGCGCCGGTGCCGCCGGCCGACCCGCATGGCGAACGGCGGCAGCCGAGCAACCAGATGCTGCCGGGCATCTTCGGGTTCGCGCTGGCGGCGCTGGCGGCCGACATGCTGGCCGGTCCGGCGGTTGCGGCGACCGACCCGACGGCGCCGCGCGCCTCGCTCCCGCCGACGGCGCCGCCGGGATCGTGAAGCCGCGGCTTCGCGCCGCTAGCCCGCGAAATTGCGCGCCGCTGCGTTCCAGTCGACGAGCTGCCACCAGTTCTCGAGATAGCGCGGCCGCGCGTTGCGCGTGTCGATGTAGTACGCGTGCTCCCAGACGTCGACGCAGAGCACGGGCGTCTGGCCGGCGGTCAGCGGCGTGCCGGCGTTGCTGGTCGAGACGATCTCCAACTCGCCGCCCTTGGTCTTGACGAGCCAGGTCCAGCCGCTGCCGAAGGTGCCGATCGCCGACTTGGTGAAGGCATCCTTGAAACCGGGGAAGCTGCCCCACTTCTGCCGGATCGCCGCGGCCAGGGCGCCGGTGGGCTCGCCGCCACCGCCGGGCTTCAGGCCGGCGAAGTAGAAGGTGTGGTTCCAGACCTGGGCGGCGTTGTTGAAGATGCCGCCGGCCGGCGCCTTCAGGACGATGTCCGCGAGCGGGAGTTCGGCGAACTCGGTGCCGGGGATCAGACCATTGAGGTTGTTGACGTAGGCCGCGTGATGCTTGTCGTGATGGTACTCGAGGGTCTCGCGGGAGATGTGCGGTTCGAGCGCGTCGTGCGCGTAGGGCAGGTCGGGCAGCGCGTGGGTCATGGGCATTCCTCTCTCGGCGGGCCGAATAAACCGCCGCGATTGCGGTTAACGCGGATGCCCACATGATAGGGCGAGCATGCGTCGTCGCCATGAGCGGACCGTCCAGACGCGCGCGGAGTCGTGCGGGCGACCTCGCCGGTTCTTGTGGCCCGCGGTCGCGTTGGCGTGTAACGTACCAGCCAAACAACGCATCCCTAACCCTGGAGGAAGACCATGTCCGACCCGCGTCGATTCGGGGGCTCCCCCGACGGACCGGAGATCAAGCTGCCCAATCTGAGCCCGCGGATGATCCGCAACCTGCTGCTCGGCGTGGTGGTCTTGATCGTAGCCTTCACGAGCTTCTACACGGTCGAGCCCGAAGAGGTCGCGCTGGTGCTGCAGCTCGGCAAGTACGTGCGCACCAGCGATCCCGGGCTGCATTTGAAGCTGCCCTTCGGCATCGAGACCGCGCAAAAGGTGCCGGTCCAGCGGCAGTTCAAGGAGGAGTTCGGCTTCCGCACCCTCGTGACCGGCGGGCGCTCGCAGTTCACGACGCGCGCGTTCGGCGATGAGGCCAACATGCTGACGGGCGACCTCAACGCGGCCACCGTCGAGTGGGTCGTGCAGTACCGGGTCGTCGATCCGTACAACTTCCTCTTCCGCGTGCGCAACCCGCAGGACACGTTCCGGGCGATGTCCGAGGCGGTCATGCGCAGCAAGGTCGGCGACCGCACCGTCAACGAGGTGCTCACCGTCGGCCGCGCCGAGGTCGCCAGCGAGGTGCAGGTCGCCCTGCAGGAGCTGTGCAACCAGTACGAGATCGGCATCTCGGTCGACCAGGTCGTGCTGCAGGACGTCAATCCGCCCGACCCCGTCAAGCCGAGCTTCAACGAGGTCAACGAGGCCCAGCAGCAGCGCGAGAAGCTCATCAACCAGGCGCAGAGCGAGTACAACCGCGTGATCCCGCGCGCCCAGGGCGAGGCCCAGCAGACGATCCAGGCCGCCGAAGGCTACGCTCTGAAGCGTGTCAACCAGGCGCGCGGCGATTCGGCCCGCTTCGTCGCGCTCTTCGAGGAGTACCGCAAGGCTCCGGAGGTCACGAGCAAGCGCATCTATCTCGAGACCATGGCCAAGGTGCTGCCGAACGTCGTGGACAAGACCATCGTCGACGCTGATCTCGAGGGCGTCCTGCCGTTGCTCAATCTCGATGCCGCCGGCTCTGCTCGGGCGCAAGGAGGTGCGCGATGAACCGCACGGTCCTGCTCATCCTGGGTCTGTTGATCCTGCTGTCGATCCTGAATCCGTTCTACGTGGTGCCCGAGTACGAGCAGATCATCATCACGCAGTTCGGCAAGCCGGTGGGCGAGCCGGTCAACACGCCAGGCCTGAAGGTCAAGCTGCCGCTCATCCAGAAGGTCCACCGCTTCGAGAAGCGTTTCCTCGAATGGGACGGCGACCCCAATCAGCTGCCCACGCGCGACAAGCGCTTCATCTGGGTCAATTGCTATGCGCGGTGGCGCATCACCGATCCCCTGCTCTTCTTCCAGCGCCTGCACGACGAGCGCGGCGCGCAGACGCGCCTCGACGACATCCTCGACGGCGAGACCCGCAACGCGATCGCCAAGTACGACGTGCTGGAGGTGGTGCGCTCGACGAATCGCGAGGCCGAACGCACCGAGATCGAGGCCGACGACGAGGCGAGGCTCGAGACGATCGAGGCCGGGCGCGACAAGATCCGCCTCGAGATCCTGACCAACGCCCAGCAGCGCACCGGCAATCTCGGCATCGAGATCCTCGACGTGCAGTTCAAGCGCATCAACTACGTGCAGGAGGTGCAGCGCAGCGTGTTCGAGCGCATGATCGCCGAGCGCAAGCGTATCGCCGACCGTTTCCGCAGCGAGGGCGAAGGCGAGGCCAGCCGCATCAACGGCTTGAAGGAACGCGACCTGCTGCGCGTCCAATCCGAGGCGTATCGGACGGCCGAGGAGATCCGCGGGCGCGCCGACGCGCTGGCCACGAACATCTATGCCGCCGCGTTCGATCGCAGCCCGCAGGCGCGCGAATTCTATGGCTTCCTCAAGACGATGGAGAGCTACGAGCAGACGCTCGACAAGGACAGCCGGTTGATCCTGACCACGGACGCCGACTTCTACCGGTACATCAAACGCAGCCGCTGACAGGCTCCGCGCTGAATGACGGACGGGCCCCGACGTCGCCGCAAGGCGGCCGCGGGGCCCGCGCCGTCTCAGAACAACCGTTTCACGACGCCGAGGATCCCCTGCTTCCACGGCACCCGGTGCGACACCCCGGACGCGCCCTCGAACTCGTGCCGGTGCTCGAGGTACCAGCGGTAGTTGCGCACCAGCGCGTCCTTGTTCGAGTAGCGCGGGTCGAAGCCCAGGACCTTCTCGGCCTTCTCGATCGAGACGAACGAGTCCTCGGCGGCGGTCTCGTAGACCCACTTGTAGAGCGGCGAGAGCCTCAACGCCTCGAGCAGGCGCAGGGCCCAGATCACGGGCGCGGCGGGGAAACCCACGATTGTCTTGCCGAAGCCGGCCGCGTCCAGGACGGCCTGGTAGTCCTCGCGCATGGTCGTGAACTCGCGCGCGCCGATGTTGAAGACGTCGTCAACCTTCTCGCGGGGGCCGGTCGCCGCCAGGTAGATGCCCTGGCATACGTCTTCCACGTCGCAGAGCTGATAGCGGTTGCGGCCGCTGCCGATCATCGGGAAGCCGCGCCCGTCGCGGGCCCAGTCGTAGAAGAGGGCGAAGACGCCGAGGCGTTCCGGCCCGATGAACGACTTGGGGCGGATGATCGGGACGCACAGCCCCTGGGCGCGGAACTCCTGGCAGACCTCCTCGGCCATGACCTTCGCCTCGCCATAGGGGCCGACGCCCTCGAGGGGGTCGTCCTCGCGCAGGGGATGATGGTCGGGGATGCCGTAGACCGCGGTCGACGAGACGTGCACGACGCGCTGCAGACCGTGCGCCAGGGCGGAGGCCAGCACCGTGCGGGTGCCCTCGATGTCGGTGCTGTAGATCTCGTGCGGCTTGTAGAGCGGCAGGGCGGCCGCCGCGTGCACCACCAGGTCGCAGTCCTGCATCGCGCGGTCGACGTCGGCGCGGTCGCGGATGTCGCCACGGACCTCGGCGATGCGCGCGCGCTCGGGGTAGTCGAACGGCGCCAGGTCGAGCGAGACGACCTCGTGGCCGCGCTCCAGCAGATAGCGCACGAGGTTGATGCCGAGGAAACCGGCGCCGCCGGTCACCAGGCAGCGGCGGAAGTCGAAGCCGGATGCGGACACGACGAGCCTCCGTCTGGGCGCGGACGAGGTGCCGCGCCGGCCGTGGGGTGCGAGCAGACCGGAAGATGGGCCCTGGACGCGGGCCAGGCAAGCGCCCGGGCGGCCGCCGCGCGCCGACGCGGCGTCAGGCGAAGAACGATTCGGCGGCCTCCATGATGCTCTCCGAGAGCGTCGGGTGCGGATGGATCGTCAGCGCCAGGTCCTGCCAGCGCGCGCCCATCTCGATCGCGAGGGCCGCTTCGCTGATCAGCTCGCCGGCGCCCGCGCCGGCCAGACCGACGCCCAGCACGAGGTCGGTCTCAGGGTCGACGATCAGCTTGGTCAGGCCGTCCTCGCGGCCGAGGGTCAGCGTGCGGCCGATGGCCCGCCAGGGCAGCTTGGCCGTCTTGATCGGACGCTTCCGTTCGCGGGCCGCGGTCTCGGTCAAGCCCGCCCAGGCGATCTCCGGATCGGTGAAACAGACGGCCGGTATGGCGCGCGGCTCGAAGGCGGCCTGCTTGCCGGCGGCGACCAGGGCGGCGACGTACCCCTCGTGCGTCGCCTTGTGCGCGAGCATGGGCTGGCCGGTGATGTCGCCGATCGCGAAGATGCCGGCGGCCGTGGTGCGGCGCAGCGCGTCGACCTTCACGAAGCCGTCGGCCACGTCGATGCCGGCGGTCTCGAGACCCAGGTTCTCGAGGTTCGGGCGGCGGCCGACCGCGACCAGGACGCGAGCGAAGAACTTGGCCGACTTCTCGCCTTGCTTGTCCTGCAGCGTGACCTTGACGCCGTTCTTCTGCTCCTTCAGGGCGAGCACCTGCGTCGAGGTCAGGATGGCCTCGAACTGCTTGTCGAGCCGGCGCTTGAGCTGCGAGACGAGGTCGCGGTCGGCGCCCGGCATGAGGTGCGGCAGCATCTCGACGACCGTCACGCGGCTGCCCAGCGCCGCGTAGACCGAGCCGAGCTCGAGTCCGATGTAGCCGCCGCCGATCACGAGCAGGGTGCCGGGGATCGACGCGGGATCGAGCGCGCCGGTGCTGTCGACGACCGCCTCGCTCAGGCTCTCGACCAGCGGCGGCAGCGCCGGTCGGGAGCCGGTGGCCAGGATGGCCTGGTCGAAGGAGATCTCGGTCTGCCGGCCATCGCCGGCGTCGACGGCCAGCGCGCGCGGCCCGGTGAACCGTGCGCGGCCCTGCACGTGGCGTATCTTCTTCTGCTTGACCTTGGCGCCGAGGCCGCCGGTCAGCGTCGCGACGATGCCGTCCTTCCAGCCGCGCAGGGTCGCGACATCGATCTTCGGTGGCGCGTACTTCAGGCCCATGGCCGCCGCCTCGTCCGCCTCGCGGCGCAGCTTCGCCACGTGCAGGTAGGCCTTGCTGGGGATGCAGCCGCGGTGCAGGCACACGCCGCCGGGATTCGCCTCGGGATCGACCAGCGTCACCTCGAGACCGAGGTCCGCGGCCTTGAACGCCGCCGCATAGCCGCCGGGGCCGGCGCCGATCACGACGAGGGGGGCCTTCTCACGCGGCGTGGTCATAGCGGGTCCTCCATCGCCAGCAGCAGGGGCTGTTCCAGCGCCGCGCAGATCCAGCGCAGGAAGCGGGCGCCGTCGGCGCCGTCGATCGCGCGGTGGTCATAGCTCAGCGACAGCGGCAGGCGCAGGCGCGGCTGGAACTCGCCGCCGTCCCAGACGGGTTCCATCTCGGCGCGCGAGACGCCGAGGATCGCGACCTGCGGCGCGAAGACGATGGGCGAGAAGCGGGTGCCGCCGATGCCGCCCAGGTTGGAGATCGTGAACGACCCGCCCTCCAGATCGGCCGGGGCCAGGCGGCGCTCCCGCGTCCTGGCCGCGGTCTCGTTCAGCTCGCGCGCGAGCGTGGCCAGGCCCTTGCGGTCGGCGTCGCGGATCACCGGCACGAGCAGACCGGCGGGCGTGTCCACCGCGACGCCGATGTGCACGTAGCGCTTGAGCACGAGCTCGCCGGCGGCCAGATCGAGGCTGCTGTTGAACTCCGGGAACACGCGCAGAGCGGCCGCCGCGACCTTCAGCAGGATCGCGGTCATCGTCAGCTTGCCTTCGTCCGGCGCCTTGCGGTTGTAGTCCTGGCGGAACGCCTCGACCGCGGTCGCGTCCGCCTTGTCGTCCTGCGTCACGCGCGGCGCGGTGGTCCAGGCGTAGGCCATGTTGTCGGCGATGATCTTGCGCACCTGCGAGAGCGGACGCCGCGCGACGTCGCCCCACTTCGCGAAATCCGGCAGCGGACGTTGCGGCCCGCCGGCGCCGAGACCCGCGGCCGCGCCGCCGGCGAGCGCGCGCTTGACGAACTCGCGCACATCCTGCTCCGAGATGCGGCCGCCCGGACCGCTGCCGCGCACGGCGTGGATGTCGACGCCGAGTTCGCGCGCGAAGCGGCGGACCAGGGGCGAGGCCGGCGGGACATCCTCCGGGGCGGTGGTCTCCGCGCGCGGCGGCGGCAGGTCTCGCGCGTCCGCCGCTGCGGCGGACGTCGCCGGCGCGGGCTGGCCGTCCCGCGTCTGCGGTTCGGCGGCCCTTGCGCGCGCCGCCGGCGGCCCGGCGTGCTCGGCGTGCTCGCCGGCCTCGGTGGCCTCGGTGGCCTCGTCAGTCGCGGGCTTCGCCGCGGCTTGCGCCGCGCGCGGCGCGGCGGTGGCGCCCGCCGATTCGCCCTCGGGCGTTCCCTTCATGACGACCTGACCGATCTGGACCTCATCGCCGGCGGCGACCAGGATCTCGGTGATCTTGCCGGTCAGCGGAGACGGCAGCGCGACCACGGCTTTGTCGGTCTCCAGCTCGAGCAGGGTCTGATCGGTCTCGACGCGGTCGCCGACCGCCACGTTCAGGCCGATGACGGTCCCCTTGGTCACGCCGTCGGATACTTCCGGAACCCGGATCTCTTGGCTCATGGGTCGTCTCTCCTTGCGCCGCCCGCGTTCATTCGACGAGCGGGTCCAGCTTGCCGGGATCGATGTCCAGATCCTTCATGGCCCGGCGGACCGCGGTCGCTGCGAACTCGCCGCTGCGCGCCAGCTCCTGCAGCGCAGCGAGCGCGATGTAGCGATGGTCCACCTCGAAGAAATCGCGCAGGCGCGCGCGGTCGTCGCTGCGCCCGAATCCGTCGGTGCCGAGCGCGTGCAGCGGGCCGGGCAGCCAGCGGGCGATCGCCGCCGGCAGCACCTTCAGGTAGTCGCTGGCCGCCACGAACACGCCCTTTTCGCCGGCCAGCAGCGAGGCGAGGTACGGCTTCGCGCCGGCGCCGGGATCCAGCAGGTTGCGGCGCTCGGCCGCGATCCCGTCGCGGTAGAGCTCCTTGTAGCTCGTCACGCTCCACACGTCGGCGGCGACGCCGTACTTCTCGTGCAGCAGCTCCTGCGCCTTGATCGCCTCGTTCAGGATGGCGCCCGAACCGAGCAGGTGCGCGCGCAGCTTCGCCTTGGCGCCTTTCAAGGGACTCTGCCGGTAGCGGTACATGCCGCGCAGGATGCCGTCGCGGACCAGAGGATCGGCCGGCAGGGGCGGATGGCGGTAGACCTCGTTCATGACGGTCAGGTAGTAGATCCAGGGCTCGCCGGCGCAGTACATGCGCGTGATGCCGTCGTGGATGATCACGCCCAGCTCGTACGCGAACGCGGGGTCGTACGCCTTGATCGTGGTCGGCGGCAGCGCCAGCACGTGGCTGTGCCCGTCCTGGTGCTGCAGCCCCTCGCCGGCCAGGGTCGTGCGGCCGGCCGTGGCGCCGATCAGGAAGCCCTTGGCGCGGTTGTCGCAGGCCGACCAGATGAGGTCGCCGACGCGCTGGAATCCGAACATCGAGTAGAAGATGTAGAACGGGATCGTCGGCACGTCGTTGCTGGCGTACGACGTGCCGGCCGCGATGAAGCTCGACATGCTCCCGGCCTCGGACATGCCCTCCTCGAGGATCGCGCCCGTCTTCTTCTCGTTGTAGAACAGCAGGTTGCCCTTGTCGACGGGGTCGTAGAGCTGGCCCACGTGGCTGTAGATGCCGGCCTGGCGGAAGAGCGATTCCATGCCGAAGGTGCGGGCCTCGTCCGGCACGATCGGCACGACGAAGCGGCCGATCTCCGGGTCGCGCAGCAGGCGCGAGAGCAGGTGCACGAAGCTCATCGTGGTGGCGACCTCGCGGTCGCCGCTGCCGGCGTAGAGCTCCTCGAACATCGCTTCCGAGTCGCAGGCCTGCGGCTGGACGAGGACCTGGCGCGCCGGCAGATGGCCGCCCAGGGCCTGGCGCCGCTGCTGCAGGTAGCTGATCTCCGGGCTGTCGGCGGCCGGCCGGTAGAACGGAGTCGACTCGAGCTCCTCGTCGCCGATGGGGATGTTGAAGCGGGTGCGGAATTCCCGCAGCTCCTCCTGGTTCAGCTTCTTCTGGCTGTGCGTGACGTTGCGTCCTTCGCCCGCTTCGCCCAGTCCGTAGCCCTTGATCGTCTGGGCGAGGATGACCGTGGGCACGGCCTCGCCGTGGCTGGTCGCCATCTTGTAGGCCGCGTAGACCTTCAAGGGGTCATGGCCGCCGCGGGTCAGCTTGCGGATCTGCTCGTCGCTGTAGGCGCGCACGAGGTCGAGCAGCTCGGGATACTTGCCGAAGAAGTGCTGCCGGATGTAGGCGCCGTCCGAGACGGTATAGCGTTGCATCTCCCCGTCGAGGACATCTTCCATGCGCCGCTGCAGCAGTCCGGTCTGGTCCCGCTCCAGGAGGTCGTCCCAGTCGCTGCCCCAGATGACCTTGATGACCTTCCAGCCGGCGCCGCGGAACGCGGCCTCTAGCTCCTGGATGATCTTGCCGTTGCCGCGCACCGGGCCGTCGAGGCGCTGCAGGTTGCAGTTGATGACGAAGATGAGGTTGCCCAGCTGCTCGCGCGCGGCGAGCGTGATCGCGCCCAGGCTCTCCGGCTCGTCCATCTCGCCGTCGCCCAACAGCGCCCACACCTTGCGGCCCGAGCGTTCGCGCAGGCCGCGGTCGACGAGGTAGTGGTTGAACCGGGCCAGGTAGATGGCCTGGATCGCTGCCAGGCCCATGCTCACGGTCGGGAACTCCCAGAACTCCGGCATCAGGAACGGATGGGGATAGCTGCTCAGGCCGCCGGCGGGATCCAGCTCGCGCCGGAAGTTGGCGAGGTCCTTCTCCGACAGACGGCCTTCCAGAAAAGCGCGGGCGTAGACGCCCGGCGAGGCGTGGCCCTGGAAGAAGATCATGTCGCCGAGGAACTCCTCGGTGCGGCCGCGCCAGAAATGGTTGAAGCCGATCTCCCAGAGCGTCGCGGCCGAGGCGTAGGTCGAGATGTGGCCGCCGATGCCGGCGCTCTCGCGGTTCGCGCGCACGACCATCGCCATGGCGTTCCAGCGGATGAGGCTCTTGATGCGCCGCTCCAGGCCGCGGTTGCCCGGGAAGACCGGTTGCTGCTGGCGCGGGATGGTGTTCAGGTACGGCGTATTGGCCGTGAACGGGATGCTGACGCCTTGCTCCTGGACCCGGGTCTGCAGCAGGCGCAGCAGCTCGCGCACGCGGTCGGCGCCGTGTTCGCGCAGGACGTAGTCGATGGCGTCGCGCCATTCGCGATTCTCGAGGCGCCGGAGCTCTTCGGATGGAGGATTCGCAGATGCGGCCATGTGCGCCGCCTCCCTTCGTCCGGGGCGCACGGTGAACGCCGCCGGCTGCGTGGGCCGGCACCGTCGTCAGGCGCCGGTGGTCAGGGTTTCATGCCGCGCTCGCGCAGCCACTCGTAGGCGCACTGGAAGATCTCCGTGCTCGTCTTGAGCGCCAGCTTCTTCTTGATGTGGCTGCGGTGGACCTCGACGGTGCGCGGGCTGATGTTCATGATCCGGGCGATGTCCGCGATCTCCTTGCCCTGCCCGGTCAGCTCGAAGAGCTCCAGCTCGCGGTCGCTGAGCAGCGCCGAGGGGTCGCCGTCGCGGGGCGCGCCGCCGGCGCCGAGCTGTTCGACCGCGGTCTGCGTCATGGTCGGGCTCAGATAGGTTCGCCCGTCGAGCACGCAGCGGATCGCCTCGCGGATCTTCTCGGTGCCTTCCTGCTTCATCACATAGCCTTGCGCGCCAGCTTTCAGAGCCCGTAGCGCATAAGTCTCTTCATCGTGCATCGAGACGGCCAGCGTCTTCAGATCGGGGTGCCGCTGGCGGATGGTCTTGATGAGTTCGAGGCCGCTTTCGCCGCCCTTGAGCGAGATGTCGACGAGGGCGAGGTCGGGCGCATACGTGGAGATGGCCGCCAGACTGCTCTGGATATCCTCGGCTTCGGCGCAGACGACGAGGTCCTCGTCGAGCTGCAGCATGGCGCGGATGCCGGAACGGACCAGCGGGTGATCGTCGATGATCAAGAGCCGATATGTCTTCATGGCATGCCCCCTCGTTGACGATCCTTGGGGAAAGCAATCCATCTTCAACTACTATACAGAGAATCAGAACCAGTTCAACCGCAAGCAGCGCCGGCCATTCAATCCCTCGGGACCGGCAGGGCGGCCACGGCGGGGGCCAGGGCCGCGGTCAGTGCGACCGCGAGATCGTCCGGCGCACTCCTCAGGCCTTCCGCGCGCAGGCTGGTCAGGAATTCCCGATGCGGGCGGCCGGCGCGGTAGGCCGGTTCGCGCGGCGGATGCGGCAGGTAGCGATCGATGAGGCGCCAGTCGGGATCGACGAGCAGGGTGGTCGCGTAGTAGAGCAGGCCTCGCGTGCGCCAGATGCAGGAGCCGCCGAGCTTGCGGTCGCCGAGGGCCAGGTCGCTGGTGCCCGCTCGCTGCACGCCGGGCCGGCCGGCGGCGGCCAGCGCGGCCGCCACGGCTTCGCTCAGGAGTGAGAAGGCCCGCGTGATGTCGCCGACGCCGGGCCACGGCAGGACGATGCTGCAGACGAGGTTGCCGGGGTCCAGGACGACGGCGCAGCCGCCGCCGCGGCGGCGGCGCAACGGCACGCCGTCGGCCGCGAGCAGCTCCGGCCGCGTCTCGATCCGCGGGTCGCCGCCGCGGCCGATCACGCAGGCGACGTCCGGGTGGGCGTAGATCGCGAGCCGTGGCTCGCCGCTGCGGTGCGCGGCCTCGAGCAGGGCCTCATCGAGGTCCCACGGTGCGGGGACCGCGTCACGGCCGACCGGCGGCTGACTCACGGCTTGCGCGGCGGATGGATGTGGACCGCCGACCCCTGCGCGACCTCGGCGGCCTCCATGAGCGCTTCCGACAGGGTCGGGTGCGGGTGGATCGTGGCGACCAGGTCGGTCAGGGTCGCGCCCATCTCGATCGCCAGCGTGCCTTCGGCGATCAGCTCGCTGGCCTGCGGGCCGACGATGCCGACGCCCAGGATCAATTCGTCCTGCGGATCGCAGATGATCTTCACCAGGCCGTCGGTGCGATCGAGGGTCCGGGCGCGGCCGAGGGCGGTCAGCGGGAAGCGGCCCACCTTGATCGGGATCTCGTTGGCCTGCGCCTCGCGCTCGGTCAGGCCCGTCCAGGCGATCTCCGGATCGGTGTAGACCACAGCGGGAATCGCGCGATTGTCGAATTCCGCGTCATGGCCGCAGATGACCTCGGCGGCGACCTTGGCCTCGCGGCTCGCCTTGTGCGCGAGCATCGGACCCGGGGTCACGTCGCCGATGGCGAAGATCGCCGGGTCGGCGGTCCGGCATTCGCGGTCGGTGCTGATGAAGCCGCGCGCGTCGGTCTCGACACCGGTGCGTTCGAGGCCGAGATCCTCGGTGTTGGGGCGCCGACCGATCGCCACCAGGACCTGGTCGTAGACCAGGGTCTGCTGCTGGCCGGCCTGTTCGATGACGACCTCGAAGCCGCCTTCGTCGCGCGGAGCGATGGCGCGCGCCTTCGCCTCGAGCATGACGTGCGCGAGGCGATCGCTCACGGACTTGACCATGACGTCGACGAGGTCGTGATCGGCGCCCATCAACAGGCGCGGGCTGAATTCGACGAACGAGACCTCGCTGCCCAGCCCCTGGTAGACCAGGCCCAGCTCGAGTCCGATATAGCCGCCGCCGACGACCAGCAGCGACGCCGGGACGCGCTCGAGCTTCAACGCGTCCGCGCTCGACCAGACGAGGTTGCTGATGCCTTCCGGCAAGCGGGCGAGGCTGGAGCCGGTGGCGATGATCGCGTGCTCGAAGTCGATGCCGCTGATCTCGCCGCCTTCGATCTCGAGGCTGCGGCTGCTGCTGAAGCGGGCGCGTCCCCGTACGGTCGTGACCCCCCGCCGCTGCAGCAGCGAGCCGATGCCGCCGCTCAGGGTCGACACGACCGCGCCGGTATGCGCCCGCAGCTTGTCCAGGTCGAGCGAGGGCGCGGCGAAGCCGAGGCCGAAACTGGCCGCCGCCAGGGCGGCGGCCTTGACTTCGACCGCGTGGATCAGCGTCTTCGACGGGATGCACCCCTCGAGCAGGCAGGTGCCGCCGAAGCGCTCGCGCGCCTCGATGAGCACGACTTCCTTGCCCAGATCGGCCAGGCGCAGCGCGGCCACATAGCCGCCCGGTCCGCTGCCGATGACGGCGACCTGGGTCTCCTGGCGCAAGCTTCCCATGACCATGGCGGCTCCTCTCAGGCCTCGAGCAGCAAGAGGTTGGGGTCGGCGAGCTGTTTGATGAGTTCGCCCACGAAGCGGGCCGCGTCGGCGCCGTCGGCGAGGCGGTGGTCGAAGGCCAGCGTCAGCGGCAGGATCTTGCGGATCACGATCTGCCCGTCGCGGACCACAGGCTTCTCCTGGACCTTGCCCATGCCCAGGATCGCCGCCTCGGGGTAGTTGATGGTCGGCAGCATCGCCGTGCCGCCGAGCGGCCCGACGTTCGTGATCGTGAAGGTGCCGCCGCGCATGTCCTCGGCCGGCAGCTTGCCCTCGCGCGCGAGGGCGGCCTTCGCGGCGATCTCGGCCGAGATCTCGCGGATGCTCTTGCGATCGGTGTCGCGGATCACCGGCACGACGAGGCCGCGTCCGGTGTCCGCGGCGAAGCCGATGTTGTAGTACTTCTTGTAGATGATCTCCTCGCGGAACGGATCGAGGCTGGCGTTGAAGGCCGGCGCGGCGCGCAATCCCGCCGTGACGGCCTTGATCACGAACGAGAGCAGCGTCAGGTTGCCGATGCCCGGATCGCCGCTGCGCGCCTGCTTCTGGCGGCGGCGGAACTCCTCCCATTCGGTCACGTCGGCGTCGTCCATGTGCGCCACGTGCGGGATCAGGGCCATGCTCGTGACCATCTTGCGCGCGACCCTGCGGCGGATCGAGCGCAGCGGTTCGATCAGATCGGAAGAGCG
>CAZJWO010000028.1:0-33707 GCA_964549735.1 uncultured Fibrobacteraceae bacterium | reverse complement strand
ACCCCGCCCCTGTCTACATAGAGGCCCCCCGCCCCCCCGGCCCCCCCCCCCCGGCGCCGCGGCGCCGCCACAGGTCGACCGCCACCTGCGGCCCCTGATGGACGCGCTGCAGCGTCCCGACCTTCCGCAGGGCGGCCGGCAGCAAGTGGTGAGGGTCGCGGTCCCAGGATCTCGCCCAGACGATCCAGGCCTCGTCGTGGCCAGCCAGCCGCCGCGATACCGCCGCCTCCGCCATGGCCGCGTCCCTGATGACCGGCTCCTCGTACATGCCGATCACCGGCGTCTCTCCCCGCCAGTAGTGGCGCACGACCGGGCCGACGGCCGGCACCAGCAACGGACGCTGCGGTCCGCTGGACGCCATGATGGCGGCCACCGCCCCCCGCACGTCTTCCTTGGCGTAGCGATCGTCGCCGAAATGGCCGGCCAACGCCGCCAGGCTGAGCAGGCAGAGTCCGCCGCCGAGCACCAGGCGCAGGCGCCGGCCCGCGTGCGCGATGCCGAGGGCGGCCAACGCGAGCACCCAGGGGAACGCCGCCGCGACGTAGCGCACGTTGTACGGCTTGACGTTGCGCACGGCCAGCACGACGGCCAGCACGAGCGGCAGCACGATCCAGAGCAGCAGCGGCCAGCGGCTCCGCCCCAGATGGCGCAGTCCGTAGAACAGCGCCGTCGCGGCGAGCGCAGCGCCGACCGCCAGCACCGGCCAGGCCTGCCGGACCGCCGCGAGGCGATCGCCTCCATGCAGGTCGGTCAGAGACGGCCCGAGGCTGAATCCGTAGAAGAACGCGTGACCGGTGAAGGGGAGGGCCCACGCGGTGAACGTCGAATCGCCGCGGAGCGCCTCGCCCGTCTCGGCGCCCGGCACGATCCGCCCGACTTCCCAAATGCCGGCCGCCTGCAAGAGCCACGGCGCCGCCAGCACGACGCCGCCGCCCAATCCGCAGCACCACAGCAGCCAGTCGCGGCCCCGGCGCGGACGGCTCGCCAGCACGACAGTCGTCGCGAACGCCACCAGCAGGAAGAGGAACGAGCTGTTGCTGGCCAGGCCGGCGCCGCCGACGATCGCCAGCGACAGCATCCGCCGCACCGTCGGTCCCCGCTCGAGGGCCGCCAGCATGACCAGGCCCGCGGCGACGGCGAAGAGGATGACGAAGCTGTAGGCGCGCCCTTCCTGGGCGTACCAGACCGCAAACGGGCTCAACGCCAGCAGCAGGGCCGCCAGCCGTCCCGCCCGGCGCCCCCAGAGGCGGGCGGCGTAGACCCCGAGCAGCGGGACGGCGAGGATGCCGGCGATCGCCGCCGGCAGGCGCAGCATCAGCGACGACTCGTGCCAGCGCAGCAACGGCCACACGGCGGCCGGATACAAGGGCCCCTGATAGGCGGCCAGGATCTGCTCCCCGAAGTGCAGACCGCGTCCCGGGGCGACCAGATTCCAGGTCATGACCTCGTCGATCCACAACGACATGCCATCGAGCCGCCACAGACGCAGCACGGCGGCCAACAGCGCGACCAGGATCAGGTAGCCCGCGCCGCAACCGGTGCGGCTGGCGGCCGGCGCCTGGAACCACGCCGCTGGCGGCGCCAGCGTTCCCTGTGGCGCCGCCGCAGCGCGCTCGTTTCGCGGCTCAACCACCGGTGCCGTCCCGATCGTCGCCCGGCGCGAACTCGCGCAACGTGGCCGTGATGCTGCCGACCGGCAACCGCGTATTCATGCGCACGGGGATCCGCCGGGCATCGGCGGTCAGGTAGATCATGAGGTCCCCCTCGTGCTTGAAGATGCCATCGCCCAGCATCACCGGTTGGACCACGAAGCAATCGAAGACTCCGAGCACCGTGGCGATCTCCTGGCGGCGATGGATGATGACGCGCAAATCATAGGTCTTGCGGCTGTCATGTACGGTCAAGAATACATCCTGCCCGACCTGCAGGTCCAGCGTGCGCAGGAAATAGAAGGCGGACAGCACGTCGTGCACGCCCGGCGGAATCTCGTAGGTCTTGCCATCATGGTAGCGGGCCGCGCCGCCGACGTGATCGAACTCGATTTCCTCGGTGCGCCGGAACGTCCCTTCCCGCAGGCGCTTCATGAAGTAGCGGCTGAATAGCTCCTGGCGGTCGATATAGCTGACGACCTTGTCGCGCACGCGGTAGATCCCGGAGAAGAAGCGGTTGCTGCTGGCGGTGCTTTCGATCCGGTAGCAGCTCCGCCCCTGGAAATCGACCGTGCCCACCACTTCGAGAACGCCTTCGCCCGCGTTGATCAGTCCGTAATCGACGGCGAAGACGAGCCGCTCGCCGACGCCGAACGGACGCGACGCGCCGGGCGCGCCGGCCGCGGGCTCCTCCGGCGCGGCGACCGCCGCGGGCACGCTCGCCAACTGACCGCAGCCGACGAGAAACGACACGACCGCCCACCGCAGCAACTCGACGTGCGGCGGCCGACCCGATCGGCACGGACGGGTCATCCGAGCTCCTTCGCGATGCGCGACCCCGCGGGCCGCGCGGCCTGGAGTTGAGCCAGCAGCTTACGAACGGCCGCCGCGACCGTCGCCGCCGGCAGGCCGTCGAGGCAAGGGTGCCCCGGTATCGGACAGCGCGTCAGGTTGCAGGGCGCGCAAGCGACGGGCGCGGTGACAGCAACATGACGGGGATCTTCCGGGTTCCATCCGCGCGGATCCGTCGGACCGAAGAGCGTGAGCGTCGGAACGCCGAGCAGGGCGGCCAGATGCCGCGGACCGTTGTCCGTACCGACGTAGATGCTGCACCGCGCCAGGAGGTGCGCCAACTCCGGCAGCGTCGTGGGCGGCGCGAAGCGCGCTTCCGGCGCCGCGGCGCGCAGTTCCGCCGCGAGGCCGGCGTCGCCGGGGCCGGTCACCAGGACCGGGTCGAGCCCTTGGGCGGCGAGCTGCCGATAGAGGGCGGCGCCTTCGCGAGCCGGCCACGCCTTGGCCGGCCAAGTCGCGCTGAACATCAGGGCGACGCGCGGGCGGCCGGACGCGACCCAGTCGGCCTGCCACGCACGGTAGGCCGTACCGAGCGTCTGCTCGTCGCTCGTCAGACAGGACGCCCCCTCGCCGGGGCGCCAGGCCGCGGGCGCCAGCCCCAGCGCCCGCAGCGGATCGAGGAACGCCTCGCCGGCGAACTGCACGACGTCGACCGCGCCGCGGCGATTGCGCGGCACGCGGACGTTGTACGCCCAACGACGGCGCGGCAGATCGAAACCCACGCGCAGCGGCGCGCCGCTGAGCGCCGTCCAGAGCGCGGTGCGGGGGCTGCCCAGATAGTCGATGACCAGATCGTAACCGGCGTCGCGCAGGCGCAGCCACCAGGGCCTGCGTGACGGCGGCGGCGGCCAGGCCAGGACGGCGCAGCCATGCGCGAGGTCCTGCAGCAACGGCGCTAGCGGACGGTCGACGACCAGGTCGATCTGCGCCGATGGGAACGCCGCCGCGAGCCGATACATGGCCGGCAATGTCACCAGCGCATCGCCGAGGGCCTTGCGCCGGATCACCAGGATGCGTCGGATCGGCCGGTCTGAGCGCATCAGGCACCGCCTCGATCCAGCGTGCTCGAGATGACGCCGAGCACCCGCTCGGCTGTCAGTTCGGGCAGGCAGACGAAGGCGTCGCAGTCGTGGCGATGGCATGGATGGCAGGCGGGTCGTCGCGCCACGACGCGGTACGGTCCCAGACGTTCGTACGGGAACCAGAGCCGCGGATCGGTAGGCCCGAAGATCGCGACCGTCGGCACCTGCATGGCGATCGCGGCATGCATGATCCCGCCGTCGGCAGACACGAGCAGTTCTGCGGCGCCGACGATCTGCAGCGCATCGCTCAACGGCATTGGCGCGAGCAACCCGCCGCGGCCGGCCGGGATGGCCGCCGCCAGCCCGGCGTACGCACCGGGGCCGCCGGGCGGACAGAGCACGACGACCTGCCGGCCGGCGGCGAGCAGCGCCTCGGTCAGCTGCCGCCAGCGGTCGGCCGGCCACTGCTTGCTCGGCCAGGTCGCCGCCGGCGCCAGCAGCGTGAACGTGGTCTCGGGCGCCGCGACGCGCGCCAGGGCCTCGCAGGCCGCCGATCCGAGACGCGGGCGCGCGACCATCGTCGCCAGGCCGCCCGGCGGCCAGCTCTCCTCCAGCCACTGCAAAAAGGGCCGGCCGTCCGCGTGCCGCAGCGGCGCTAAACGGCTGAGGTGCTCGCCCAGACCTCCGCCCGCGACCGCGTAGAGACCTGGGCGGTCGGCGACCGTCGGCGACGGCGCCAGGTGCGTATACAGCCGGCGGCGGTAGCCGCGGACCTCGCCGCCGCATCGCGCCGGGATCCCGGCCAGACGCAGCAGCCACGCGCTGCGCGGATTGAAGAAGAGGTCGATCGCCAGATCGTAGCCGTGCCGCCGCAGGCCGCGCAACGTGCCCAGGGTTCCCGCCGCAGACAGCGGCGCCACGCCGGCGACCGCGCGTCTCGCCGCGGCGTCGGCGCCCCGCCGGCGCGCGGCCAACGCGTGCACGCGCGCCAGCTGCGGGTGCGCCAAGAGCAGCGGCGCATGCTGCGCCTCGCAGAGATAGGCGAGTTCGAGCCGCGGATCTCCCCGGCGCAGAGCCGCCAGGACGACGGTCGACATCGCGATGTCGCCCAGGTAACGCAGACGCGTCACGAGCACGCGCCGCAGCGGCCGCCCATCGAGCAGCCAGCTCATCGCGTCGCCTGCGCGAGGATCAGGTCCACGGCCGCCGCGAGGTCGTCGACGACCGGATCGCCGCGGTCCGGCGGCAGCTTCGCCTCCTGCGCGCGGCCGTGCCCGGTCCGCACGAGAACGCCGCGCAACCCGGCGGCGCGGGCAAGGTCGAGGTCGGAGATCTTGTCGCCGATGACCCAGGAGCGCGCCGGATCCCAGGCATGACGCTCCCGCGCCTCCCGCAGCAGACCGGTCCGCGGTTTGCGGCAGGCGCAGTCCGCTTCGGGCGCATGCGGACAGTAGTAGAAGTCGTCCAGCGGACAGCCAGCTTCCCGCAGCAAAGCCGCGAAGCGGTGCATGACGGCCGCGAACTGCGACGGCGTGAAGATCCCCCGGCCGAGTCCGGACTGGTTCGAAATGCCGATCAGCCGGAATCCCGCCGCGCGCGCCCGGCGCAACGCGGCCGCCGCGCCCGGCATCAGCACGACGGCTGCCGGATCGCGGAGATAGTCCTTCTCGACGACCAGCACGCCGTCGCGATCGAGGAAGAGGACCGGCGGCGGCGCGCCGACGGCGGGCGGCGGCGCTTCCACTGACGCACACCAGCGGCTCATGCCGGAAACCCCGTCGGTCCGCGCGCGAGCAACTCGTCCAGAGCGCGCAGGACTTCCTGTCCCGTCAGGGTATCGAGGCAGAAACGCGGCTGGTTGCAGGTCTTGCGAAAACACGGCTGGCAGGCGAAGCCGCTGGCCGCCAGCGCGCGGGCGCGGGGTCCGCGCGGACCGGTCCAGGCGACGCTGCTCGATCCGAAGAGTCCGAGCGTCGGCACCGCCAGGGCCGCGGCCAGGTGCATCACACCGCTGTCGTTGCCCACGAAGGCCTGCGCAGATTTGAGCAGCGACGCCAGATCGATGAGCGTCGTGGCGCCCACCAGATCGATGACCGCTGCTTCTCCGGGCAGATCTCGCCGCCAGGCGAGCTGCGGCGTGAGGCGCCGCAGTTCGGATGCCGCCGTCGCCGTCGTGGTGTCGCCGACGAGCGCGACGCGCTGCTGGCGCACACGGACCGCCAGGTCCAGGAATTCCGCCAGCCGTCGCGCCGGCCAGGCCTTGGCCGGACCGAACGTCGCGCCCGGCGCGACCAGCCAAAGCGGCGGTCCGGCGCCGAGCGGCGTCGCCGGCAGCGGCTGCAGGCCGGGCAGGCGCGGCAGCGTATCGGCGTCTGCCGGCACGGTCAGTCCCGCCGCGGCGAGGAATTCGCGACCCAAGCGCCGCAGTTCTTCGCTGTGGTGCACACTGCCGCGCTCGAGCGGCGCGACGGACCGGCTCAGCAGCAGGCGGCGCCCGTCGCGGCGCTCGCCGACGCTGAGCGGGATACGGGCGAGTTTTCCGGCGAGCCCCATCCGCAAGGACGGCGGGCAGATGACGACCGCGGCAGGAGCGGCTCGCCGCCAGGCCGCCGCCAGGCCGACGATGCCCCAGGGGCCGGCGTGTCGGCCGGTGCGTTCGTAGGGGATCAACCCCGCCAACCGCGGATCCCTTGTCAAGAGCGGCGCCCAGCGGCGCCGCACGCAAGCCAGCACGGCGAGAGGCCGGCCGGCGTGGTCGCGCGCCCGATGCAACAGTTCGAGCAGCGGACAGGCCATGACGAGATCGCCCAGCCAGTTCGGCAAGACGACGAGGACGCGATACGCCTGGCCAGCCGGCGTTCTCATGCGCCCGGCGCGGGCAATGGATCGCTGGCCATGGCGCCCGCGCCACCGGCCGTCGAGGACGCGTTCGGCTCGGCGCGCACCGCCGTCACCGCCGCCAGCAACGCCGCCGGGTCGATGCGCTTGCCGCTGGTGATCGGAAGGACGGCGCATCGCCTCCGGCCGGCCGGCAGCCAAGCGGGCTCGACCTGGCTGCCGAAGATCCCGACGCAGGGCACGCCGGCCGCGGCCGCGAAGTGGAACAGATCGGTGTTGCCGGCCAAAAAGAGGTCGCACTGGTAGAGCAGCAGGACGGTATCGAGCAGCGTGTCGCGGTTGAAAGCGGGCGGCACCGGCGATCCGAGCCCCGCTTCGAACTGGCGCCGGCGCTCCTGGCCGTCGGGTCCGCACAGCGGCAGGATGCGGCAATCGAAACGCGCCTTGAGCTGCTGGACCAGGAAGAGGAGGTTCTCGCTCGACAGGGCGCGGCCGGCCTTGTCCGGACCGGGATCGACGCCGATGAGCAGTTCCTGCGGGCGCGGCTTGTTGAAATGGACGACCTGGGCCACCTGGCGCAGCTTGTCGGCCGGCAAGGGCCAGGTCGTGCGCAGTCCGTCGGCGGCGAATCCCAGCCACGGCGCCAGGTCGCGGATCCGATCTCCCGCGTAGATCGTCGTGTCAGGCCGACGCCGCAGCTCCAGGTTCACGGCGGGCCAGCTGCCGGCATGCGATGGCCCGTACCGCAGGATCGCGCCGCTGGCCAGACCGAGCGCCTCCAGCGCCGGCTGCGGCGATCGGCTGAGCACGAAGCTGACGTCGTAGCGCGCGGCTCCGAGCGAGCGCTGCAGGTTGCGATAGGCGGGCTTCCAGCCGCCGAGCTGATGGTCGCCGTAGACGAGGACCTGACGCGCCAGACCGCTCGGGATCACCAGCGATGCGTAGGCCTCGGGCACCAGGAAATCGAGGCTCGCGCCCGGCCAGGTCCTGCGGATGCCGGCCAGGATCGGCACGTGGAAGAGGAGGTCGCTGAGGTCGCCGCCGGCCAGGGCGAGGATCCGCGAACGATCGTCGACGTGTCCCGGCAGCCGGAACGACGCCGATCCCTTGCGGCCGCCGAGAACTCGCTTCAGCTTCTCGAACACGTTCTCCGCCTCTTCTCTGCCGCCGCCGCCCGGCGCGCGCGGCCCGCCGCCGCCGGCCCGCCGCCGCCGGCCCGCGCTTCAGACGACCTCCGGGAACACGGTCCGCCAGACCTCGTCCACGTGCGCAACCGGCACGAACTCGACCTCCGCCCGGACCTCGGCCGGGATGTTCTCCAAATCCGTCTTGTTGTTCAGCGGCATGATGACCCGCCGCACGCCGACACGGTGCGCCGCCAGGACCTTCTCGAGCAGGCCCCCGATGGCCAGCACCTGCCCGGTGAGCGTGAGCTCTCCCGTCATGGCCGTGCGGCGATCGACGGGCTGCGCGAGCAGCAGCGAGAGCAGCACCGTCGCCATGGCGATGCCGGCCGAGGGGCCGTCCTTCGGGATCGCGCCGGCCGGCACATGGATGTGGATGTCGTGCGCGAAGAATTCCTTGTGCTCGGGGCGCGCGCCGAAACGGCTGCGCAGATAACTGAGCGCGGCGTTGGCCGACTCCTGCATGACGCTGCCGAGCTGGCCGGTCAGCTTGAGGCTGCCGTTGCCGCCGGGCAGGCTGAGACCCTCGATGTAGAGGATCTTGCCGCCGACCGGCGTCCAGGCCAGACCCGTGACGACGCCGACGCTGGCGCGCCGCCGCAGACGATCGCCCGTATACGTCGGCGGTCCCAGGTACAGGCTGAGGTTGTTGGCGCCGATCGCGTGGGGCTTGCGGCCGCCGCGCGCGACCTTGCGCGCCGTCTTGCGGCAGACGCTGCCGATCTTGCGCTCCAGTTCGCGGACCCCGGCCTCGCGGGTATGCTGCTCGATGATCCGCATGATGCCGGCCGTCGTGAAACGGATCTTCTTGGCGGTCAGGCCGTTCTCGGAGACCTGACGCGGCACGAGGTAGCGGCGGGCGATCTGCAGCTTCTCCAGGTTGGTGTAGCCCGGCAGCTGGATGGTCTCCATGCGGTCCAGCAGTGGACGCGGGATCGTGTCCAGCATGTTGGCCGTCGTGATGAAGAGCACCTTCGAGAGGTCGAACGGCAGCGCCAGGTAGTGGTCGGTGAAGTCGTGGTTCTGCTCGGGATCGAGCACCTCAAGCAGGGCGCTCGCCGGATCGCCGCGGAAATCCTGCCCCAGTTTGTCGATCTCGTCGAGCATGATGAGCGGATTGTTCGTTCCGCATTCCTTGATCCCGGTGATGATGCGCCCGGGCATCGCGCCGACGTACGTGCGCCGGTGACCGCGGATCTCCGCCTCGTCACGCATGCCGCCGAGCGAGAAACGGAAGAACTTGCGCCCGACGGCTTCGGCGATGCTGCGCCCCAGCGAGGTCTTGCCCACCCCAGGCGGACCCTGCAGACAGAGGATCGGCCCGCGGTGGTCGCCCTTGAGCTTTCGCACGGCCAGGAACTCGAGGATGCGCTCCTTGACGTCGGCCAGGCCGTAGTGGTCGCGCTCGAGGATCTCCTCGGCGCGCGTCAGGTCGAGCTTGTCCTCGCTCGCGTTAGACCACGGCAGATCCAGCAGCCAGTCCAGGTAGGTCTTGCTGACGGTGTATTCGCTCGCGCCGGGCGACATGCGCGACAAGCGATCCAGTTCGCGCTCGGCCGCCGCCTGCACGCGCTCGGGCAGCTTGGCGGCGGCCAGGCGCTCGCGCAGTTCGTCGAGCTCGACCGAACCCTCGTCCTCGTCGCCCAACTCGCGCCGGATGGCCTTGAGCTGCTGCCGCAGGTAGTATTCGCGCTGGTCCTTGTCGATGGACTTGCGCACCTTGGACTGCAGTTGCTGCCCCAGCTCGAGGACGTCCAACTCGCGCATGACGAGCTTGGTCAGCAGTTGCAGCCGGCGGCGGGGCGATGTCTCCTCGAGCACCGCCTGCTTCTCCGCGACGTCGATGTCGAGGTTCGTGGCGATGAGATCGGCGAGGCGGCCGGGGTCGTCGATGTTCATGACCACGACCTTCAACTCGTCCGAGAGGTTCTCGCTGGCGTCGATGATCTTCAGGAAGTTGTTCGCGACGCCGCGCATGTAAGCGACGGTCTGCGCGTCGTCCGCCGGCTCTTCCAGGATCGGCGAGACCGCCGCCCGCAGATAGGGCTGCTCCTGCAGGATCGCCTCGATGCGGCAGCGCGCGACGCCCTGGCCGAGCAGGCGCATGCTGCCGTCGGGGAATCGCAGCATCTTCTGGATGCGGACCGCCGTGCCCACGCTGTAGATCTGTTCCGCTTCGGTGCGCTCGTCGTCATCAGCGGCGTGCGCGGAGCCGCCGTCCTCGGCACCGTCGGCGGGTTCTTCGTCGTCCTGCGGGCGCTGGGTGAACGCGCCGAGGATCTTGTCGCCCGCCAGGCACTCGTCGGCGAGCTTGATGAGATTCTCGTCGCTCAGCACGAGCGGAACCATCATGTACGGAAAGATGACCGCCTCGCTGATGGGCAGGATCGGCAGCGAGGCCGGCAGGATCACGCCCTGCGCGGCCTGGCTCTGGCGGCTGCCGATGGCGCTGTCGGACATGCGATCGCTCCTTCGCCGCGCTAGCGGTCCACGTCGATCTGGCGGCGGCCCATCCGGCGCGGCATGCCCCGGCGGAACGTGACATACAGGAACCCGCCCCGGTAGTTGGCGGCGGCGCTGTCCGGATCGACATCGGGCGGCAGCGGCACGCGGCGCACGAACGGCCCGACGTTGATCTCCATGATGTGGAAGTGTTTGCGGCCCGGTCCGGCCGATTCCGTGCGCACTCCACGCACCAGCAGGAGGCGGCCGTCGCAGACGACTTCGATCCGCGACGGCTCCATGCCGGCGAGGTCCATCTGCACGACGAACGTCTCGTCGGTCTCGTACACGTCGGTCGCCGGAGACCAGCACAGCTCGCCCTCGGTGGTCAGCGCGCCGCTCTTCTGGGCGTAGGCCGTCACGAGGATCTCGAAGACATCCTCCGACTCGCCCTTGCGACCTGCTCGCGACATCCGTCCGCCTCGCTCCCTGGTCCGGCCCGGCAATCGGCTGGTGCTCGCAACTCTAATCATTGCCTTGGGAAGCGTCAACCGATGGCCGCTCGGCAGGCGCGCGCACCGCCGCGCCGGGCGCCACGGCACGTGAGCCGGCTTGGCAAGTATACGCAAATGCCAGGCCAACCCGGCCGTGCGGCTGCGATCAGCCGGCAGACGATCGACGGCGCCGCGATTCGCCGTCAGAAACGCCGCAGCACTCCGATGACCACGCCCTGGATGCGCACGCGCTCTTCCGGGTACTCGAGAGGAGCCAACGAAGGGTTGGCCGGCAGCAGGCGGACGACAGCCCCCCGGCGTTGAAACTGCTTGACGGTGGCGCTCTCGCCGTCGATCAGCGCGATGACGGTCTCGCCGTTGCGGGCGGTCTCGCGCTCCTCGACCACGACGACATCGCCATCGCGGATCTGCTCGTCGATCATCGAATCGCCGCGCACGCGCAAGGCGAACGTGTGGCGGCGGCCGAGCCATTGCTCCGGCAGGACGATCTCTTCGGACATCGCCAGCGCCTCGATGGGCAGGCCGGCCGCCACGGTGCCGAGCAACGGCACGGTCACGGCCGCCACGCCGGGCTTGGCCTGCGCGGCCGGCGCCAGATCGCGGCTGGCGTTGCGGCGCTCCCGCCGCAAGTAGCCTTTGGCGACCAGCTGGGCGATATGCTTGTGCACCGTGGCGACCGACGAGAGCTCGAATCGCCGGCCGATCTCCTGCAGGGTCGGCGCGTACCCGCGCTCGCGGCAATGATCGCGAACATACGCGAGGATCTCGGACTGGCGGCGGGTCAGGGGCATGGCGACCTCCTCGGCTGGCTATCCGTTCGCTGGTTGTTCGTCACGATAGGCGAACAAGAGGCGAATGTCCAGGCCGATTTCTAGCCGGACTGCCAGCCCTCCGGCCGCTCCGGCCGGCGGCGCCCCGTATCGCGCAAGCGCTCCGCTCCGGCCAGCGACGGCAGACCGCGTCGGCCGCCCCAGTCCCGGCACTTGAGCGCCGCCGCCGCGGCGCCGAGCGCGAGGCAGTCCGGCCAGCGATCGCCGCGCGCCCTTGCGAAGGCGTAGCCCGCGTGGAAGACGTCGCCGGCGCCGGTCGTGTCCAGGACGGGCACGGCGAACGCCGGCACGTGGAAAGCAACGCGCCCGTCCGCATCCAGGGCCAGCACGCCGGCCGCGCCGAAGGTCATCGCCACCCGCTGCGGCCCGAGATCACGCAGCGCGCGCAGGGCGCCCAGCGGATCGGCGCGCCCGGTGAGCGCCGGCGCGAAACCGCGCGAGGAGATCACATCGCTGCAGCAGGCGACCAGTTCGCGGGCGCCGTCGCGCACGGTGCCGGCGTCGAGCACGACCGGCAGACCGCGCGCGCGTGCGGCTTGCGCCAGGCGCACCGCGGCCCGCGGCTCGTGGCCGTCGCAGTAGAGCAGGTCGCAACCATCCAGCCACGCGGTGTCGACGGTCGCGGGATCGAGGGGCGGCAGCGTGCCGCGCGACCAGAAGATGGTTCGCGTCTCCCGCCGCGGATCGACGAGGATGACCGCCTGCGGCGACCGGTGCCCCGCGGCGCGGCGCGACAGGCTGCAATCGACGCCGGCCGCCTCCAGTTCGCGACGCTGGACGGCCGCGCCGAGGTCGTCGCCGAACACCGTGACCAGCCGCACCCGGGCCCCGAAACGCGCCAGGCAGATGGCGGCCGTCGCTCCCGGTCCCCCGCCGCCGGACAGGATCTCCGCAACCGGCTGCTTGCTGTCCGCGACCGGCAGACCGTCGATCGGCACGATGGTGTCGAAGGCGTTGTATCCGACGACCAGAATCTCCATGACGACCTCCCTGCGGGCGGGCCGGCGCGCACGCGGCAGGCGCCGTGGACGCACGCCGCCGCGCCGCCATTTCCGCGCTCGGCAACCGGACGCCCGCTTGCCGCCGCCGCCCCGAGCATGTTAGCCTGCGGAAACAGGCCGCGGGTGGCGGTCGATTCCAGGAAGGACCCCTGATGTCCGATTGCGTCTTCTGCAAGATCGCCGCGGGCGAGATCCCGTGCCACGAAGTGTATGCCGACCAGGAAGTCCTGGCCTTCCGCGACCTGCATCCCCAGGCCCCCGTGCACGTCCTGGTCATCCCACGCCGCCACATCGCCTCCCTGAGCGATCTGACCGCGGACGATATCGAACTGGCCGGCAGGCTGCAACTCGCCGCCAGCAGGGTCGCGGCGTCGCTCGATCTCGCCGCGTCGGGCTACCGCGTCGTCATCAACTGCGGTCGCGACGCCTGTCAGACGGTCCCCCATCTGCACCTGCACGTGCTGGGCGGCCGGCCGCTGGACTGGCCTCCGGGCTGAGTCGCCTGGCTGCATCGCCCCGGCCGCGCCGGCTCATCCTGTGGGTTGTTCCGCGAAGATTGTTGCTGGCTGCTGTAAACGCCCAAACTGCTGCTACTTGGCCAATTACGGCCGCAACCGTTGCATCCCATTGGCGTGGTTCAGGTTGGCGGCAGCCAGCAACAATCTTCGCGGAACAAGTCATCCTGTGGACCGCCGCCGGTAGATGCGCGCGACCTCGTCTTCGAACCCCATCGCGATGCTGTGGGTCAGGACGTACCCGGCCGCGAATTGCGGACTCTCCGCCATGGCGCGGTCGGCGAGCCGCCAATACCACGGCTGGCCGGCGCGATCGGTCCGTTCGACGAGAATGACGTAGTCAGGCCGGCGAGCCAGGACGTAGGCCACGTCGTGTTTGCGGTGCAGCTGGCCGGGTGTGCGGGCGATGTGGCTGTTCACGAGCCCGAGCATGTCGACGATGCGGCGACCCGAATAGTATCCGACCGCCCCGACATCGCTCACCGCCACCACGCTTTCCGGAGGCGTATGCTCGCGCAGCCAGAGGCCGACGCGCGCGTAGGATTGCGACAGATACTGCCCGCTGCGCACCGCCGGCATGATGGTGCGCCAGACCTCGCGCTCGCTCAGGTAGACGTTCGAGAGCGCTGTTCCGAGCATCGCGGCGATGATCAGCGCGGGCAGATGGCGGCGGCCGCCCAGCGCGGCGGCGCTTTTGCGGATCAGATCGACCCCGGCGGCGACTGCTGCCGCCAGCAGCGGCAGCACCGGCGCGAAGAAGCGGTAGTGGTGCATCCAATCCCCACCTGCGATCACCACGACGGCGACCTGCAACACGACGACGCCGATGATCCAGCGCAGCGTGCGCGACGCCTGCCTGTCCAGCAGCGGCACCAGCCCGAAGCCGACGAGGGCCACGCCGCCGCCATCGCGCAGGAATTCCCGCACGTAATAGAAGCCGGAGCGCAGCGCCTCCGTGCCGCCGGTCATCTTGAAATGGAAGGTGTTCGGCAGCAGCGCGCCGTAATACCCCAGGCGCCAGCCGAGCAGCAGGGCGACGGCGGCGCCGAAACACAGCCACAGCAGCCGTCCACCCTCGCGGCGGCCGGCGCGACGTGCGACAAGCAGCAAGCCGAACACCGCTCCCTCTGGTCGCAGCAAGGCCAGCAGGATCGCAAGCGAGACCGCCAGCCCATCGCGTCGCCGCCCCGGTCCGCCGGCGCCGCTGACGTAGACTCCGAGCGCCAAGCAGAGAGCGTACGCGCCGGTCTCCAGGCCGCTGACCGCATGCCGCGCCAGCAGCGGCGAGGCGGCCAGCATCGCCGGCGCGACCAGCGACGCGCTGCCGGCTCCGGGCCGCAGCTGCCGCGCCAGGGCCCAGGCTACGATCAGCCCGCCCAGGCCGCAGAGCAGGCCGACAACGCGGGCGACGACGAGCGGATCGCCGCCGAGTCGCAGGGCCGTCGCCAGCAGCAGCACCCACGCCGGATTCGAATAGCCCTCGACGCGCTCGCCGGGATTGAAGACCGGGCCATGGCCGGCGATCAGATTCTCCGCGTAGCGCAGCGAGATGTACGCGTCATCTTCGACCCACGGCCAATACAGCAGCGCATGCAGCAGGAATAGCAGCCCGATGGCCGCCAACGATGCGGCGTGCAGTGTCGACGGCCGGCGGCCCGGGGGCGCTGCGTTCGGATACAAGGCGATGCTCCCGGTCAGCCTGCGGGCGCCGACGTGCACAACCAGTTCAGAGGGCCGGGACGCCGCGAGCCATCCGCTTGCTGCGCTGGCTCGTCGACACGGTCCGCCGCACGACGTTGTCGAATCTCTTGCTGCGGAACACGAGTTTCTTCCCGCGGACGTCGGCTGCCGGGTACGACTCGCAGGACATCGGCTCGCCGTGCCGCTCCAGCGTCGCGGCGATCACATCCTCGGGCGCCGTGCGATCGCTGCGCCAGACCCCGGTCGATGGTAATATCCACGTCCCGCAGCCTAGCATCAGCGAGAAGATGCGTCAACGACAGTCGCGATACGGCAAGTAATATTACCGCCGATCTCCCGGCGCAGACCATCGCCGTTCCCCTGGCGCGATCCACCATTCCGCGAGGTTGTTCAGCGGCGACAGCATGTGAGGCCGCACGTCTCGCAACCGTCTGTTGAACGCGACGATCTGCCGGGGGTAATAGAGCAGGGCCGCGGGAGGATCTGCCGCCAGCTCCTCCTGGACGGCGTACCAGAGCGGCAGGCTGCGCCGGCGATCCGGTTCGGCCAGGGCGGCGGCGAGCAAGGAATCGACCCGCGGGTTGGCATAGCCGCCGAAATTGAAGCGGTCGCTGGCACCGGACATCACCAGGGGCGAGGGATCGGCGTACAGGTTGGCCTGGTACTCGCCGAGATACGCATCGAACCGGCCCGATCGCAGGAACTGCAAGGCCGTGCCGAGTTCCATGGCCCGCAGCGCGACCTGCACGCCGACATCCTCCAGATTCCTGCGCACGAGCGCGGCGCCACTCTCGCGCACCGCATCGCCGCCGCGGTAGATCACATCCAGACGCAGCTGTTCTCCATCGCGGCTCCGCGCGTGATCGCCCGGCTGCTGCACCCAGCCGGCCGCCGTCAGCAGCGCCCGCGCCGAGTCAGGCCGGCAGGGATCGGGCACCAGCCCGGGATGATGATTCCAGAGCACGGGCGGCAGGTAGCTGGCCGCCGCGACGGCATGTCCACCCAGCAGATCGTCGACGAAGCGCTGCCGATCCAGCGCCAGCGACAGGGCGCGCCGGACCCGCGGATCCTGCAACGCCGGCCGCCGTACGTTCCACATCATGAATCCGAAGACGCGGCTCTGGATCTCGGCGATCTGCAGCGCCGGCGCGTTCGCCAGTCGCCGCGCGGCGGTCGCCGGCACATCATAGACCAGGTCGACCTCGCCGGTCTCGAGGGCCATGATGCGAGCCGTCTCGTCGGGCAGGATCCGCAACACGACGCGGCTGAGATGGGCCGGCACACCTGCGTAGCGCGGATTCGGCTCGAGTATCAGCTGCTGCCCCGGCTGCCAGGACACCAGACGGAACGGTCCGGACGCGAGCGGCTGGCGGTTCAACGCCCAGTTCGCGACCTTCTCCGGATCCAGTTCGCGGACACGATGGGCTGGCAGGATCGAGTGTGCGGTCGTCTGCACTGGTTGCGCTTGCGGCGTCGCGAATTCATAACGGATCGTCGCCGGATCTTCCGCGACGACCCTCGTGACGGATCGCAACAGATCCGCCCGCGGACTGCCGATGCGCGGATCCTGCAGCAGCCGGCAGGTCAGTCGTACGTCTTCGCTGGTCAGAGGCTCGCCGTCTTCCCAGTACCAGGGCTGCAGCCGATAGGTGATCGCCAGGCTGTCCGGAGCCACGTCCCAACCGCTGGCGATCACGGGGAACCACAGGAGGTCCTCGCCCATCTCCGCCAGGCTGGCCTGCAGGAGGGCCAGGACCATGCCGGCGACCGCCGATGTGCGCACGAGGGAATTGAGCAAATCCGGCTCGTCGGGCAGGGCGATGACGGCCGTGCCTCCCGGCGTCGGCCCCAGGGCCTCGACGGCGAGCGTGGGAACGGCCGGTGGCGCGACGATCTGGCGCACGCAGCGCGCGCCGCCGAACAGGAGCAGCACCAGGAGCAAGAGCAAGAAAGATCGTCGTTTCATCGCCGTTCCCGCCTGAAGTGGTCGTCAGAATCTAGGCGGCGCCGGGGCCGGCGGTCAATAGAAAGCCCGGTACACCCCGCGCTGGGGCGTACCGGGCGGCAAGCGAACGCTCTCGACTCTACTTGACGAGCGCGAGCTTGAACGTCTGCACGCGATCGGCCTGTCGCGCGTGCACGAAGTAGACGCCGCTGGCGAGCGGTCGGCCCGATCCATCATGGCCGTCCCAGGTCAACGTCCGCCAGCCAGGCTCCGCCGCGCCGGCGAACAGCTCCCGGACGCGACGGCCGCGCAGATCGAAGACCGCAACATCCAGGCGTTGATTCGAGTCCGGCGCCACATACAAACGGATCGTCGTCGCCGGATTGAACGGATTCGGATATGGCGGCAGCACCGTGAACGCAGCCGGCACTTCGGAATCGCCGACCGCCGTCGCGCTGTAGATGCGCGCCACGCCCGTGCGTTCCACGTCGCCCTTGAACGTCGGCCACGGCACCAGTTGCGGGTTGTAGTCGAACGGCATCGACCAGGCGTGGACGAGATTGTCATTGCTGGCGTAGATCAGGTTCACCTTGCCGTCGCCGTTCAGGTCGCAGATGACCGGCGCCGTCCGGCACGGTCCGCTGAGCGTGATCGGGAAGCCGGTGATCGGCGCTCCGTCCGCATTGAAGGCGTAGATCTGGCCATTCTCCAGCGGCTGGATGATGTCCGCACGTCCGTCGCCGTTGATGTCGCCGACGACCGGGCTGCCCTCCGTGTTGCTCGGCAGCTGGACCGGCCAGCCCGCCATGATCGTGCCTGCCGTGCCGTCGTGCAGGCCGGTGTTCACCAGCACCAGATCCAGGCGCGTGCTGCCGCTATTGACCGGCCAGACGATCTCCAGATCATCGTCGTCGTCGAAGTTGCCGACGGCGGGGCTCGGCCCCGCGCTGGCGTCGGACGCGCCGGAATAGAGCACCGGGAACGCCGGGTGATACGAGGTGCCATTCGCGCGCAAGACGTACAAACGGCGGCCGGTCGTGAAGAAGATGATCTCCATCGATCCGTTGCGGTCCAGATCGGCGATCGCCGGCGTGCAGATGATGCGTTGCGTGCCCACGCTGAACGGGAAGCCGGGCGCCTGCGACCCGTCCGCCTTGTAGGCCAGCAGGAAGTTCTCGTTGCCGCCGCTATAGGCGGTGCCGAAGATGATCTCGCACGCGCCGTCGCCGTCCAGGTCGTAGAGGACCGGCGACGAGAAGCCCCAACTCTCCGGGCGCGCGACGAAGACGCCGTCCGTGGCCGGATTGTTGTCGCCGTCGCGCAGCTCGGTTCCGTCATGGCGCCAGACGAACGTCCGGCCGCCGAGATCGTTGACCACCACCTCGTTGAAGCCGTCGCCCGTCACGTCGCCTACGGTCGGCGTCGCCCAGTTCCAGTTGCCCAGCAGGCTCTTCGGCCAGCCCGGCACCATGCTGCCGTCGGCGCGGTAGACGCGGATCTGCCGCGTGGGCTCCATCAGGCTGACGATGATCTCCTTGCCCGGCAGGCCATCGATATTCGCCAGCACGACGCCGGCCGGCGAGAAATTGCCGCCGATCTTGGTGAACGGCCCCGTCGTCTGGGAGTTGTCGTCGCCGTCGATCAGCTCGTTGCCGTTGTCGCGCCACGCGTAGATCTCGTTCGCCGCCGCGATGATCTCCAGCCGGCCGTCGCCCGTCACGTCGCCAACCGCCAGATGGCTGCTGGTCTGCGACGGGAACCCCAGCGGGAAGTTGCTCAGTTCCGCCGGCATCGTGAACTGCGCCACGACCGGTGAGAACGCGCCCTCGAGCATGAAGGTGTCGACCGCCGTGACCTTGTACCAGTAGGACGTCAGCTGCGCCAGCGGCCGGTCTTCGTAGTACGAGGCCCTGCGCAGCAGATCCTGATTGGCGCGGACGAACGGCCCGGCGGCCGCCGTCGCGCGGTAGACGTGATAGCCCCGCGTGCGACTGCCGCCCACCGGCTCCCAGCGCAGCGCGATCGCATCGGGAGCGATCGTCGCGTCCGCCACCGGCAACGCCGGCGCCGCGGGCGGATTGAACTCCAGCGGCTGCGAGAACCCGCGCCCGTAGTTGTCCGTGAACTGCAGACGGGCCGGCGTCGGCATCCCGACATCGGCCAGCGTCAGCGATAGTTCGCCGCTGGCATGCGTCGCTTCCGCCAGCGACGGGACGCCGCCGTAGAGCGCCACGCCGCTGTGCACGGTGACGCCGACGCCCGCTTCGATGATCTGCACCATCAGCTGGTCCAGGCGGCCGCCGCCGAAATTCTTCACGTACGGGCGCAAGACCAGCCGTTCGCCGCTCTGCGGGATGCCGTCCCCGTTGCCGTAGACCGCGTCATCGACGATCAAGCGCACGACCTCAGCCTCCGGCGCCAGGATCTCCAGCTCGCCCTGGCTGACCCAGCTGCCGCCCGCCGCGTTGACGGTGACCCGCAGGCGCACGCTCGTGCCGTCGCGCAGCGTCGCCGGCGTCTGCACCACGATCGGATCGGATGTCAGCGCCGTGCCGCCCGGCGGGATATTGGGCGCCGAAGCCGAGCCGTCCAACACGGTCAGGTCCGGATGCAGGCTCTCCACCGCGACGCTGACACCGGTCGCGCCGGCGCCGCCGACGTCCTTCAGCAATAGCTGCAGCGACAGCGTCTCACCGGCCTCGGGCAGCCCGTTGCCGTTGCCCGAGGAGTCATTGATCACGAAGTCGTCCAGCTTGACGTACGCCGCGCTGCCGGACACCACGATCGTCCGCGTGGTGGCCTCCAGGCCGACACCGGCGACCGTCAGGACCGCCTCGCCGGCCGTCTGCGGAATGACCGGCAGCCACGCGCGTCCCAGAGCGTCGGTCACGCCCCAGGCGTACGTCTCGGCGCCCTTCTGCAGACCGACGTCCGCGCCGGCGATCGGCGCGCCCGCCACGCTCACCGTCACCTGGACGGTCTGCTCGCCCGCTGCGATCGCCGCCGGCGCCGCGATCTGCGGCTGCCGCGGGAAGCCGCTCCAGATGCCGGTCGCCGGGTCCCCCAGGAGCACCAGATTCAGCTGCGTCCAGCGGTGGATCGTCTGGTTCCAGGTGTTGCCGATGAACTGCAGGCGCACGAGGTCCAGTACCTGAGCCGCCCGCACGGTGCCGTTCTGCAGCATCTTCTGGTAGAACGCGTACTGGTAGCTGAACGACGTCTGCGGGAACGCCGCCCGCGCCGAGCCGATCGACATGATCGAGCCGCCGTGCGGGTTCTCGACGAAGCGCTCCGCCAGGCAGGCGTAGTCGAAGGCGGCCGAAGCGCAATTGAGCGTGAACAGCAGGAAGAAATTGGGCGCGTTGCTCAAGGCATCGGCGTTGGCCACGGTGAAGTTCGCGTCAGCCACCGACATGTTGTAGTAATGGCCATGGCCGATCTGGTTGACCTGCCCATAGGCGCCCGAGTTGAGCCGCGCGATCAGAGCGGCCAAGGACAAGGTCTCGTCGAGTGGATACAGGCCGCCGTCTGTCTGATACATCCGCCAGGCGGACATGTCGGTCAGCGGCTGGATGAGTTCCTCGTTGAGGGTGTGCGCATATTCGGCGCCGTTCAAACCGATCGGGTCGCCGGGCTTCCAGTTCGCCGGGAACAGGACCTCGGCGGCGTAGAGGATCCGATTGGTATACTGATCGGCGGCGGTGGCGCCCTCGTAGGTCAGTACCTTGTCCACGAACTGCTGCACGCCCAGCGGCGTGCGCACCGTCACGCGTCCGACCGCCAGATCGGGAGCCATGTCCGTCTCGTCGCCCGGGAACCCGTCCGCCGCCGGCTCGGCCAGCCAGCCGTTGCCGTTGGCGTTCCAGTTGCCGTCCAGCGCGGAGAAGTAGAGATCGGTCGGCAGATCGGTGTAAGGCTTGCCGTCCGAGCCGTAGAAGTAGCTGCGGACGACGCGGCTCGGAATGACGTCCGTGTCGCCGCCCAGCAGCACGAACTCCAGACCCCATTTGCTGTAAGCCTGCTGCAAGTACATGCGCAGGGTCTCCGCGAAATCGATCCCCTGCCGTTGCGTGGCGGCGATCCACTCGCGCGTGACGACCTTCGCCGGCAGGCCCTGCGCGGTGCGATGATCGGCCAGGCGCTGGAACTCGCCCGCCAGCGCTGCGGTGGTGACGATGAGATAGCGCACCCCGCTGCCTTCGAGACTGGGATTGGGCGTCGGCAGATGCGGCGCGCCGGCCTTGTCCAGCACCGCGCCGTCTGCGCGCTGGTACGTGGCCAGCGCCGCGGGGTTGGCCACCACGCCGCGCAACGTTTCCTCCAGCATCCGGCGCTCGCCGGGCACCTTCCGCTCGCGCGAGAGCGGTGGCGGCAGTTGGCGGTCCGGCGATACGACCGCGTGGATCGCGAACTGCTCGAGCAACTCGATCGACGCGGCCTGTCCATCCGCCGCCGCGCGCAAACGCGCCGGATGCACCGTGACGGCCAGCAAGCGGTAGCCGCGCCAGCTATGCAAGCCGCCGAACATCCCCCACGCCGCGGGGAAGTACCCGGCACCCGGCTCGAGGTGCCGCTGGGACACGACGGCGCCGGTGCTGGAAACGAACGGCTGGGCCGTGGCCAGCGGGCCCGGCAGCGAATCGCGACGCACCGCGAGCGGTTCGACCCTCACATCGGTTATCGCCAGGTCCGAGGGCACCACGAACAGCAGGTCGACCGCCGGCAGTTCGGCCTCGTCCGTCACATCGAGTGAGCGGCCGCCTTTGACGGTCAGCCTCTGCGAACCGTCGGCCAGGGCCTCCCAGGCGAAGTCCCGCGCCTGGAATCCGCCTTCGTAGATGATGTATTCGTAGGCGACCGCCACCTGCGGGCAAGCGGCGACGCAGAGAGTCAACAACAACAAGGAGGTGCGGAGCGCGGCCGTCATCGAGCGGAACATCATGAAGATCCTCCTGGACATCAAACAGGTCGGTCGCCTCGTGGACGCATCTGGTCCCCTGGCGCCCATGGCTCCACGGTCTAATCGTCAAAGAGGGATGATCATAGCATAAATTCGTACGAGAGGCAATTCTAGACTTAATCAGGAGTCGATGGCATCTACTTCGCCGCGGCACAGTCCAGGAGCCGGACCTCGCCCGGAGCCAGGGACAGGATCAGAGGCGCTCGGGGAGCGTCCGCTCGGCCGGTTCGCGCAGCTGCCGCGGCCAGAGCCTGTGGCGGAACGACGACCAGGCGCCGGGACCGCGTCTGGTTCCGCAGGACGACCCCGCCGCCGCGCACGGCCCAGGACGTGCCGCGACGCTTCAGATCGGCGATCTCGCCGTCGACCAGGTAGATCGGATCGTCGGCCGTCACCGCAGTCAGCAATCGCGCGAAGGCCGCCAATCCGCGGCGGCGCACCTGGGCATCGAGGTGCACCAGATTGATCCGGTGGATCTGCAGGACGGCCGGTTCACCCCGTCTCCAGGCAGCGCGCACGGCGGCGTGAGCTGCCCGTACGCCGTCCGTGCCGGGCGGCAGTTGGACTGGCTCGAAGAGGCAGTTGCGATCGAGATAGACCCGGTCCGGGCGCGACCAGCGCGTCGCCACGCGGTGCGCGAACTTGCGCGCACGGCCGCTCGGGGTCGTCCAACCCGCTTGCTGCTGCTGCTTCTGGCCCTGGATGACGCGCAACCCCCGCGAGACCCAGAGCGCTTCGTGATCGTCGCGCCAGCGGTAATCGGGAGCGATGATCGACCGCGGCGGGTAGCCGAAGAGGCCGCGGAACTGTTCGATGCTGCGGTCCAGCTCGGCGGCCAGAATCTCCGGATCCCGCCAGGGGCCGAGTTCCCAGGCACGTTCCGAGCCGGGGAATGGCAGGATCTGCCGGGCCGCCGCAGCCTGGGCGGCCGCCGAAGTCGACGTACGTTGGCGCCGCACGTCCGGATCGTAATGCCAGCGACCGTGCAGCTCGGGATGCCAGACGCCGGCCGCCTGGAGATCGGCCACCGCGGTCCACAGCCCGGGCCGCTCGTACCCCGGCGGTACGGCGGGCAGTTCCAGCTCCGTCCACGCGGCGGGGCCGGTCGTCGTCTCCGGCCGGTAAGCGAGCGACGCCAGGATGTAATTGGGTTGCAGCACCGCCGGTAGACCATCGCGACCGCGATGAGCGGCCAGGACGCACCCCACCGCGACGATCGTGGCGCTGTCTTCGAACGTCGAGTGCCAGTAGACGTCGATGATGCTGCCGGGCGCGAGCGCTTCGCGATCGAGGTCCGCGATGGCGGCGCTGTCCGGCAGGAAACCCGCCAGGCCCCAATCGTCGCTGCCCAGACCGACCACGCGCGCACGCCGCCAGTCGACGGCGGAACGATGCTGGCCAGCGATCAGCCCGCCGGCCAGGACGATCAGGCCGACGCCGAGAAGGAGAAGCGCCGCGCCGCGAAACCGTTTCATCGCCCCTCCTGCGATTGCCAGCGCACCCACCAGTAACGGCCGCAGGCCAGGCCGTCACGCGCGATGTCCGCGATCAGACGGGCGGCCTCGCCGCCCGGCCGCGGATCGCCGGCGGCGAGCATCGCGATGACCGCGTCCGGCACGAGCGGCCACGCGTTGGGCTGCTCGCCGCCACGCCACGAGCCCGGCCAGCGCCAATGAGCACGCTGGCGCTCGAACACGGCGCTCGCCAGCAACGGGCGTCGCCGGCCCTCGTTCATGCGGGCCAAGAAGTCCTGCAGGTCGCGATAGTGCCGCGCAGCGGGCGGTCCGGCCAGCGGTTCGTCTTCGAAGATCCACAGGCAACCACCCGGCGCGACGAGGCTCGCCCAGGCCCCTGGCCCCTCGGCCCGCACGAGAGGCCAGACTTGCCGCAGGAGATTGGCTGCCACCACGATCCCGAACCCGGCCTTGAAGGGCGGCCGCAAGGCATCGCCGCGGACCGCCGCCACCGCGCCGGCGCGCCGGCTGCGCCGATCCAGAGTCCACGGCACCACCCCCTGCGCAGCGAGCAGCCGCGAGAAGCTGCCGTCCCCGCTGCCGAGCTCCAGCACGCCGCGGGTGGCGAGGCGCCGCAAGTCCTCAAGAAAGATCGCGGGAAGTGGGGTAAACGGCATCTTCTTCCGCCGCATCGCCCAGGGGGATCACCGACGAGGACACGGTCTTGGGCGGCAGCGCCACGTCGCCTCCGGCAACTTTCTGAGCCCGCCGCAGGGGATTTCGCGCCGCCTGCAGATCGATGACCTCGGCGACGCGCCGCTCGGTCTGGCCGACCCGTTCGATGATCCGGTCGTGGAACCCCAACGCGTAGAGCAACTCGGAGAAGATATCCCAGCCGACACGTCGGTTGTGGAGGTGCTGCAGAGCGCCGAGTTGCATCGCGCCCATCCATGCCGCCATCGCCGGCAACCCCAGCCAGGCGAACCGCAGGGCATCGCTCAGGGCGAAGAGGCAAGAACCGCCGGTCACCAGCAGCAGGGTCACCACGGCGCGGGCCGGGCTGAATCCCAGCCGCACCAGACGATGATGCAGGTGGTTGTCATCGGCCTGGAAGAGCGAGACCCGCCGCCGGTAGCGGCGCAGGATCGTCGTGGCGGTGTCCCAGATCGGCACGACCATCGGGGCGAGCAATACGGGCAGCGGGATCGACGTGCTGCGGCTGAGGTTCAGCATGAGGGTCCCCAGAACGAGGCCCATCCACATGCTGCCCGAATCGCCGAGGAAGATCTTGCGGCTGCTGACGTTCCAGTAGAGGAAGGCCATCGTGCAGCCGGCCAGGGTGGTCGCCAGCAGAGCAGACGTCACTTCGGCAGCGGCCAGGGCCAGCACGGCCAGGAACAGCGCGGCCAGGACGCTGATGCCGGAGGCGAGCCCGTCGAGGCCGTCGATGAGATTCATGGAGTTGATGAAGCCCAGGTACCAGAACAGGGTGAAGGGCCACGACCAGCCCCCCAGGGCGACCGTACCGATCAGCGGCAGGGTTACGGTCTCGAATCGCTGGTTCAGGAGCATCAAACCGAGGATGATGATGAGCTGACCGTACAGCTTCTTTTCGGCGTGGATGCCGAAGCGGTCGTCTCCGACGCCCAGCGCCAGGATGATCACGCCGGCGCCGATGAGGATCATCAGCCAGGGCCACGGCAAGGCCATGCCGAGCACGAAGTTCTCGAGGAAGTAGAGCGCGCAGAAGAAAGAGATGAAGATCGCCATCCCTCCGGTGCGGGGCACCGGCTCGCGGTGCGGCCGCCGGCCGCCGGGATGATCGACGATCTCGGTCAAGAATCCGAGATTGCGAAAGTGTGGCTGCACCAACCAGGACATGACAAAGGCCACACCAAAACTGACCAGCGTAACGACCCCTGGCTCCACGATGCCTCCGTCTCTTGGCTCCGTCCCTCGCTGCCTGGCCCGGCCTGGCGCCCCTGAAAGGTATCCGAACGCCCCAGACGAGGCAACAGTAAAGTCGCCAAGCTCCTGGGCCTGCTTCAGGCTCCGGCCAAAGCTCTCCTGTACGCTTCACACGCGGCCGCGGCCGTCTCGGGCCAGCTCCAGCGCGCGAGATTCTGCCGGCCGCGGCTCGCCAGGTCCCGCCAGAGGTCGAGATCATCGACCAGCCGGCGCATGCCGTTGGCCATGTCCGCCACGTCCAGGGGATCGACCAGCAGCGCGGCATCGCCCGCCACCTCGGCCATCGCCCCGCGTTTGCTGGTCATGACCGGCGTCCCGGCCGCCATGGCCTCCAGGATCGGAAATCCGAATCCCTCGTGCAAGCTCGGCATGAGCAAGGCCCGCGCCAGCCCGTACTGCCGCCATAGTTCGTCCGGACCGCAGTAGCCCTTTAAGACAACTCCGCCGGCGGCGACCGCCGCGGCCAATTGACGCCGCAAACGCCCGTCCCGCCAGCCGCGTCCGCCCGCGAGCACGAGTTCCGGGCAGGCCCGCGCCATCTGCTGCCGCTGCTGGCGGAACGCAGTGTACGCCGCCAACAGGCGCTCCAGATTCTTGCGCGGCTCCAGGGTGCCGACGAACAGGAACGGCGCCGTCGCCAGATCGCGGTCCGCCGCCGGCTGCCTGCCAGCGGTCCACGTCGGCACACCCCAGGGCGCCACCAGCACGCGCCCGGCCGCGCTGGGGAATCTCCGCTGCACCTCCGCCGCCGTAGCCTGCGAGTTGCAGACCACGACCGCCGCCCGGCGCACCGCGCGCGGCACCAGCCAGCGGTAATAGGCCCCTCGCGAGGCCTCGATGGTGGCGGGATACGCCAGATAGGCGAGGTCGTGCACGGTCAACACCAACGGGCACGGCGCCCGCAACGGCGCCACGAACTGCAGGCAATGCAGCAGATCGGCGCGCAGTCGCCGCAGCAGCCGCGGCATGGCGGTCTGGATCCACCAAGCACGCCGCAGCGTGCCGCCGCCGGCGCCGCGGCAAGGCACAACTCGCCAGCCCGGCTTCGTCTCGAGATGGCCAAGCAACTGCGGATGCGTGCAGAGAACCGCGAAATCGCAGAAGCGCTCCTCCGCGGCGAGGGCCCGCGTCCATTCCAGGATTGCCCGCCCGACCCCGGTCGGTGCCGGGTGCAGCACGAGAGCGTCGAGAACGACGAGCGGACGTCTCATCCCGTCTCCCCGCGTGTGCGCGACTTCGCGCCGCTCTCGGCCACGGCGGCCAGCCACAGCCCGGGCAAGATCCAGAGATGCGGCAGGTTGTACTGGGAGAAGACCAACAGGTGCAGCCAGATCCCGATGCAGCCGGCCGCATGCGCGACCAGGCGCATCCGGTCGGCCGCCGGCGTCGCGGCGCTGCCCAGCAGTCGCCAGGTCCGGCGCCAGAGCAGGCAAACGGCGGCCGCCAGCCAGCCGAAACCGGCCAGGCCCAGTTCGCAAAGGACAAGCAGGGGGAAGCTGTTGACGACCGGCCAGGTGAACTGGCTGGCCAGGCCCGGCAATGCCACGAGCGCATAGAAGTGGTACGGGTACTGGCCCCATCCCACGCCCACCAGCGGCGACGACAGCCAGGCGCGCCAGGCGGCCTGCCAGCTGTAGAAGCGCGTGAGGTTGGACCAATCGCCTTGATCGAGGGTCTGCAGCAGCCGCTGGGCTGGTAGCGACAGCTGCGACGGCCCGCCAACCGCCGCCAGCGTCAGCAATCCCGCTCCGAGCACGGCCGCCGCCAGCCACAAAGGCCGGCGCGGCATTCCCGGCAGCGCCGCTCTGCGCCGCAACAGCGCCCAGATCAGGCCGGCTCCGATCGCAGCGACCCAGGCGCCGCGCGCCCAGGTCAAGAGCAGGACGATGCCGCACCCCAGCGCCAGCCGCTTGCGTCCGCTCCAGACCAGGACCGGCAAGCAGCCGATGAGGAGATTGCCGAGATACAGCGGTTCGCACATCGTGCCCCGCAAGCGCGGTATTTCGGTGAACCCGCCGAGATACAGCCATTTCGAGCCGCTGAGGATCGCCGGGTTGCTCGTCGCTGCACGTTCCAGGAGCGCGAACCCCGGCACCGCGTAGACCGCATGCACGCCTTGCAGCACCGCATAGGCGAGTTGCAGGCCGACGCTCCAGCCCAGCAAGCGCTTGGTCCACCGCCAACGCCTCGGCCCGCGCGTCCAGAGCGCCGGGTAGAGGAGAAACGCGGCCATGACGCCGAGTTGCACGAACTGCTTGCCGAAGCGCGGCAAGGCCTCCTGCGGCAGCAGAGGCGTCGGCGCCACCTTCAGTCCGAGCAGCGAAAGCAGCACGACGCCGAATCCTGTCAGTGACCACGCCCACCAGCCCGACCGACGCGCTCTGCCTCGCTCGCTGGCGCGACCGGCCGCCGCGCGGCGCCGCACGGAATCGCCGAGCCGCAACAACCAGGCGAACGCGATGCAGAGGTAGGCGGGCTGCAGTCCTGCACCGATGTCCTCGCCGGTCACGAGATGCAGGACGCCGACGCCGGCCAACGGCATGGTCAGCAATGCGCCGCCGTAGCAGCAATCGGCCGCGCTCAGCCTGTTCATCGTCATGCGCGCCGGGCGCGCCGCCGCACCGCCCGCAACAGGACCGCCGTCGCCAACACCAGCCCCGCCAGGACGTAGTAGTCGCCTCTGGCGCCTCGCTTCGCAGGCGGTCGCCGGTAGGTCAGGCGGCCGTCCTCGATCTCGAGGCTGCCGCTCGTGAAGCTGGCGTAGACGGAGCCGTCGATCAACACCAGCGGCGTGTCGAGCTCGAAACGTCCCGGCCGGGGCCGGAACCGGCCGCCGGCGCCGATCCCCGCCAGATCGGCGACATCCAACGCGATGGCCAGTCCGGACTCGCCATCGTCGTACCAGGGCAGGCTGTCCGGTATGGTGATCATCCCCTCCGGCCAGACGAGCGCTCGCAAGCCGAGCTCGGCCAACTGCACGACACGGAAGCCGCCGCTGGTGTCCTGAGCCGCCGCGACCACCAGCGAACCCGCGGCCGGCTCCTGGCCAACGCCCGGTCCCCCCATGCAGATCGTTAGCGTGGCCAGCACGGCGATGATGCGCTGGCAGCGTGTCCAAGCGAATGCCATGCTGCGGACTCTAGCTCGCCGCTCGCTCCCTTGCAAGCAGCCGTCTGCCGCCACCGCAGGCGGGGCCGGCGCGGCGAGCCCAGGTCACGCGAAGCGGCGGGCCAATTCCGACAGCTCCCGCTGCGGCTCGCCGAGCCAGCCGATGCAATGCAGGCTCACGCCGACCCCCGGTACCGCCGCTCGAGCCAAGGCGAGCGTGCGGTCGCGCTGCTGCTGCTCGGGGCAGCGCCCCGGCGGAGGGATCCGCCCACTGAACCAGAGCAGGGTCACCCGCCGCGGCTGCAGCAACGCCCCGATGCGACCAAGCGCCAAGGCGCTGCCCAGCGAAGGCCCCTCCCGATCCACCAGGCACCAGAAGAGCAGCGGACCGACGCGGTCCTCTGCGACCGGGCGCCGTTTGCGCTCCCACACGCCGAGGCGCGTGCGCAGACGCGCGCCGAGATCGTGCGTCGCTCCCCCGTCGCTGGTCGCCACGAGAGCAGCCATGGCCGCGGCGGTATCGGCGTCGCCGGGCGCGCCGAAGAACACCGGCACCGTCGTTTCTCGAGCGGGATCCAGCTGGACGCTGGGCAACGGCAGGAAATCCGCCGCGACGGCCGCCAGGTGCCCTCGCAGGGGCGGCGGCGGCCTGACGTGCGATCCGTCCCTGGCCGAGCCGTCCACGTTCAAGGCACCAGAAGCAAGCTGTTGGTGCCGCCGAACTCGTTCATCTGCTGCTGCGCGTTGTGCGGATCGGGCAGCCACATCCCGTCCACGATGTAGCGGTACTCATGATTGCCGGCCTCGATCGGAACGACGCATTCCCAGAGTCCATCCTCGCGCTTGGCGAGCGGTATTCCCTGCGGCGACCAGCGGTTGAACGACCCGGCCAGCAAGACCTCCCGGGCCCGCGGGAAATCGACCACGAAACGCACGCCCTCGGTAGCCGGCTCGGGTCCGTGCAAGAGCGCGGTCCAATGGTCGAGCGCCGCAACGGACAGGTCAACGTCCAGGCCGATCAGTTCCGTAGCCAGGTCCTGGTAATCGCGGGCGCCGCGACAATCGGGATCGTGATCGAAGACCGGGCGGCCGGCCGCCGCCGCCTCGCGCAAGCGGACCGTGGGATGGATGATCGTCCGCAGCAGCAGCGCGCCGTGCTCTGCAGCCAGGTCGTCGCGCAGCGTGCGGGTGTAGAGCGCGCGCAGATCGACGTTCGCCAGCAACAGGCGCGGCACGACCTCGTGCCCGCGCCGATCCCGCAGCACGGCCAGTGTTTCGCGAAGCTTGGCGATCGCCTGCCTGCCGAACGCGCTGGCGTCGACCGGCACGAGGGCCTCGCCGCTGGTGAGCAACGCATTGAACGTCAAGGTGCCGACCGCAGGCGGGCAATCGATGAGGATGACGTCGTACGGCAGCTCCGACCGCCGCAATGTGTCGCGCAGGCGATGCTCGCGACCGTCGATGCCGGCCAGCCGCGGCTCGACCGCGCTGAGTTCGATGCCCGCCGGCACGAGATCGAAGCGCGGGGCAACGTTGACGCAAGCGTCCTCGACGAGGATGTCCGTCGTCAGGTAGAGATCGAAGGTCGATAGGGTGAAATCACGTTCCGTGAGGCCGAGAGCGAGAGTGGCGTGACCCTGTGGATCGTTGTCCACCAGCAGGACTCGACGGCCCTGGCGGCTGAGGGCCGCGGCTAGGTTAACGGCCGTCGTGGTCTTCCCGCATCCCCCTTTCTGATTCACGAGGGCGATGACTCTCATCACGACTCCTTTCGTCATGAAGCCGGAGTCAGCTGCGAGCCCCGATGCCAATCCTTCCCTGGATTCCGGCGATCTTCAGCACGCGCGGGGCGAGTGCCCCGCCAGCGGCCGAAACGATACCATCGGCACCGCATATCGTGTCAAGCAATAATGCAATCTTTAGTTGAACACGGCAGCCCGATTCCGGACACAATCCTCGCGGCACGACCCTCAGGCAACCAGCAACGCGAAGCCGACGCCGCAAATCACCCCGCCAAACACCTCCGCCCACGTATGTCCGACGAATTCCTTCAAATGCATCGCATCGACGTGATGCGTCCGGCGCAAGGTCTCGATCAGATCATTCAGCAATCGCGCCTGATGCCCCACCTCCTGCCTCAGTCCCGTCGCCTCGAACACGACATAGACCGCGAACACGAGCACCAAGCTGAAGACAGGTTCGTGCACTCCGTTCCGTCCGGCGATGAGCATGACCAGGGTCGTGACCGTGGCCGTGTGCGATGAAGGCATTCCTCCATTGGCGAAGAATAGCCGCGGCCGCCAGCGGCGATGGCGCACGAGTTCGATCAAGACCTTGATCGCTTGCGCGCAAAGTCCACTCAACAGCGCAAGGATGCCTGCGTTCAGCATGACTCGACTTCCTCGCAGCTCAGCGGCGTCGCGACGTATCGGCAGGCTCTCGACCCGAACGTTCGCGAAGCGTCCGGCACGGCAGGTCAAGCGCGACCCGGCGCGCGGAACCTCGCCGATCGCCGCGCGGAATGCGCCTCGCGCGGCAGGGCAGCGACCCGTTCCGACGCGTGTTCCGGCCAGCTCGGACCCCTCCACGCCCAAGACCGCGCCAGCACAACCCAGGCTAATAGGTCGCTAGATAACGATCCAGTTCCCAGGCGTGGACCTGGGCGCTGTAATCGGCCCAGACCTGTCGTTTGGCCCGCAGGAAGTGCTCGCAGATATGCTCGCCCAAGGCGCTCTTGATGACTTCGTCGCCCTCCAGTGCGGCGAGCGCTTCGCTCAGATCGGCGGGCAGCTGCTCGATGCCGAGTTCTCGTTTCTCCGCGGGCGAGAGGTCGAAGATGTTCACGTTGACCGGCGGACCGGGATCGAGTTCGCGGCGGATCCCGTCCAGACCCGCCGCGAGCATGACCACGAACGCGAGATACGGATTGCAACTCGGATCGGGAACCCGGACCTCGACTCTGGTCCCGGTGCCCCGGCGCGCCGGCACCCGCACGAGGGGCGATCGGTTGTGGTCGGACCAGGCGACGTTCACTGGCGCTTCGTAGCCAGGGACCAGGCGCTTGTAGCTGTTGACCAGCGGATTGGTCACCGCCACGAAGGCGGCGGCATGATCGAGGATGCCGCCGATGTACCAGCGCATGAGATCGCTCATGCGGTCCGCCGTTGCGGGATCATAGAAGGCGTTCTGCGTCTCTTCGCCTCCGCCGCGAAACAGCGACTGATGCGTATGCATGCCGGAGCCATTGACCCCGGCCAGGGGTTTGGGCATGAACGTGGCGTGCAGGCCATGGTCCAGAGCCACCTTCTTGACGAGCTGCTTGAAGGTGATGACGCGATCGGCCGACTGGAGCGCCTCGGCGTACTTGAAATCGATCTCGTGCTGGCCGGGGGCGACCTCGTGGTGCGCCGCTTCGATCTCGAAGCCCATGGCCTCCAGGTTCAGCACCATCTGCCTTCTGGCCGCCTCGCCGCGGTCGACGGGCGCGAGATCGAAATAGCCGCCGCGGTCCTGGGTCACCACGCCTGGTTCGCCGTCTGCCCGCAAGCAGAAGAGAAAGAACTCGAGTTCCGGCCCGCAGACCGGTGTCAGATCCAGCGCCTTGAACTCCTGCAGGAGCCGCTTGAGCGCCTGGCGAGGACAACCGGCGAACGGTTCGTGATCGGCCGTGTAGACATCGCAGATGATGCGGCCGACGCAGGGCGATCCGGCGGCCTGGAACGGGAAGATCGCATAGGTCGCCAGATCCGGCACCAGCAGCATATCGGACTCTTCGATGCGGCTGAAACCCTCGATCGACGACCCGTCGAACATGATCTCCCCGCGCAAGGCCTTCTCGAACTGGCTGGCGGGCACCTCGACGTTCTTGCTGGCGCCGAGAATGTCGGTGAAGATCATGCGCAAGAAGCGGACTCCATCGCTCTCCATTCGGCGCAACAGGGCCTGGCGCTCGGCCGCCGGCGCGATGACGCCGTCGGCATAGGTGCGGGTGTAATCCACGGAATTGGCGCGGCTCATTGCGGACTGTCCTTTCGTCGACCCTGCGGCCCGGCATAACGACCCGCAATCTACATTCGATTCCGGCACACCGCCGCCGGATCCGTCAACCCCGCACTTGAGCGACGGGCGGCCGTTGCATTATATTATCCTGCAGCAGCCAGGGCTTCATCGTCCCGGCCGGGGAACCCGTATCTCCGTCCGGGTGCTTTTGCGCCGGTTGGAGATCACCAACAGCAGTGCCGCCCGACAGCTCTCGCTGTGAGTGGCGGAGCAGCGGGAGTTCGCCGAGATGTTCAAGTTCCTGCGTTCGAACGCGAAGTTCTTCTACTGGATCATCGCCGCCACCTTCGTGGCGTTCATCTTCCTGGCCTGGGGCATGGACATCGCCGGCGGCGGTTCGTCCGGAGGCAACCGGGGCGCTGTCGGCGCCGTCGACGGGGTGGAGATCTCCGCGTGGAGCTTCGAGCGGGCCGTGCAGGAGATCCAGGCCGGCATGCGACGCCAGCAGGCCGACGGAAACCTGACGACCAACCAGATCGCGCTTTCGAGGGATCAGGCCTGGGAGCAGCTCGTCCGCCAGCAGATCCTGACCGCCGAGGTTCGGCGCCGCGGTCTGACCGTCAGTGACCGGGAGATCGAACGGATCTTCCGCGAAAGCCCGCCGCCGGAAATCACCGCCGCGTTCACGGACGAACAGGGCCAGGTCGACATGCAGGCCTACTACAACGCTCTCGGCAATCCGGCCAGCGGCATCAACTGGGCGCAGGTCGAGCAATGGGTGCGCCAGTCCATCCCGCGCCAGAAGCTCATGCTCATGCTCACCGGCGGCATCACGGTCAGCGAGGACGAACTGCGCGAATACTACCGCCAGCAGACCGGCCGCGCGGTCGCCGAGTACATGGGCGTGACACTGGCCGATCTGGCCCCGGACTACGAACCGAGTCCGCAGGAGATCGAGACCTATTACGAGGCGCATGCGGGAGAATTCTGGCAGGCCGCACAGGGTTCGGCGAAGATCGTGGCCTGGGAGGTCTTGCCCGCCCCCGCCGATTTCGCGGAGGTCCTCGAACTGGCGCTCGAAGTCAAGACCGAGATCGAATCCGGGCAGCGCACGTTCGCCGAGGCTGCCGCGCTCTACAGCGAGGACGGCTCGGCCGAAAGCGGCGGCGACCTGGGCACCTTCGATCGCAAGCGCATGGTCGCTCCGTTCACGGAGGCAGCGTTCGCCTTGCCCGTCGGACGGATAAGCGAGCCGGTGCAGACGCAGTTCGGCTACCACCTCATCGAGGTCCTCGAGCAAGATCTCAAGGACGGCGAGGTCGAGCGAGTGCACGCCCGGCACATCCTGCTGCGCGTCAACGCGAGCGAACGCACCCGCGAGGCGGTCATCGATCGCGCCCGCGAGTTCAGGCGGCAAGCGACGCCGCAGAACTTCCTGGCGCTGGCGGAACGCGACACGACCAGCCAGGTCCACAGCCCGGCGCCGGTGCCCGAAGGCCGCGATTTCCCCGGCCTACGCCAGTCCGCGGCGGGGAACCGGTGGCTGTTCCGCGCGCGCGCGCAACAGATCAGCCCGCTTTTCTTTACCGAGGACCACGTCTATGTCGTGATGTCCGAAGGAGTTCAGCCGGCGGGGCCCCAACCGTTGGACAACGTCCGCAGCCAGGTCGTGCTCGCGCGCCAGCGCGAGCACCCCCGTCGGGCCGCCGCCAACCCCCACACCC
>CAZJWO010000027.1:0-33754 GCA_964549735.1 uncultured Fibrobacteraceae bacterium | reverse complement strand
GATAATGAGCGGTGACTGGAGTTCAGACGTGTGCTCTTCCGATCTGACCGCTCCGCCGCCCGCTCCTGCGGCCAGGGCACGGCGAGCTCGCCCGGGCCGGTCGTCTCCGCCCCTGGGGGTGGTTCGGCCGCCGGCGGTTGCGGCCGCTCCTGGCGGCGCGGCGACGCGGGCTGCGGCACGATCACCGGCTGCTCGAGGCTCACGCCGTCGGCACCGGCGAGATTCTCGGGCGCGACCGCCACCTGCGGAAACTCGGCCTCGCGTGCGGTGCCCGGCTGGGCCCCCGTCTGGCCGCCTGGCAAGCGATCGGCCGCCCGGCTGTCGCGCATCGCCAGGAAATCGGCCTGCTCGGGGCGCTCCGCCGCCAGCCGGTCCGGGATCTCCGTGTACTGCGTGGGCCGGTCCGCGGCCGCCGCGGCGGCCTGCTCGCTGTCCGGCAGGAGCCAGAGCTCGACCGCCGGCTCGGCCGCCAGCGCGGCCGGGGTCCAGCGCGGCATGATCTCCAGCCGGAGCGACAGCGCGGCCAGCAGGACGTGCAGGGCCAGCGAGACGAGGAACGTCGCCGTCAAGAGCTTGCGGTCGGACACCTGCGGACCTTGCCTCCGGATCTGCCGAGCACCACCATCGTCCCGCTGGCGGCGGTACGATCCCGCACGTTGAATGTATCGAGTCCCGGCGGCAAGGCAAGCCCCCCGGCGCCACGTCCAGCGCCCCGCGCCGCCGCCGCAGGCCTGGAGAACGCATGACGCCCGACGACCGAGCGGTCCGACAGTGCTGGCGCCGGCTGGCAGACAGCTTGCCCGCCGCGGCCGGCGATGTCCTGGCCGCATACCCGCTCCACCAGCTCACGACGTTGCGGATCGGCGGCCCGGCCGGCCTGGTCTGTCCCGTACAGAACAGCGACGCCGCCAGGATGTTCCTGGACTTCGCGATCGCCAATGCCCTGCCGTGGACGTGTCTCGGCGGCGGCAGCAACATCCTGGGCGATGACGCGGGGTACGCCGGTCTGATCCTGCTCGTCCAGACGCGACAGTTCGCGATCCGCGGGGACACGGTGCAGGTCGGCGCCGGCTGGGGATTCGACGACCTCGTGGTCGAAACCCTGCGGCACGGTCTGACCGGCCTGGAATTCGCTTCCGGCATTCCCGGCACGATCGGCGGCGCACTGGTCGGCAACGCGGGCTGCTACGGGCGCGACATCGGCGAATCGCTCGTCGAGGCGACGGTGCTGCGCCGGGACGGCCGCTTGCAGACGCTGGGTCCCGAGGACTTCGCCTTCGCCTACCGCACGTCGGCGCTCAAGGAGCGCGGCGACGTCGTGCTCGAGATGGTGCTGCGCCTGTCCCGCGGCGACGCCGCCGCCGCCGCCCAGACCCGCGCGACGCACCTCGCCGATCGGCATCGCAAACATCCCTGGGACCAGGCGAGCGCCGGCAGCTACTTCAAGAACCTCCCCCCGCGCCGGCCGGGCGAGCCGCGGCGGCCGGCCGGCCGTCTGCTCGAAGCGGCGGGCGCCAAGGATATGCGCGAGGGCGGCGCCGCCGTCTTCGCCCGACACGCCAACATCATCGTCAACCAGGGCGGCGCGACATCGCGCGACGTCCTGGCTCTCGCCGCGCGTATGCGCGACGCGGTCGAGAGCCTGTTCGGCGAGCGGCTCGAACCCGAGGTCCGGCATCTGGCCACGCCGGCGGCCTCGCCGGGATGAACCGGACCAGGTTGCAGTTGACACCTCCGGCGACGAACCTGATGTTTATGCCGTGTGAAGCCGTCCGCGCCCCGCCAGCGTGCGCTGGCGGTCGGTTTTCAGCGTCTGCGACCGCCGGTGATCCGCGAATACGGGCCGGGTCCGACAGGAGAACCTCCATGGTCAAGCAATCCGTCGTCGCCTTTGGCGCTCTGCTCGTCCTCGTCGCGGCAGCATCGGCCGCCGTCCAACCGCAGACCGAGGAGCGCGTCTTCAACCTCATCGTCGGCGAGAAGGTCGACGACGAGATCGCGCAGGAACTCGCCGCGGCGCCGCGCTACGAGCCGGCGATCGAGCCCGGCAAGTTCGATCTGAGCTTGACCCTGGGCTACTACAACGCGGAGAAGACCCTGCTCAAGTACGACAGCATCATCTACCTCGCCACCGACGAGCACTTCTACTATGGCGACGTCGAGCTGAAGAATCAGACCGGGTTCAATCCGATCCTGCGCCTCGGTTACACCCTGACGACCTGGCTAGCCCTCGAAGCGCAGTCCGGTATCTCGTTCTCCGAGTACCAGGGCACGATCGGCAATCCGCGCCGCGTCAATCCCAACATCGCCAACCCCATTCCCGAGATCCTGCTCGAGCACGGGCAGTACGATCCCGAACGGCGCTCGGCGCTGGCCTGGATCTCCAACTTCAACGGCATTCTCTATCCGCTCAATATCGGCGGCAGCGGCAAAGGGCGGCTGCATCCCTATCTGACCGGCGGTATCGGCTATGTGCGCCTGGACATCGATTCCAACTACACAGACGACGCAAGCTCCAGCATCAACGTCAATGGCGGCTTCGGGCTGAAGTTCATCGCCGACCAGACGATCAGCCTGCGCGCCGAGGTCCTCTACCAGCACCACGAGATCGGATTCGAGCCCGCCGAGTTCTTCGATATCCGCGATCAGGAGACGGTCAAGGTCCCTGTCTACGCGTTCGATCCCGAAGGCGGCAACTTCGAGCGCGTCACCGGCTACCGCAAGAACACCCTCGGCGGGTTGACCCTGCAGCTGGGATTCACCGCCAAGTTCTAGCCCCGATCATGCCTCGGAGCTAGTCCGCGGCGGCCATCCCGCTGCCGCTGGCTTCGTGCCGGTACAGCAGCGCTTCGCGCACGTCCGCGGCCTGGATCTCGCGGCGCCCGTCGAGCGCGGCCACGGTCCGCGCCACGCGACAGGTCCGCAGCAGCCCGCGGATCGAAAGCCCCAGCGGCCGGCGGACCTCCTCGAGCACGGCCAGCGCGTCGGCCGCCAGGCCATAGCCCCGCAGACGCCGCGGCAACGACCAGATCGACGGCGGTTCGTGCCGCGTGGCCAACAGCCGGCGCGCATGCGCCAACCGCTCCGGCAGGTCTGTCCGCCCGCACTGCCGCGGCGACGCTTCGACCAGCGACCCGCCGCGGCTGTCGCCCATCTCGACCGTCAGTTCGAAGCGATCACGCAGCGGACCGGATAGCCTCGCCCGGTAGCGCATGAGATCGGCCGCGACGCAGGTGCAGGCCCGAACCTGGCTGCCCAGCCAGCCGCAACGGCAGGGATTGGCCGTCGCCACGAGTTGGAACGCCGCCGGGAACGCGCACTGGCCCGAAGCTCGCGCGACGCGCACGACGCCCTCGGTCATCGGTTCGCGCAACGCGTCCAGCGTCTGGCCCGCGAACTCGGCCAATTCGTCGAGCACGAGCAGGCCACGGTGCGCCAGCGTCACCTCGCCCGGCCGCAACCGCGAGCCGCCGCCGAGCAGGCCCGCCGTCGTGATCGTGTGGTGGGGCGCGCGCAGCGGCGGCCGCCGCACCAGACCCGGGACGCGCAGCAGGCCGGCGGCGCTATGGATGCGCGTCACGGTCAACGCCTCCTGCGAATCCAGGTCGGGCAACAGCCGCCAGAGCAGGCGCGCGAGCCGCGTCTTGCCGGCGCCGGGCGGGCCGACCAGCAAGAGGTGATGGCGCCCAGCCGCGGCCACCAGGGCGGCTCGCGCGGCCATCGGCTGCTGGGCCAGCTGGTCGCCGGCATCGGGCAGCGACGCGAGGTCGTGTGCGACGGCAGCCGCGCCATCGGCGCCCGCCTCCTCGACGCGGACCGGCGGCGACAGGCCGCGCAGATACCAGTCGACCGCCTCACGCAACGACGCCACGGCCACGACCTCGACGCCCGGCACCAGCCGCGCCTCCCACGCCTGCGCCGCCGGCACCGCGACGACCGACTCGCCGCACGCCTTGACGTCCAGCACGATCGGCAGCAGTCCGCGCACCGGCCGCACCTCGCCGAAGAGCGACAGCTCGCCGAGCAGCACCGCACGTTGCGGCGGCGGCGCGCCCTCGCCGCGCCGCGCTCGCTCGGCGGCGATGACCGCGACGGCGATGGCCAGATCGTGCCCCGAGCCTTCCTTGCGAACGTCGGCCGGCGCCAGATTCACCGTGACCCGACCGGCCGGCAGCCGATAGCCGCTGTTGCGGACAGCCGCCAGGACACGTTCACGGCTCTCGCGTACGGCCGTGTTGGGCAGTCCCACGAGGTGAAATGCAGGCAGACCGCGGCAGAGGTCGACCTCCACGTTGACGAGGCAACCCTCGATCCCCTGCAGGCCGCCCGTGCGGACCACCGTGCTCACGCGCCACCTCCCCGCCGCCGGCCGAGCAAGGCCCGCGCCCCTGCCGCCAGGTGCCGCCAGGCGCTCGTGGGAGCTGCATCCTGATCCGATCTGGTCGACGGGATGTCGCCCCGTGTTGACGGCGACGGCGGCAACGTCGCGCGCCAGCGATGCAAGCCCGGCGCGCGAGGTCGTCGAAGAAGGCGAGGGGCTCCCCTCAGGGGAGCCCCTCGCGGAACCGGCTTGTCCGCCGCGGCACCGGCTCGTAGGGCCAGCGCCACAACCCGCAGGCAGGTCGGAGATGTTGGCGTTTACAGATCCTGGGCGCGTACCGTCTTGCGGCCGTTGGCCAGCGCGCGCTTCTCGGCCATCTTGATCAGATCACGCACCTTGGCGTCCAGGGCATCGTAGAACTCGCCACTGACGTTGCAATCCTTGACGGCTTCCTTGGTCTTGCTCTTGCTGATGATCAGGTCGGCCATGTCGGGGGTCCTCCCTCGCGCTCGGGTCTCGGTATGCGGCGCCTGTCTACGCCAGGTAGCCAGCCGCTGCGGGCTCCATCTCGACGGGAAAGGCGCTGACGGCTTGCCATGCGGCCTTCGTAGCGTGCCGCCACACAATCGTCTCGACACTTGGGAGTGTCAAGCATAAGTTTGGCTGGACCGGCAGCCCCGAAACGGCCCGCAGACGCCTCGCCAGCGCTTTCCGAGGGAGTCCCGCATGTCGACCGATCGTATCCTCGGCTACCTCGCCGAGCAGCAGTCCCGGCACATCGACCAGCTCTGCGCATGGCTGCGCATCCCGTCGATCAGCTCGGTCAAGGAGCACGCCGCCGACGTGCGGCACGCCGCGGAATTCATCGCCGCCGATCTGCGCGATCTCGGCCTGCGGGTCGAGATCATCCCCACCGCGGGCCACCCGCTGGTCTATGCCGAGAGCGAGCAGCTCGCGGAGCGCAAGACCCTGCTCTTCTACGGCCATTACGACGTGCAGCCGGTCGTTCCGCTCGAGCTCTGGCGGAATCCGCCCTTCGAGCCGGTGGTCGAGGACGGCAGGATCTACGCGCGCGGCGCCAGCGACGACAAGGGCCAGGTCTTCTGCCACGTGAAGGCGGTCGCGGCGTACCTCGAACAAGGCATCCCGTTGCCCGTGAACGTCAAGTTCATCATCGAGGGCGAAGAGGAGTGCGGCGGCCACGGCATCTACGAATTCACCGCGGCGAACACGGGCAAGCTCGCTTGCGACGCGGTCGTGATCAGCGACACGACGCTCTACAACGCCGAGACGCCGGCCGTTTGCTACTCGCTCAAGGGCCTCAGCTACATGGAGATCACGCTGACCGGCCCGGCGGCCGATCTGCACTCGGGCAGCTACGGCGGCACGGTGCAGAATCCCGGCAACGCGATCTGCGAGATCGTCGCCCGCCTGAAGGACGACCGCGGCCGCTGCCTGGTGCCCGGCTTCTACGACGACGTGCTGGACCTGGACGCCGAGGAGCGCGCGGCCTTCGCCGCCCTGGACTACACCGACGCCGTCCTGCAGCGGGAGACCGGCGCGCCGGCGCCCTTCGGCGAGGCCGGCTACACGACGCTCGAGCGGATGTGGGCGCGGCCGACGTGCGATGTCAACGGCCTGAGCAGCGGTTACGGGGGCGAGGGCGCCAAGACGATCATCCCCGCCCGCGCGATCGCCAAGGTGTCCATGCGTCTGGTCCCCAACCAGGATCCCCTCAAGATCGCCGCGGCGTTCCAGCGCTACGTGCAGTCGATCTGCCCGACCGGCGTGACCTGCCGGGTCGAGAACCTGCACAACGCCCAGCCGGTGCTCGTCGGTCGCGACTCGCCGCTCATGCGGGCGGGCATGCGCGCACTCGAGGCCGGCTTCGGCGCCAGACCGGTGTTCATCCGCGAGGGCGGGTCGATCCCGATCGTCGGCACGTTCCAGAGCAGCCTGCAGGCGCCGGTGCTGCTGCTCGGCTACGGTCTCTCGACGGACGGCATCCACAGCCCGAACGAGAAGTTCGAACTCGCCAACTTCGCCGCGGGCTGCCGCACGTCGGCTTTGTTGCTGGCCGAGGCCGCCCGCGCGGATTGACCGTGCGGGCGCGACGCGCGACGCCGCAGCGCCGGTGGCGTCCTTCATTTGACAGGACGTCCGCCTGCGGGTAGCTTTCTGCGCTCCGGCGTCCCCTTCGTCTAGTGGTTAGGACACCGCCCTTTCACGGCGGCAACACGGGTTCGAACCCCGTAGGGGACGCCAGACTTCCCGCCACGACCCCGCGTCACGCCGGACGGGGCGCCGTTGGCCCCCGCACCGACAGGACCGCATGGACAGCGATCGTCAGAGCGCGCGTGGAGTCGCCTATGGGCTGGCGGCCTACTTGTGGTGGGGTCTGTGCCCACTCTACTTCAAGGCCGTCTCCCACGTGCCGGCCGCCGAGGTGCTGGCGCATCGGATCTTCTGGTCGCTGGCGCTGCTGACGCTGCTGCTGGCGCGGCGCGGCGATCTCGGCGCCGCGTGGCGCGCCGCGCGCCAGCCCCGGCTGCTGCTCGCCCTCGCCGCGACCACGCTGCTGGTCGCCGCCAACTGGTTCATCTTCATCTGGGCGGTCGCCAACGCCAGGGTCCTGGAGGCGAGCCTGGGCTACTTCATCAACCCGCTCGTCAACGTCGTGCTCGGGATGCTGCTGCTGCGCGAACGGCTGCGCCACCTGCAATGGGCCAGCGTCGCCCTGGCGGCCGCGGGCGTGGTCGTCCTCGGCGTGAAGCTCGGCGGGGTGCCGGCGATCTCCCTGGCGCTGGCGATCAGCTTCGGCCTGTACGGACTGGTGCGCAAGGTAATCGCCGTCGGCGGCATGGCGGGCCTCGCGATCGAGACCGCGCTGCTGACGCCGGCCGCGCTGGGTGCCTTCTGGTGGTGGCACGGCCGCGGCGACCTCGTGTTCGGCGGCCTGGACCGCGCCACCGACCTGCTCCTGGTCGCCAGCGGGCTGGTCACCGCGCTGCCGCTGGTCTGGTTCGCCAACGCCGCGCGCCGCCTGCGCTACGCGACGGTCGGCTTCCTGCAGTACACGGCGCCGACCCTGCAGTTCCTGCTGGCGGTGGCGGTCTTCGGCGAGCCGCTCAGCCGCGTGCGCCTGCTGAGCTTCGCGCTGATCTGGATCGCGCTCGCGCTCTACAGCTACGACGTCTGGCGCCGCGGCGTCGCGGCGCGTCGCCCCCCGCTCGCCGCCGGCCCGGGTTCATAGCCAGCCGCGGCGCTTCAGCCAGGTCAACATGCCCGCGACGACCCCGACGCACAGCGCGCCGAACGCCGGGTAGCCCCACTTCCAGCCCAACTCGGGCATGTACTCGAAGTTCATCCCGTAGACGCCGACCAGGAACGTCAGCGGGATGAACAGCGTGCCGATGATCGTCAGCACCTTGATGACCTCGTTCATGCGATTGCTGACGCTCGAGAGGTAGAGGTCCTGCAAGCCGGTCAAGACATCGCGATACGTCTCCACCGTGTCGGCGACCTGGATCGTGTGGTCGTAGAGGTCGCGATAGAAGATGCGCGTGTCCTTGTGCAGCAGCGGCGATTCGCCTCGTTCGAGCCCCGCGACGACCTCGCGCAGCGGCCAGACCGCGCGGCGCAGGAGGATCATCTCCCGCTTGAGGCCGTGGATGGCGGCTAGCAGGCCCGACTCCGGCGCCTGCAGCAACTCCTCCTCGAGGCGTTCGATGCGCTCGCCGACCTGTTCGATCACGACGAAGTAGCTGTCGACCACGGCGTCCAGGAGCGCGTAGGCCAGATACGCCGGTCCGGCGGTGCGGATCCTGCCCTTGCCGTGGCGGATGCGCTGGCGGACCCCGTCGAACACGTCGCCCGGCTGCTCCTGGAAGGTGAGGATCCAGCCGGGACCGACGACCAGGCTGACCTGTTCGGAGGAGAAGCTGTCGCTCGCCGCGTCGAAGGAGATCATGCGGCAGACGAGGTACAGGTAGTCGTCGTAGTTCTCGAGCTTCGGCCTCTGGTGCGTGTTGACGATGTCCTCCTGCACGAGCGGGTGCAGGCCGAAATGGTCGCCCAGGCGGCGCAGGCCCTCGGTGTCGTGCAGGCCGTCGACGTTCAGCCAGCTCAACGCGGCCGTGTCGCGCAGCGGCAGCGCCTCCTCGACGCCGGCGAGTTCCCGCTCGTCGCAACTGTCGGCGGCGAGTGCCATGACCCGCAGCGCCATGCGTTCGGTCTTGCGCGGTCCCAGGTATTCGACCGTCCCGGGAGCGGCGCCCACCCTGCCCTCGCGGGCTCGGAACAATCGCGGCATACGACGACCTCGCCGGTGTAAAGCCGAGCGACGCCGGGGCGGCGTCCCTCGCGGGCGATTGTCGGCGGCGACGGGATCGGCGTCAAGCGACCGGCAGTTCGTCGATCTTGGCGGCCAGGATGAAGTCGGACTCGCTCAGGCCGTCGATCTTGTGCGTCCAGACCTCGACCTCGACCCGGCCCCAGGCCAGGCTCAGGTTGGGATGGTGCCCCTCGGCCTCGGCCACGTCGCCGATCCGATTGACGAAATCGAGGGCGGTCTGGAAATCGGGGAACCGGAAGACCCGGCGCAGGTGGTGGCCCAGGATGACCTCCCACTGCGGCAGTTGCGCGTGCAGGATCTCGATCTGCTCGCGCGGCAGCGGCGGCGTGCCGCCGCGGCACGGCAGGCACTTCTTGCGAGCCAGTTGCGACATGTGGGACATCCTTCGGACCAGGGCCCCGACGAAGCCCAGGGCCAGCGGGCGGGCGCCGCGCAGGCGCCCGGCCGATTGGCGACTGATTCTGTCTTGCCACGCCAATACTAGCGCGATACCGGCGGCCCGCAACTCACTTCGTGATCGGCACGGTCTCCTGGCTGAAGTCGCCGTACATGGCCGCCTCGCGGGATTTGAGGTCGGCGTAGGCGCGCGCGCGGGCGATCGCCGCGTAGAGCCCGTCGAGATCGTTGCGCGACAGCTGCTCGGTCTGCGCCAAACGCCAGAGCAGGGCTTCGACCGCGCTGTCCGGCGCGGCGAGGATCGTCGCCAGCTCGGCGCGCGCCTCCAAGAGAGCCAGCACGGATCGGATGCGCAGCGAATCCGGGCGCTCCGCAACCGGACGCAAGTCGCGCTCCAGGCGTCCGTGCCACGCCTGCTGCCACCAGGCCGCGTCCTGGAACGGAACGTCCGGCCCGGACGGCCGGTCGTCGCGGGCCGCGACGACCGCCGGCGGCGGTTCGACCGCCGCCAGCTCGACGACCTGCAGATGAGCGACGAACGCCCGTTGCCGCACGTCGCGCAGGCGAGGCTCCGGCAGCAGCCGCCGCCACCACGCGGCCGGCACCAGGAGAAGCAAGACGAGCGCGAGGACGGCGCCGCCCAGGCTCACCGGCCAGGTCCAGCGCGAGCGTCGCGGTCTCAGGTGGGCCGCCATGGCGACAGCATACGCCGGCTCAGGCCGGCGGTTCCGGAACGCTCGTTGGCGGTTCGGCCCGCGCCGCCTCCGGCGCGTCGCGATAGGCGAGGCGACCGCCGTACAGGGGGTTGGCGGCGCCCTCGACCACGAGGTGCAGTTCGTCCGTCAGGGCGACGGCGCGCCCGACGGCCAGCGGCGGCGGCAGCGCCCGCGCATCGTCCGCATCGGGCGTGCCCTCCGCCCAGACGGCGACCTGCCGGCCGAGATCGCCGCAGGCGCGGCGGTACGCCGCCACCACCGGCGACGGACCCACCGCGTGCAGCTCGTCCAACCGCGCCGACAGCGCATCGAGCAGGGCGGCTGTCAGATCGCCGAGGCGGACGCCGGCCGCGGCGCGCTGCGCGTGCAGACACGTGGCGCGCGGCACGAAGAGGGTCGGCACGACCGCCGGCGCCACGGCGACATTCACCCCGATGCCGAACGTCAGGGCCAGCAGGCGACTGCCGCGCGTCTGGGCACCGCTGAGCACGCCGGCGACCTTGGCGCCGCCGACGAGGATGTCGTTCACCCACTTCACCTGCGGCCGCAGCTCCGGTGCGCAACGCGCCAGGGCGTCGATGACGGCGACCGAGGCCAACGCCGGCACGGCGGCCGCCGCGGTCGCGAGATCGAGGTCGGCGGGCATCGCGCAACACAGGTGCAGGTTGCCGCGCTCGGCCAGCCAGGAGCGGCCGCGATTGCCGTGAAAACCATCGCCGGTCAGCGCCAGGGTCGCGAGCGCCCCGGGCAAGCGTTCGGGCGCGCGCGCGATGTCGAGCAGCACGTCGTACTGCGAGAACGGCACGGTCCGCGCGACGGCCAGGGCCAGCCAATCCGACGAGACCGCCCCGGACCGCGCCTGGCCGAGCCGCGGGCGCGCGGCCGCGGCGAAAACGCGCTGCAGCAGCTGGCGGGCGCGCTCGCGGGCCGGCGTCAGCACGGGCTCGCCGCGGCGGGGCTCGGCCAAGGCGCCCAGCGGATCCAGCGTCCAGTCGGCGAGGTCAGTCAGCAGCAGCATCGCCACCCTCTCAAATCGGCGGTGCCGGCAACGCGGCCGGCGAGTCATCGCATGCGGCGATCATGCACCGCGGCGGCCGGCCTGCCAACCGGAGGGTTGTTCCGCGAAGATTGTTGCTGGCTGCTGTAAACGCCCAAACTGCTGCAACTTGGCCAGTTACGGCCAAAAACCGCCGCATCCCTTTGGCGTGGTTCAGGTTGCCGGCAGCCAGCAACAATCTTCGCGGAACAAGGTAAGCGATGTGCGGCGAGCGTGGCGCCCGGAGCGGAACCGGCGACCCGCAACCCGCGCGCAACCTGCTGCTTGCCTCGGACCGCCACCCAAGGTTACTGTGTGTTGCTGATCGCCGGGGCGCCGCTGCCGGCGTACCTGTCGAATCCGAGGAGTGTCGAGCGTGGCGGGTCACGGCTGGCGCCGCTGGGGCGGCTACGGAGCGCAATTGGGCATGCCGCCGGCGGTCTTCCTGCTGCTGCTTGCCAACGTGGCCGTTTTCCTGTTGCAGTACCTGACCATCGCGCTGGGCCGCATCGACCCCATCGGAGCCTATTTCTCGTTCATCCCCTACTGGGCGATCCACAAATTGCAGATCTGGCGTTTCGCTTCCTACATGTTCCTGCACGGCGATCTCGGCCATCTGTTCTTCAACATGATCGGCCTGTGGCTCTTCGGCAGCCGCATGGAAGTGTACTGGGGAACGCGCACGTTCTCCTGGTATTACCTCGTCTGCGGGATCGGCGGCGCGGTGCTGCACGCCGTCTTCTCGCTGGCTCCGCCAGCCTTGTATGGGCCAGTGGTCGGCGCCTCGGGCGCGCTCTTCGGAATCCTCCTCGCGTTCGGCCTCGCGTTCCCGCGGACCGTGATCTTCGTGTTCATGATCATACCCATGCCGGCGTTCGTCGCGGTGATCCTCTTCGCCCTGCTGGCGATCCTCGGCTTCGGCGGCCCCCACGTCGCGCATCTGGCCCACCTCGGCGGCATGCTGGCGGGCTTCCTCTTCCTCTGGACGCTGACCGGGGGACGCTTCGCCCAGATCCCGCGCCTGCCTGGCAGCGGCGGTTCCCACGGCAGCTATCGCGCCGGCCGCGGCCGCACGGGCGGCGGATCGCTGCTCGCCCGCCTGTACCAGCAGTTCGTCCGCTGGCGCACGCGCTGGCGCGTGACGGTCGTCGACGGACAGCGGAAGTCCGGCGCGGGCGGTCGCCGCCAGAAGCGAGGCAACGGCGAGTCCGGCGGCCCGGCGCGCGACCTGGACCGGGTCGATGAGATCCTGGAGAAGATCTCCCGCCAGGGCCTCAAGAGCCTGACCCCGGAGGAACAGGACGTCCTGCGCCGCGCCAGCAAGCGCGACTGATCGTGGATCTCAGCATCGTCATCGTCAGCTGGAACACGCGCGCCCTGCTGGCCCAGTGCCTGACGAGCCTGCCGGCGGCGGTGGCTGGCACAACCTGCGAAATCCTGGTGGCGGACAACGCGTCGCGGGACGGCACGGCGGACTTGCTGCGGCGCGAATTCCAAGACGTGCGCCTGCTGGAGACCGGTGGCAATCTGGGGTTTGCGCGGGCCAGCAATCTGGGCCTCGCCGCGGCCCGCGGCGAACGCCTCCTGCTGTTGAATCCGGACACGATCTGCCCCGCCGGTTCGCTCACCGAACTGTGCGCGAAACTCGACCGGCTGCCCGACGCGGCAGCGGTCGGGCCGCGTCTGGTCGATGCCGACGGCCGTCCGACGGCGAGCTGGGGCGATTTCCCGGCTCTCTGGCACCACTGGCGCTGCCTCGTCGACCCCGCTCTGCGCTGGCTGCCGCGCCGCTGGCGCGAGCCGGGCCTGGGCCGCACCGCCGAGAGCGCGCGCTATCTGCGCGCGGCGCCGGACCCGGTCACGGGAGCCGTGCCGGTCCCCTATGTCAAGGGGGCCTGCCTGCTCATGGCGCGCGCCGCGTGGGCGTCCGTCGGTCCGCTCGACGAACGTTTCTTCATGTACTTCGAAGAGACCGATTGGTGCCGGCGCGCGCACGCGATCGGCCGTCGCATCTACCTCTGCCCGGATGTCAGCGTCGTGCATCTGGAAGGGCGGACGACCGCACTGGTCTCGGCCTTCAGCCTGCGCCAGTTCCAGCACAGCTACCGGCTGTACCTGGCCAAGCACGAGGGCGCCGCCGCGGTGCGGCGCCTGCGCCGCGCGCTGCGCTGGGAGTATCGCTGGAAGGCCTGGCTACGACGGCGCCTGCCGGCGCCGTCGGCGGGGTCGCTGGCGGACCAGCACGCCGCGATCGCCGCACTGCAGCTGGAGGACGATCTGGCGCCCGCGCCGCCGGCGCGGCCCTGAGGCTGGCGCGTCTGGCGAGCCGCCGCCGGCGCCGCGCGCGCGATCAGCGCCCGCGCTTGCCGCGGGCCTTCTTCTCGAACTCGGCGATGAGGTCCTTTTCGGTCTCCAGCGAAATGATGCGGAACTCCTCGACGTGCAGGCTGGCGTCGTCCATCACGTTGAGCTCGAGATCGAAGGTGCGGCACAGCTCGCGGAACGGTTCGGACCGCTCCTCGAGCATGTAGAGCGCCAGCAACGGATTGGCCTGGATCTGCAGGCGCCGCTCGCGCGTGACGATCGCGATGCGGTGCACGAGGCGTTCGATGCTGTTGCTCTGGGTCTCCAGCGACATGACCTTGCCGGTGCCCGTGCAGTAGGGGCAGGGATCGCTGAGCTGGCTGAGCAGCGAAGGCCGCACGCGCTGGCGGCTCATCTCGACCAGGCCGAGTCCCGAGATCTGGAAGACCTTGTTGCGCGCGCGGTCCCGCTTCAGATGGTTGCGCAGTTCCATGAGCACGCGCCGCTTGTTGTTCTCGTTCTCCATGTCGATGAAATCGATGACGATGATGCCGCCGACGTCCCGCAGGCGCAGCTGCCGGGCCACCTCGGCCGCGGCCAGCAGATTCGTCTGCAGGATCGTCTCCTCCTGATTGTGCTTGCCGGTGAAGCGGCCGGTGTTGACGTCGATGGAGATGAGCGCCTCGGTGGGCTCGATGATCAGGTAACCGCCCTTCTTCAGCCAGACCCTCTTCTCCAGGCACTTCTTCAGCTCGGGCTCGATGTCGTAATGGTCGAAGATCGGCAGGTCGCCGCTGTAGAGGCGGATGCGCTTCTCGAGCTCCGGCGCGAACGTGCGGGCGTAGGCGACGAGTTTGCGCTGGTCCTCGCGGTCGTCGATGATCAGTTCCTCGACGTCTTCCTTGAAGACGTCGCGCACGAGCCCGACGACCAGGCCGACATCCTCGTGGACCAGCGCCGGCGCGACCGCTTCCTGGGCCTTCGCGCGGATGCTCTGCATGAGTCCGTCGAGGTAGCGCACGTCCTGCCGGATGGCATCTTCGCTGGCGCCTTCGGCGGCCGTGCGGATGATGAAGGCCCCCTTGTCGGGCCTGTGCTGCTGCAGGATCTGCTTCAGCCGCACCCGCTCGCGCCGGTCGGCGATCTTGCGCGAGACGCCGATGTGCCGTCCCTTGGGCATCATGACGAGGTAGCGTCCCGGCAGCGACAGGTCCGCGGTCAGGCGCGGCCCCTTGGTGCTGATGGGCTCCTTGGTCACCTGCACGACGATCTCGTCGCCCGCCTTCAGCATGTCGGCGATGTCGGGCACGGGTTCGTGGCGGCTGCGGCGCCGGTCCGGCTCCTGCCCCTGCTCCTGCTCGTCGTCGTCCTCGGCCTCGTCCTCGTCGCCGGTCCCGCCGTGCACGACGTCGCTGGCGTGCAGGAAGCCCGCCTTCTCCAGGCCGATGTCCACGAACGCCGCCTGCAAGCCGGGTTTGACCGAGGTGACCTTGCCCTTGAAGAGATTGCCCACGATACGGCGGGCTTCGGCCCGCTCGATGAGCAGCTCGACGACCTCGGCGTCCTCGAGGATCGCCACGCGGACCGCGTTGGGCGTCGAATTGATGATGATGTCCTTGCGCATATCTCCGGTTCCGATACTCGAGTGCTCAGTCGTTCAAGTGCGCGCGCAGCCACGTCTGCCGGCGCTCGCACTCGATCATCTCGAACGGGCTCTGCCAGCGGCCGCGACTGCCACGGGCGTAGAGGCCCGTGCGCGTGATGGCGCACCAGCGCGGCTCCGGCAAACGCGCGGCGAAGACCGCCGCCAGCACCTCGTGCACCGGCAGGCCGCCCCCGTCGGTGTCGCGCAGCAGGCGCCAGCTCAGTACGCCGGGCTCGTCGCCGCTCGGTTCGCGCCGCCAGCGCAGACCATCGTCAAGCACCAGGCGCCGCACGTCCACCTCCACCGCGGGCCGGTCGGGTCGCTGCCGGAGCCACGGCAGGTGATCGGTGGCCAGAAAGGCCGCGACCACGTCGCGCGCCGCGGCCGCGTCGGGCCCGCCCTCGCCGGGAGCCGGCAAAACGACCTCGTAGTCGCAGCGCTCGACTGCGGCGTCGATGCTCGGCGGTGCCGCCGAACCGGCGACGATGCCGCGCCGCACGGTCAGGCCGGGCGGCAAGGCGTCGCCGAGGCGGCGCACCCATTCCGGCTCGACCTGCAGAAAGGCCAGATCCAGGACTTCCCGCTCGCCAGCCACCCCGACCGCCAGCGGCGGCCCGAACTTGATGAGCGGGTGCGGATGATAGCCCTTGCTATACGCGACCGGCAAGCCGGAACGCCGCAGCGCGAGCTGCAGGTGCCGCTGGAAATCCAGATGCCCAAGGAACATCGCGGGGCCGCGCTTCGCAAACTCCAGGCGGCACCAGATCTTGGCTGACGCCCGCTCGCGCCAGGATCGCCAGCGCGGATGCGCCGGCGAACTGGGCGCGGGCGCGGCGGAGCCTGCTGCCCGCGCCGTCGTCTCTCCCGGCGGGTTCGCGCTCGGCGCCGGCCCTGCCGCGACGGCCGGCGCCACCGGCCCAGGCTGCGGCGGCGGCGCGGCAGCCGCAACATGTTGCAATCCGTTGCCGCAGGCCGCGCACACGGCGCAGGTGCGTTCGAGGCGGCAATCGGGCGTCGTCTGACCCGCCAGGGCGAGTCGCCATTCGCGCGCCAGGAACTCGCGCGACACCGGCCCGACGACCACGTCCCACGGCAGCGGCGCGGTCGGATCGCGCGGCGCGTTCAGCGCGTCCGGGTCGACGCCGCAGATCTTGAAAGCCTGGAGCCAGCGATCCCAGGCGAAGCACTCGTCCCAGCCGTCGAAGCGCGCACCCTGTCGCCAGGCCTCTTCGACGACCGCGGCCAGCCGCGCGTCGCCGAGCCCGAGCACAGCCTCCAAGAAGCTGACTTCCGGCTCGCGCAGACTGACCTTGACCTTCAACGGCCGCAAGCGCTCGGACACCAGGCGATTGCGGCGATCGATCTCCGCGCGCGGGATCTGGCCGGCCCACTGGAACGGCGTATGCGCCTTGGGCGAGAACGGCGAGATCGAGACCGTGATCTGCACGCCGCCGCGCGGCGCGACCGCGGCCACGCGCGAGGTCAGGTCCGCGATGCCGGCGAGGTCGGCGTCCGTTTCCGTCGGCAGGCCGAGCATGAAATACAGCTTGACCTTCTTGACGCCCGCGGCGAAGGCCTGCGCGGCCGCGCGCAGCATGTCCGCCTCGGTGAGCTGCTTGTTGATGACGTCGCGCAGCCGCTGGGTGCCGGCTTCCGGAGCGAACGTGACGCTGGCGGGCCGCTCGCGGCTCACCTCCGACCGCACTGCCGGGTCCAGCGCGTCCATGCGCAAGCTCGGCAGCACGAGGTTGGTATGCGCCGCGGCGAGCGACGCGCGCAGGGCCGCGGCCGTCGCCCCCAGGCCGGAGTAATCGCTCGTCGACAGCGACAACAGGCCGACCTCTCCGAAACCCGCGCTGCGCACCGCATCCTGCGCGGCCGCAACGACCGGCGCCACGTCGCGTTCGCGGACCGGCCGCTGGATCATGCCGGCCTGGCAGAAGCGGCAGCCGCGCGCGCAGCCCCGCATGACCTCGATCGCCAGACGGTCATGCACGATCTCGATCGCCGGCACGATGTCGCGCGGCAACGGCACGCGGTTCAGGTCGGCCAGCACGCGCGCCTTGACCGGCCCGGGCGCATCCTGCCACCAGGCGCCCGGCAGCTGGCGCGCCTGCGCCAGGATCTGGGCGCGCGAGCGCCCGCCCGCGCGCCCTGCCGCCACGATCCCGGCCAGCTCGCCGATCGCCTCTTCGCCGTCGCCCGGCAGCATGACGTCGCAGAAGGGACCCATGACCGTGGGGTTCATGGCGCAGGCGCCGCCGGCGACGACGAGCGGGTCGCCCTCGCCGCGCGCCGCCGAGCGGAGCGGGACGCCGGCCAGCGCGAGCATGCTCAGCATGTTCGTGTAGCAGAGTTCGTAGCCCAGCGAGAAGCCCAGCATATCGTAGCGGCGCGCCGGGCGGCGCGCCTGCAGGCCGTACAGCGGCAGACGCTCGCGGCGCATGAGCGCCTCGAGATCCGGCCAGGGGGCGAACGCGAGATCGCAGTACGTGTCGTCGCGCGCGTTGAGCACCGTGTAGAGGATGCGCAGTCCGGTGTGGGACATGCCGATCTCGTAGGCGTCCGGAAAGCAGAGCAGGACGTTGCAGCCCTCCCGCCGCCAGCGCGACGGCGGCTCGGCGCCCAGTTCGCCGCCGAGGTATCGCCCGGGGCGGCCGACCAGCGGCAGCACGCGCCGCTCCAGGACGTGGCTCAGCACCGCGGGGTCGGCGAAGCGAGGGTCCGGCGACCAGGCTTCGGCGCGGCCCTCGCTCATGCCGGATCTCCCGCGCCCGGTTCGCCGGTCGCGGCGCCTGGCGGGCCGCTCGGCCGCGGGCGCAGGATCACTTCGACGCCGCCAGCCTCGCGGTCGAAGAGGTCCTTCTGGGGCTCGGTGTCGAAGGGCACCGGGTAGTCGCCCGTGAAGCAGGCGTTGCAGTACTTGTCGGCCTCGCCGGTCGCCTCGAGCAGCCCCGCGAGGCTCAGGTAGTGCAGGCTGTCGACGCGCAGGTAGTCGGCGATCTCGGCGACCGAGTGGCTGCTGGCGATCAGTTCCTTGCGCACCGGCGTGTCGATGCCGTAGAAGCAGGGGTTGGTCACGGGCGGCGAGGCGATGCGCAGGTGGACCTCGCGCGCGCCGGCGCCCCGGATCAGCTTGACGAGCTTGCGCATGGTCGTGCCGCGCACGATGGAGTCGTCGACCACGACGACGCGCTTGCCGTCGAGGATCTCGCCGACCGGGTTGAACTTGATGCGCACGGACATGTCGCGCACCTGCTGCGCCGGCGAGATGAAGGTGCGGCCGATGTAATGGTTGCGGATCAGGGCGAGCTCGTACGGCAGACCCGTCGCGCGCGCGTAGCCGAGGGCGGCGGTGTTGCTGCTGTCCGGTACCGCGGTCACCAGGTCGGCGTCGGCCGGCGCCTCGCGCCCGAGGATCTCGCCGCTGCGGCGGCGGGCCCGTTCGACGCTCGTGCCGAAGACGAGGCTGTCGGGGCGCGAGAAATAGACGTGCTCGAAGACGCAGCGCCGCTGCGCGACGGCCGGCGCCAGGCGGCGGCTGACCAGCTCGCCGCGCCCGAGGCTGACCAGCTCGCCGGGCTCGATGTCGCGCAGGTAGCGGGCGCCGATGATGTCGAACGCGCAGCTCTCGCTGGCGATCACGTAGCTGTCCTGGAAGCGGCCGAGGCAGAGCGGCCGGAACCCCAGCGGATCGCGCGCGGCCAGCAGCTCGTCGCCGGTCAGCACGACGAGGCTGTAGGCGCCCTGCAGCCGCGGCAGCACCTCGAGCAGCGCCTCGGTGAGCGTCGCGGAACCATCGCGGGCCAGCAGGTGCAGGATGACCTCGCTGTCGCTCGTCGTCGAGAAGATCGAACCGGCCTGCTCCATCGCGCGCCGCAGCTGCGGCGCATTGACGAGATTGCCGTTGTGCGCCAGGCTCATCGCGCCGCGATGGCTGGCGACCTGGATCGGCTGCGCGTTGATGAGGCTGCTGCTGCCGCTCGTGCTGTACCGCACGTGGCCGATGGCGAAGGTGCCGGGCATCCCCTTGAGCAGGGTCTCGTCGAAGATGTCGGCGACCAGACCCATACGTTTGTGGGTCGCCAGCCGCAGGCCGTCCGAGACCGTGATGCCCGCCGATTCCTGGCCGCGGTGCTGCAGCGCGTGCAGCGCCAGGCTGGCGAGTTCGGCCGCGCCGGCCACGCCGGCGATGCCGACCACGCCGCATTCCTCGCGCCAGTACGGGTGCTCGCTCATGAAGGCTCCTTGCTGCGCGCTCCGTTCGCGCCGCCTTGCGATTCGCCGCTCAGGGCGCGGTCGTCGCCGCCGTCCGCACCGCGATGAGCCACCCCTGCTGATGGGGATTGAGCAGCAGGCCCTGGTCGCCGCTGCGGGTGACGGCCAGCCGCTCGGCCAGCCGGCGCGGATCGGGCCGGTCGCCGGCCAGGATCAAGCGCCAGACCACGCCCGAGAGCACCGGTGGCGGCTCGCCCAGCGGCAGGCTCACCACGTCCACGGCGAGGCACCCGGCTGGCGCCTCTCCTCCCAGCAAACGCACGGCGAGATCCGCCGGCAAGGGCTGCAGATCGCTGCCGACGGGCCGGCCGGGCCAGGCGTCCGGCAGGTCGCCGCCGCGCAGCGCCGCCGGGTCGTGCCAGTCGCCCGCCGGCGGCGCGAGCTCGAAATGGCCGAAGTGGTGCTTGTTGGGATTGTAGTAGCGACCGCGCGCGAGCAGTTCGGCGGCCAGCTGGCGGCCCGCCGGCGCGGTGAACGTGTGCAACTCGCAGCGGTAGAGCGCCCGCAGCGCCTCGCCGCCGGCGAGCCGCCGTTGCATCACGCGCACGGCTGTCGCGGCGTGCAGGTCGACGCCCTTGTGCGCCGTCAGCAGGGTCGTCTGGACCATCGCTTGCGATCCCGCGTTGGACATCAGCACAGCTCCACGAGGCGCCGCAGCAGGCGCCAGCCCGGTCCGGCCGCCTCGAGGCGCGCGGCGTCGGCCGCGGCCCGGCGGCGCAGGAGTCCCCAGGCGTGCGGCAGATCCTCCGGCACCATGCGCAGCAGGAGCGCACGCTCCGGATGCGGCATGAGGGCCAGCACGTTGCCGCCCGGGTTGGTCAGGCCCGCCGCGCCCCGCAGCGAACCGTTGGGATTGACGGCGAAGCCGTCCGTTTCGACCGCGCTTTCCTCGAGGCCGACGTAGCGCAACGCGAGCAGGCCGGCCGCCTCGAGCCGCGCGAAGAACGCGGGGTCCTCGTGCGTGAAGCGGCCCTCCGCGTGCGCGATCGGCAGCGGGAAGAGCGGCTCGGCGCCGGCCAGGAAACCGCAGCGGCTGCCGGGCACGGGCGCGACGCCGACCCAGCGCGTGTAGTAGCCGCGGCGGCCCGGCATCCGGTTTGCGGCCAACGCGACCTCGACCGCGCCCGGCTGCAGCCCCGGCACGATGCCGCTCTCGACGAGCACCTGGCAGCCGTTGCAGATGCCGAGGATGGGCTTGCCGCGGTCCGCCGCCGCGCGCAATACCTCCAGCAGCGGATCCTTGGCCGCGACCGCGCCGGCGCGGACGCGGTCCTGATAGCTGAATCCGCCCGGAATCAAGAATCCGTCGCAGCGCGCGAGTTCGGCGGCCGGACGCGTCCAGCGGAAGACCTCGGCCCGCCCGCCGACGAGCGTCACGGCGCGGGCCGATTCCTCCTCGCAGTTGACGCCCGGCAGTTGCAGCACCGCCAGCTGGGGCGCGCGACCCCGCAGGACCGCCGGCCCCGGCTGCGCCGGCACTTCGCTCGCCGCCAGCGGCGCCGGCGGCGGCGGCACGGCCCGCGCGGCCTGCTCGCCGCCGAAGATCGCGGGCAAGGCGCCTTGCCAGGCGCGCGCCAGGTCGTCGACCGCGACGGAGACCGCCTGGCCGCCCGGCCCGCTGACCGTGAACTCGGGCGCGGTCGTGACCTCGCCCAGCGGCCACCACCGGCAGCCGGCGAAGGCGAGCAGCTTCTCGACGTCGCCGCAGCTCGTGGCCGGGCAGCTCAGCACGAAGCCGCCCGCCTCGCTGAAGAGGATCTCGCGCAGCGTGAGGTCGGCCAGGCTGGCCGGCACGGCGATGCGCGCGCCCAGGCGGGGGCGCCCCTCGAGCCCGACCGCCATCTCGGCCAGCGCGACGGCGAGGCCGCCGTCGGCGATGTCGTGCACGGCGTTGGCGAGCCCGGCCCGCACGATCGACAGGACCGCGGCCAGCTCCTTGCGCACCGCGGCGAAGTCCAGGTCCGGCACCGCGGGCCGGCCGGCCTGCAGCCCGGCCTCGAGGTACAGGCTGGCGCCCAGCTCGCGGCTCGGGCGGCCCACCAGGTAGAGGCGATCGCCGGGGTTCTTGAAGAACTGGCTGCGGCAACGGCGGTAGTCGTCGACCACGCCGACGCAGGCGACGATCGGCGACGGGGCGACCGAGCGGCCGCTGGCGGCCTGGTTGTAGAAGCTGACGTTGCCCGAAACGACCGGCAGCGGTTCGCCGCGCGCCGAGAGCCGACCCAGGCCCCGGCAGGCGTCGCCGATGCCGCGCACGCTCTCGGCGAACTCCCACATCGCGCGCGGCGTCTCGGGGTTGCCGAAGTTCAGGCAGTCGGTGATCGTCGCCGGCTCGCCGCCCACGCAGACCACGTTGCGGCAGGCCTCGACGACCGCCCGCGCGCCAGCCTGCCAGGGATCGGCCAGGCCGAGCAGCGGGTTGCCGTCGCACGTCAGCGCGACAGCCCGCGAGCAGCCGGGAAGCGGCGCGCAGACCCCGGCATCGGCCTCGCCGGGGCGCAGGATGGTCGCCGCCTGGACCTCCGGATCATAGTGCCGGTAGAGGTACTCGCGGCTGGCGACGTTGGGATGGCCCATTAGCGCGATCCACTCGCGGCCGATGTCCGCGACCGGCGCCTCGGGCAGCCGCTGGTCTGCCGGCACGGGCGGGCGCTGCGGAGCCTCGAGCGGCCGGTCGTAGCGGATGCCCTCGGTGATCGTCTCGATCGGCGCGTCGGCCAGGATGCGCGCGCCGTGGCGCAGCACGTAGCGCCGCTCGACGGTGACCCGGCCGATGCGCCGCGCGCAGGCGCCGTCGTAGACCATGGGCAGGGCGAAGTCGTCGTTATAGATCTTCAAGATCTCGTCGGCCACGCGCGCCGGCACGGCGAGGCCGTACCGCTCCTGCGTCTCGCTGCAGGCGCAGACGCGGGCCGGCAGGTCGGCGATCTGGTGCACGCTCGCCAGGTCGACGTCGCAGCCGAAGCCGCCGCTGTCGCACAGCTCGCTCGTCACGCACGCGACGCCGCCGGCGCCGAGGTCCTTGAAGCCGACCACCGCGCCCAGCTCGCGGCAGCGCGCCAGCGCGGCGCGGTTCGCGACGGTCAGGATGCGCTTGAGGAACGGATCGGGCGTCTGCACCGAGCCCTTGTTCTCGGTCGCGGCCGCCGCATCGAGCGTGGCCGAGGCGAAGGCCGCGCCGCCCATGCCGGACCAGTCGGTGGGTTTGCCGACGAGGATCAGATCGTACGGCTCGTCGGCCGCTTCGCGCGGCACACGGCTGTGCGTGATGTGCGCCTGATCGACCAGCCCGACCGCGACCACGTTGACCAGGCAGTTCTCGTCGAAGCTGCGGTGGAAGTAGACGTCGCCGCCCAGGTTCGGCACGCCGATGGCGTTGCCGTACTCCCAGATGCCGGTGACGACCTCGCGGGCGATGTCGCGCCGATGCCGGCTGTCGGGGTCCGCATCGTGCTCGGGCAGCGGCCAGCCGAAACGCAGCGGGTCGGCGACCGCGATGACCTCGCCGCCCATGCAGTACACGTCGCGCACGATGCCGCCGATGCCGGTCGCCGCCCCCTCGACCGGCATGACCTGGCTGGGATGGTTGTGGCTCTCGTGGGCGATGATGATGCCCCAGCGCCGGCCGGCGTGCTCGCCGAAGTCGATGATGCCGGCGTCCTGCACCGGCCCGATGATCACGTTGCTGGCGTCGGCCGGCAGGTGCTTCTTGAGGTACGGCCGGCTGCTCTTGTAGGAGCAGTGCTCGCTCCACATCGTGTCGAAGAGGGTCATCTCGGCGAGCGTCGGCTCGCGGCCGAGCAGGTCGGCGACCCGGCGCGCTTCGGCGACGGCGAGCGTCAGGCCGTGCTGGCGCAGGAAGCGGGCGAGTTGATCGTCGTCCTGGGTCTGGACGGGCACCGCTGAAAAGCTCTTGTCACTTGCGTACAAACGCACCCCCGGCGGCAGGCGGTCCGATGAGACAGCAGCGTGCGCGGTCGTCAATGTAACGCCTGGCGCGGGAAACAAAAAGCGGGAAGCCGGCGATGTAGCTAGCGCGCCTCGATGCGGTCGAACTCCACGCCCGCCGCCTGCAGGACGGCGGCGATGTCCTGGGGGCGTTCGGCCGTCGATCGCACGCAGTAGCCGCAGTCGCTGCTCAGATCGCGCGGCACGGCGACGACCCGCGGCGCGAACCCCGCCGCAGTGAGGACCGACTCGGCCCACAGCGCGTGATGGGTCGAGAAGAAGAGGATGTACCAGGCGCTCATGGCGGCGGCTTTCCGCGCGAAACGGCGGCGATGGCGTTCACGGCGCGATCGACATCGGCCTCGGTGTTGTAGGGCCCGAAACCGAAACGAAGCGCGCCCTCGGGAAAGGTCCCCAGGTGGCGATGGGCCAGCGGCGCGCAATGCAAGCCCTGGCGGCCGAGGATGCCGTGCTCCTCGGCCAGGCGCTCCGCCAGTCCGCCGACCGGCCAGCCGCGCACCCGGAAGCTGACGACCCCGGTCCTGGGGCCGCCGAGCGGGCCGAGCGGCTGGAAACCAGGCACCGCCACCTGGGCTTGCTGCACGAAGAGATCCCGCAAGGCGAGTTCGCGCGCCCCGAGCGCCGCCGGGCCTCCCCCTTCGTCCTGCAGCCAGGCCAACCCCGCGGCCAGGCCGGCCAGGCCGGCGACGTTCAGGGTGCCGCTCTCGAAACGGTCGGGTAGCACCTCCGGTTGCTGCAAGCTGTCCGAGCGGCTGCCGGTGCCGCCGAACACGAGCGGCCGCAGCCGCGTGTGGTCGAAGGCGTCGCCGAGCACCAACCCGCCGGTGCCGGTCGGGCCCAGCAGACCCTTGTGGCCCGTGAACGCGAGCAGGTCGATCGCGTCGCGAGCGAGGTCGATGTCGATGACGCCGGCCGACTGCGCCGCGTCGACCAGCAGCGGCACGCCGCGGGCACGGCACGCCGCGCCGATCGCCGCGACCGGCATCACGGCGCCGCTGACGTTCGAGGCGTGGGTGACGGCGACCAGCGCCGTCGCGTCGGTCATCGCCGCCGAGACCTGCGCCGCTGTCACCCGCCCGTCCGGCTCCGGCGCCACGACGCTCACGCGGATCGTGCCGGCGTCGCTCAAGGCCTGCAGCGGGCGCATGACCGAGTTGTGCTCCAGCCCCGAGACCACGACGTGGTCGCCGGCCCGCAGCAGGCCGGCGATCGCGAGGTTCAGGCCCCAGGTGGCGTTGGGGCCGAGGATCACGCGCATCGGCTGGCGCAAGCCGCAGAGGGTCGCCACGCGTTGGCGGACCTCGAACACCAGGCGGCCCGCGGCGACGGCGCGCGCATGGCCGGAGCGCCCGGGGTTCGCCCCGATCTCCTGCAAGTAGTGCACGACAGCGGCGACGACGCCGGGCGGCTTGGGCCAGGACGTGGCCGCGTTGTCGAGGTAGACGACGCCGTCGCCCGGCGGCGCGTCGTGCCGCCCCACGTTAGCTGCGCCGGGCATGGAGCACCGTGAGTTCGGCGGTCTGCTCCTCCTGGACGCCGAAACCCTTGCTGCCGAGCAGTCGCCGCACGTTCTCGCACGCCACCTCGCTGTCGAGCAGCACGTCGAAGCGGTCGGTGCCGGCCTGGATCTCCCGCATGACCAGGACCACGGGCTGGGGACAGCTCAGTCCCCGGGTATCGACCTGTTTGTCGCTCATGACAACGGACCTCCCGGAACGAAACGTCGCTTCGTCATCGCGATCGCCACCGCGAGGCAGAAACCGAGGCCGATGATCGTGGCGGCCGGACCGTGCAGACCCACGCCCTGGCCGCTGCTCGCCAGCGCGAAATTGTGCGCGAAGGCCGCGCCGGCGAACATGCCGAGCACGAACACCGCGCTGTCGGTGTCTCCTTCGCCGGCCAGGATCAGCTGCCGGCCCGGACAGCCGCCCGCGAGCACGAAGCAGAGGCCCGCCAGCACCATGCCGAGCGCGTTCCAGAGCGCCTGGGTGTGGGCGATCGGCTGCCCGGTGAAGCCGGCCTTGAACTGCCCGAAGGCGAGGTTCAAGACCAGGGCCGCCGCGGTGAAGGCCAGCACGCCGGTCAACAGGTGCACGTCGCGCACGATGAACAGGTCGCGCAGCGCGCCCATGGTGCAGAAGCGGCTGCGCTGGGCGATCGCGCCGATCACCAGGCCCGCCGCCAGGCTCCACCACAGCGGCGCATGCGCGGCGATCTTGCCGTCGACGACGTCCGGCGCCAGCTTGCCGAATCCGGCGAGGGTCAGAACCAGCAGCCCGGCTGTCGCGGCCGGCAGCAGCCACGCCGGCGCCGGCCCCTCCGCGGGACGCGACCGGCCCAGGCTGTAGCCGCGCTTCAGGAAGTACGCGCCGATGCCCACGCCGACCGCGAGCCCCAGGACGCCCAGCAACGCGTTGCCGTCCCCGCCGGCCAGCCTCAAGAACGCCCGCCACGGACAGCCCAGGAACACGAGCGCACCGATCATCGCGAACGCGCCCAGGAAGAAGCGCACGACCGTGCCCGAACCGCCGCGCCCCCGGAACTCGCCGCGCAGCCGGGCGGCGACGACCGCGCCGAGCAGGATGCCGATGATCTCGGGCCGCACGTATTGCAGCGCGCCGATCCGGTGCAGGGCGAGCGCGCCGGCCGTGTCGCGCTCGAAGCAGGCCATGCAGAGGCCCATGTTGCCCGGATTGCCGAGCTTCTGCAGCACTGCCGCGAAGCCGCCGATGATCAGACCGGCGACGACGATGCCAACGCGGGAGGCGAAGAAATTCTTCACGGCCGCTGTCCTTTCGTTGCGGGTGCACGGAAACGCCGACCGCGGGGCGGTGCGGTCGGTACGGGCGGTGCGGTGGCGGGGAAGGCCGCAGTACGCCGGGCTACGATGCCCGGCGACGACGGCCGCGGGCCGTCGACGTCGCGGATCGCCGTGACGGACTTGACTCCCCGGACCGGGAGCCTGCGCGGCGCCGTCACGTCTTGCCCAAGCGGCGTAAGAGTCGAATGCGGATGGCCTGTAACATGGCGCGCCCAAAATAGCGCCGCCGCCGTGGCGCGGTCAACCTCCGGAGCGGCCGCTCGGCGGGGGGACGTGGCCGTTCCGGCCGCCCCCGCGGTTCAACGGTCGCCGTCCGGTGCGAGCACGCGGGCGAAGATCGCCGGCACCTGCCGCAACTGGTGCGCCAGATCGAAGCAGCGATCCAGAGCGGCGGCGTCCAGGCGGGCGGCGATGTCCGGATCGTCGGCCAGCGCGTCGCGCAGGGTCAGGTCCTCGTCCCCGACGCGCAGGGCGCAACGTTGCACCCAGGCGTAGGCGTCCTCGCGGCTGACTCCGGCGTCGGTCAAGGCCAGCAACACCGGCTGGCTGAAGACCATGCCGCGCACCTTGTGCAGGTTGGCGAGCATCTGCTCGGGGAAGACGACCAGCCCCTCGATGAGCCAGCGCATCTTCAGGAGCATGTGGTGCAGCGCGTGGCAGGCATCGGGGAAGATGATGCGTTCGACCGAGCTGTGGCTGATGTCGCGCTCGTGCCAAAGGGCGACGTTCTCCATGGCGGTGTGCGCGTAGCCGCGCAGCAGGCGGGCCAGGCCGGTGATCTTCTCGGCGGTGATCGGGTTCTTCTTGTGCGGCATGGCGCTCGAGCCCTTCTGGCCCTTGCCGAAGGGCTCCTCGACCTCGTGCACGTCGGTGCGCTGCAGGTTGCGGATCTCGACGGCCATCTGCTCGAGCGTGGCGCCGAGCAGGGCGACCGCGGCGAGGAACCCCGCGTGGCGGTCGCGCTGCAGGATCTGCGTCGAGACCGGCGCCGGCCGCAGCCCCAGCCGCCGGCAGACCTCGACTTCGAGCGTCGGCTCCAGGTGCGCGAACGTGCCGACGGCGCCGGACAGCTTGCCATAGCTGCACTCGGCGATGCCGGCCCGCAGCCGCACGAGGCCGCGCCGCAACGCCTCGCGGTAGACCAGCAGCTTGAGCCCGAAGGTGGTCGGTTCGGCGTGCATGCCGTGGCTGCGGCCGATCATGACCGTGTCGCGATGCGCCACCGCCTTGGCGGTGACCGCGGCGACCAGCGCCTCGGTCGCCGCCACGAGCACGCCGCCGGCCGCCTTGATCTGCAGCGCGAACGCGGTGTCGAGCACGTCGCTGCTGGTCAGGCCCTGATGCACGAAGCGGCTCTGCGGGCCGATGTGCTCGGCCAGGTTCGTCAGGAACGCGATGACGTCGTGCTGGACGGTGCGCTCGATCTCCAGCACGCGCGCGGTGTCGAAAGCGGCCCGTTCGCGGATCGCGCGAGCCGCGTCGCGCGGGATCTCCCCCCGCTCGGCGCGAACCTCGCAGACGACGATCTCGATCTCCTGCCAGTGGCCGAAGCGGGCCGTGTCGGACCAGATCGCGGACATCTCCGCGGTGGCGTAGCGGTCGATCATGTCGTGCTGCCTCCGGTGGGCGGTGCGCGGCGGCCGGCGGCCGCCGCAGCGGCATGATGCGCGATCGCTAGCAGCCGCGCAAGCGTTGTCCGCCGCGTTGCCTACCGCATCCGCTGCGTCTATCATGCCGGCGTGTGCACCGCCGTACTCCGGGAAGGATTCGTCATGACGCCCTACCGCCAGCCGAGCCGCTCGAACCGTCCGCTGCCGCCCATACTCGCGATCCTGACGGCGACGCTCGCCCTGGCGGCCGGCGGCTGCGGCGGCCGCGCCGAGAAGCCCGCCATGCCAGCCGCACGCGGCGCGGTGATCCTGGGCGTCGACGCGCTGGACTGGCAGGTGCTCGCGCCGCTGATCGACGCCGGCCGCGCGCCGACGTTCGCGCGCTTGCAGGCCGAGGGCGCCAGCGGGGTCTGCTTGAGCTTCGTCCCGCTCGAGAAATCGCCGCTGATCTGGGCCAGCATCGCCACCGGCCTGGAGCCCGACCAGCACGGCGTCGGCGGATTCGTCAAGCAGCGCGGCGACGGGTACGACATCCTGGCCTCGGCCGCCGACTGGCGCGCGCCGGCGTTGTGGGACATCGCCGGCGCCGCGAACCTGCGCAGCTGCGTGATCGGCTGGTGGGTCACCTTCCCGGCCCGCGAGATCGAGGGGGTCATGGTCAGCGACCACGTCACGTTCACCACGGCCGGCAACCGCAACCCGGAAGGCATGGTCCGACCGGCGGGCCTCACGGCGGAACTGGCCGCGTTGACCGTCGATCACCGCGACCTGCCGCTCGAGCTGCTGCGCGTGGTCCTGCCCGACGCTCCGGAAGACCTGCTGCGCGACGTGGAGGATCCGCATCTGCTGCACTTGCGCCTGGTCATGGCCGGCGATCTGACCTACCTGGCCACCGCCAAGCATCTGCTCGCCAGCGGCGCGTACGATCTCTTCGCGGTCTATTTCCGCGGCCCGGACATGGTCAGCCACCGCTACTGGAAGTACTACCATCCCGGCGACGGCCCCGAGCAGAGCGCGGAGGATCGCGCGCTCTACGGCCGCATCGTGCCGGGCTACTACGAACTGGTCGATCGCTGGCTGGGCGAATTGATCCCCCTGCTGCCCGCCGACGCGAACATCGTCGTCGTGTCGGACCATGGCTTCTACGGCCCGCGCCGCGATCGCGCCGGCTCGATGCGCGGCGGCACGGCCGAGCATCGCGCCGAGGGCGTGCTCATCGTGCGCAGCCCGCTCTACGCGCCGGGTTCGCGCTTCGACACGACGTTCGTGCTCAACGTCGCGCCCACGGTGCTGGCATTGCTGGGGCTGCCGCCGAGCCGCGAGATGCCGGGGCGCATCCTGAGCGAGGGCCTGTCGGCTCCGGGCGAGGCGTTCGTGCGCTACCTCGAGGCCAACCGCATCGCGTCCTACGCGACCCTGGCGCCGGCGCCGCCGCCCGAGGTCGCGGACGACCCAGCCGTCGACGCCGCGATCAGGCGGCAGCTGCGCTCGCTCGGCTACGTCGACTAGCAGCCCGGATGATCCGGGAACGACCGCCGCGAGCAAAAGGCCTTCAGAGTTCGACCCGCAGCGGGCGGCGCAACAGGAGCCCCACGACCAGCGCGACGAGCGTGAAGACGACCAGCCAGTGCGCGCGCCAGCCCAGCAGCCGCGATTCCCGCGCGGGCATCTCGATGCGCACGCGCGCGACCTCGGAGCGGTTCGCCAGCGGTTCGCCCGCCGGATCGCGCAGCGCCTGACGCCAGGCGTCTTTATGCCAGGCCCGGGTCACGGCCGGCAGCCCGGGCACGGCCACCGGGACCGGCAGCGCCATCGCCGCCGCTCCGACGTCCAGCCGCACCTCGTGCCAGCCGGGCGCCGCGGCACGCAGCCGCCAGAAGAGTTCACCGGTGTCCGGCCGCCGCAGGGGTCCCGACTCGACCTGCAGCCCGGGCCCGACGCTCAGCGCCGGCGTGGCTGCCCGCGCCGCGTCGGCGGCCGGCTCGACAACGACCAGGGCCGTTTCGCCGACCACGAGCGGGCGGCGGCCGAAGCGGACGTCCAGCTGCGGCAGCACCAGCAGCAGCGGCACCAGCAGCGCGGCCAGGCCCGGCAGCGCGAACGCCACGTAACGCAGGTTGGCCGCCACGAGGCGGCCCTGCACGCGGAAGATGACGGATAGACTCGTCTGGTAGAGGGCCGCCTCGTGCAGGCGGCCGATCAGAAGGCTGCGCGCCGCGCCGAGGCGTCTCTGCGGCGTGGCCAGCTTGAACAGCAGGACCGCCAGCGCGCCGAACAGCGCGGCGGCCAGGGCGAGCGCCAACGTGGGCTGGCCCGCGACCGGCCGCAGGAGTAGATCGGCGGCGCGCGTCGCCGCCTGCAGCAGCGCGGTCATGCGATGTACCCCAGCCCCTGCATGCGCTTGCGGATCTCCTCGAGGCTCGCGCCGTCGTGGTCGAGCTTGTCCAGCTCGCGCTCCAGCACGTGCGCGACGAACTCCTCGACCGACGCGTAGCCGGCGACCTTGCTGACGCGCGCGGCGCGCGCCAGCAGGTCCCGGTCGAGCTTGATACGCGGTCCACCGAACATGTCCATCTCCTTGTGCGCGCCGCGGCGAGCGTCACCCCGCAACGACGCGCCCCGCGGTCACCGTCCGGCCGGCGGCCGCGCCAGCAGATCGCGCCCGGTCATCGCGGGCGGCGGCTCGACCCCGAACCGGCGCAGGATCGTCGGCGCCATGTCGGCCAGCGTCGGATCGGCGACCGTCAGCGGCTGCGTCGAAAGCAGGATGCCGGGCACCTCGTCATGGGCCTGGCAGTGGTCGCCGCTCCATTTCTGCAGATTGTCCGTGAAGACGGCCGGCGGGACCTCGCCGAGCGCCGACTCGTTGCTGCCCCGCCAGCCGCGATGGTAGCCCAGGACGAGGTCGGGACCGCTGGCGGCGTGCGGGCCGGTGTAGACCGCATCCGCGCGGTACACGTACTTGATGCCGGGCACCTGCAATTCGGGATCGATGGCGCCGGCCAGGCCGGCCTGCAGCTCGGCCAGCAGCGCGTCGGCCTCCGCTCCGGGCGTCACGATGCCTTGCTGCTCGCGACCCTGCAGGTTCAGGTACAGGGCGTTGATGCCGATCGCGTAGGCCCGGGTGCGCGACCAGTCGATGCCGACCAGGAAGCTGACCTCGCCCTGCGCGACGCCGGGCGCCAGGGCCAGGTAGCCGTTCTCCAGGAGCCAGGTGTTGACGTGGAAGCTCCGCCGGTACGCGGCGAAGCCGTGGTCGCTGACGACCATGACGAGCGCCTCGTCGCCCACCGCGGCGAGGACTCCCGCCAGCACGGCGTCCAGCGAATGGTAGACGTCGCGGATGCGGCCGCGGTGCTGCTCCGCGCAGGTCGCGTGCATCGGCGACGAGGGATCGATGCCGCGCCAGAACATGTGGCAATCCTGGTCGGGGTAGTTGAAGTAGAAGAAGAGGAATCCGGCCGGCAGCGCGACGAAGCGGTCGAGTTCGTGGGCGAGCTGCCGCTTGCGCTCCTGGAACACCTGATCCGATTGCGAGAGGTAGTCCTCGTCCGTGAAGACGCCTTCCTCGAGCGCCTTCGTGTTGGCAGGTAGACCTTGCGTGTAGAACGGTCCGAGGTCGCGGGCGAGCTCGCGCGCGTAGCCGCCGGGCGTGGAGATGGGCATCTCCGGCGCGGCGGGGTCGATCTGCACGGGCGTCACGTACAGGCGCAGAAACGGCGCCGTCTCCATCAGGTACAGCCGCACGATGCCGCGCACCGTCTTGAAGAGCGGCACGAGCCGGAACTCCAGCGTCACCCAGTCGCTCCACTCGCCTTCCTGCAAGAGCAAGCGGCGGCCGGCCAGCTCGACGAGCGCCGCGCCGGTCTGCCGGTCGACCGTCACGTCGACCGGCACCTCGCTGTGGGGCCTGCCTTCGCGGTAGATGTTGACCGGCCCCTCGAGGAACGTCCGGCAGCGGCCGTCGACCAGGTAGACCGAGCGCAGGGCGCCGCCGGAGAGGTCGCGCGACGCCAGGGGATCGTCGGTGATGTACGTGTACTGCCCGTACGTGCCCTGGATGTCGGGCGTGCCCATGCCGCTGAGCGAGCGGGCCTTGGTGGCGACCGGCGGGAAGTTGGCCGGCATCTTGAAGACGGTCATGTCCACGCGCGCGTTGTCCAGCAGCTGCCAGAACGCCGTGCCCTGGCGCAGGTTGCGCAGGCTGCCGCCGCCGCGCGGAATACGCCAGCCGCCCACGCCCCAGAACTCCGAGGGCGCGCTCGCCTCGCTGATCGAGAGGTAGGGCACGAGCGTGGCCGGATTGCGGTGGATGAAGTCGAAGATGCCGTGGCCGCCGGGATCCAGGCCGGTCGAGAAGGTGGACCAGGCGACCGGGGACTGCGGCGGGATCGTCGTGCCGAGCGGCACGAGGGCGCCGCCGTGCGCCAGCACGCGGTCGAAGGTGGGCAGGAAGCCCTGGGCGCGGTACTCGTCCACCAGCCGCGGATCCATGCCGTCGAAGCCGAGCACGACGACCTTGGCGGCCAGGGCGCCGCCGGCCGCCACGGCGCCGATCAGCGCGACGGCGGCCGCGGCCAGGCCCAGGCGGTGCAGGCGATGTCTTCTCATGTGTGGGCCTCGCCGAGCAGGCTGCGCCCGTGCATGTGCGCCGGCGCGGCCACGCCGCAGCAGTCCAGGATGGTCGGCGCCAGATCGACGAGGCCGGCGCCGTCGCCGCGCAGGCGGCGGTTGCTGAAGAGCACGCCCGGCACCTGCCGCGGATCGATGCAGTGATCGGCCGACCAGGGGCGGTCGTTGTCGCGGAAGACCTGCCCGGTCACCGCGCCCGTGGCCATGTCCCAGTCGGCGCGCCACCCGGCATGATAGCCCACGATCACGTCAGGCGCCTCGTCGCGGTATGGTCCGCGGTAGACGTCGGCGCTGGCCCACAGTTCGGCGATGGCGACGCCGCCGGCGGGGTCCGGCAGGCCGCGCAGGCGGTCCATCAGCTCGCGGCGCAGCGCCGGCGCCTCGCGTGGCGGCACGCAACCGGCGAACTCGCGCCCCTGCAGGTTCAAGTAGAATCCCGCCAATCCGCTGGCATAGGCGCGGGTGCGCGACCAGTCGATGCGCTCGACCGCGGCGGTCTCGCCCGGCTCGAGCGGCGGCGGCGGGCCGTGCTCGGGATCTCCGTGGAGATACAGGTAGCCTTCCTGCCGGAACCAGGCGTTGAGGTCCACGGCGCGGCGGAACGGTTTGAACCCGTGGTCCGAGATGACGAGCAGCAATTCATCGTCGCCGAGGCGCGCGCGCGTGCGCCCCACCAGATCGTCGGCGCGCCGGTACAGGTCGCGGACGACCTCGGCGTGACGCGCCGCGCCGGCGACCGCCGGCGACCCGTCGTGGAAACGCAGGAAGGTGTGCTGGACGCGGTCGGTCGCATCGAACACGGCGACGACGACGCCCTGCGGCTGGCGGTCCAGCGCGTGCCACCACTGGCGCTCGCGTTCGGCGTGGATGCTCCAGACCTGCGCCAGGAAGGCGTCCTCGTCGAGCACCCCCTCGTTCAGCGCCCATGTATCCTCGGCCAGGCCCAGCGTCGCGTACGGACCGTGCAGCCGCGCGAGCATCATCGCGTAGGTCGGCGGCTGGCTGATCGGCATCGCCGGCTGCTGGGGATCGATGTTCACCGGCGTCGCGTAGAGTCCGAAGGGCCGCCAGCTCGTGACGCGCAAGCGGACGATGCCGCGCACCGCGACGCGGCCGTGCCGGAACTCGAGGCGCAGCCACGGCGAGTCTTGCCCGTCGCCCAAGGCGACGGTCTGGCCGCCGATCGCGATCCTGGCCCGCCGCGCGTCCGGATCGACCACGCAACGCAACGGCAGTTCCATGGCGCCCCGGCCGTCGGGCCGATCCGGCCCCGGCAGCTCGCCGACCCACGCGCCGTCGGCCGCGCGGCGCAGCGCGCGCCGCTCGCCGCCGGTCATCTCGCCGCCGCCGTCCCCAGCATCGGCGGCGAAGTGCGTGAACGTGCCTTGCGTGCCGCGCAGATCCGGCAGGCACATCGCCGCCAGCAGGCGGCCGCGGAACCGTTCCGGCGGAAACGTGAGCGGCACGCGCAGGATCGTGGTCTCCACGCCGAAATCGCCCAGCAGCGACCAGAAGCTGCGGCTGCGCCGGCGCAGTTGCATGTGGGCAGGTTCGCGGCCCAGGCGCAACGGACCCAGCCGTCGCTCGCGCGCCGGCACCAGGCGCGTGCTCGCGAGCTCGGGCTGGCAAGTGCGCGGATATCGGCGCACGAAAAAGAAGATCCCGGGCCCCC
>CAZJWO010000026.1:0-34337 GCA_964549735.1 uncultured Fibrobacteraceae bacterium | reverse complement strand
GCCCGCGCCTGGTACCGTGTTACATAGCTACGCGCCTATGTCGGCGTTGTGTTGTGTTGGGGGCCGCCCCCCGCCGCGGGCCCAGGAGGGCCCCCCGCCGCCGGCGGGGTCCGCTCCTGCACTCCGGCGGGCGCTGGCCGCGCGACGACCTTCCGTTTCTGGACATTCTCGCGTCGCCGTCCGATCTTTGCGCCAAGCCTGCGCAGCGGCGGTCTTCCGGCCGCGCGCCCGGCGGCCGCCTGGCCGCGCGACAACCGAAAGGACGCCATGACGGCACGGACGCTCTTTTCGGCCGGGATCACCGGCACCGGCATGTCCTTCCCCGCGAAGGTCGTCACCAACGAAGACCTCGAGCGGATCGTCGACACCAACGACGCCTGGATCATCGAACGCACCGGCATCAGGGAACGGCGCATCTGCGAGCCCGGCGTGCCGGCCTCGCACCACGGCATCCTGGCCGCGCGCCAGGCCATGGCCAATGCCGGCGTCGCGCCCGAGGAGATCGACCTCATCGTCGTGCCCACGGTGACGCCGGACATGATGTTCCCGAGCACGTGCTGCCTGATCCAGGACGCGCTGGGCTGCAAGAACGCCTGGGGTTTCGACCTCGTGGCCGCCTGCAGCGGGTTCATCTTCGCCTTGCAGGCCGCCCGCGCCCAGATCGAGTCGGGCGCGGTCAAGAAGGCGCTGGTCATCGGCACCGAAGTCATGTCCTCGATCATGGACATGCGCGATCGCAACACGTGCGTCCTGTTCGGCGACGGCGCCGGCGCCGTCGTCGTCGAGCGGATGGGCCCGGGTCGCGAAGGCATCCTGGACCATATCCACCACATCGACGGCGAGGGGGCCAAGTTCCTCTACATGCCGGCCGGCGGCAGCCTGAATCCCGCCTCCGAAGAAACGGTGGCCAAGCGCATGCACTACATCCATCAGGAAGGGCGCGAGGTCTTCAAGTACGCGGTCAAGGGCATGTCCGGCGCGACGCGCGCCATCCTCGAGCGCAACGGACTGCGCGGCGAGCAGATCAAGCTGTTCGTGGCGCATCAGGCGAACCTGCGCATCATCGAAGCGGTGCAGAAGCGCGTGGGGCTCACCGACGAGCAGGTCGCCGTGACGATCGACCGCTACGGCAACACGACGAGTGCGACGATCCCCTCGGCGCTGCATATTTACCAGGAGCGGGGCGTGCTGCAGCCCGGCGACCTGGTCGTTCTGAGCGCCTTCGGCGCCGGATTCACCTGGGGCGCGACCCTGTTGCGCTGGACGGTCGGAGCCTGATCCCGGGCGACGGCCGCCGCCGGCCACGGGAGAGCTCATGATAGAAGTCCGCCATCTGACGCGCCGGTACGGCACGGTCGTTGCGCTCGACGACGTCAGCTTCCACGTCGGCAAGGGCGAGATCACCGGTTTCCTGGGGCCCAACGGCGCGGGCAAGTCCACCTGCATGAAGATCCTGACCGGCAGCCTGGCGCCCGGCCGCGGCCAGGTGCGCCTCGGCGGCCTGGACGTGGTCGCGCAGCCGGTCGCGGCGCGCCGTCTCGTCGGGTTCATGCCCGAACAGGTGCCCCTCTACACCGAGGGCACCGTGCGCGATTTCCTCGACTTCGTCGCCGCGCTCAAGGGCGTGCCGCGGCCCGACCGCCGCGCCCACGTCGAGCAGGTCATGGCGCGGTGCGGCCTGGCCAGCGTGGCCGAGCGCCTGGTCGGCCACCTCTCGCGCGGCTTCCGCCAGCGGGCCGGGCTGGCCCAGGCTCTGGTGGGCGACCCGCCCGTCTTGATCCTCGACGAGCCCACCGCGGGGCTCGATCCGCACCAGATCGTCGAGATCCGCCAGCTCATCCGCGGCTTCCGTGGCGAGAAGACGGTGTTGCTGTCCAGCCATATCCTGGCCGAGGTCGGTCAGATCTGTGAGCGCGTGCTGATCCTCGATCGCGGCCGGCTGGTCGGCGAGGAGCGGGCGGAGAACCTGGTCGACTCCGCCGGGCAGGCCACGGTGCTGCTGACCTGGGAGGGCAACCGCGAGGCCGTCGCCGCGGCGCTGGCCGCGGTCGTGGGCGAGGATCGCGTCCACCTGACCGATCGCGGCGCCGAGATCGCGATCGCCGGCAATCCGGTGGAGATCAAGCCGCGCCTCGTCGAGTCGGTGCTGCGCGCGGGGGGCAAGCTGCAGGGCCTCGAGGATCGCGGGCCGACCCTCGAAGACCTCTTCCTGCGCCTGACCGGAGCCGATCTCGGCGCGGCCGGACCGGGCGCGGTCGGCGATCGCGACCGGCCACGGACCTCGCCGCAGGAGGGACTGCCGTGAGACAGGTCCTGTCCATCGCGCGGCGCGAATGGCGCGCCTTCTGCGCCAGCACCCAGGCGCCGGTCATCGCGGCGGCGTTCCTGGTCCTGTGCGGGCTCTTCTATTACCTGCTGGTCAGCGGCTACGCCGACGCCAGCCTGGCCACGCTGCGCAGCGGGCGGCCGGTGTTCCTCAATCTGCACGTGGGCATCTTCCACAAGCTCTACGGCTACGTCGTCCTCTTCCTCGTGTTCCTGCTGCCGGCCGTCACCATGCGTTTGCTGAGCGGCGAGTACCGCAGCGGGCGCTACGACCTGATCATGAGCTGGCCGGTCAGCGAGGCCCGGTGGATCCTCGGCAAATGGCTGTCCGCGGTCGCCGTGGCGAAGGTCCTCCTGCTCGGGACGGCGTTCTACTTCCTGGTGACCGCGGCGCTGGGCCATCTGGCCGAGCCGCGGGTCCAGCCGTCGTGGCAGCCTCTGCTGACCGCGCTGGTCGGTCTGTCCCTGCTCGCGGGCGCCGTGGCCGCCTGGGGTCTGGTCGCCTCGGCGCTCTTCAGCCACCAGGCCGCGGCCTACTTCCTGGGTTTCGCCGCCGCGCTCGGCCTCTTCCTGATCGGCCAGTTCGCCCCTTATCTGCCAGACTTCCTGGCTCCGATCGCGGCCGAACTGGCGCTCGGCGAGCATTTCGTGCGCTTCGCCGGCGGGATCATCGACTCGCGCGACGTCGTCTATTTCGCGGGGCTGACCGCGGTGGGGCTCGCGACCGCGGTGGCCGTGCTGGCCGGCCGCCGCCTGCCCGCCGGCCGGCGCGCGGGGCCGTGGCTGCCGGTGCTCGGCGTGCTGGTCGTCGCCGTGTTCCTGCAGGCGGTGGCCGTCCGCCGCCCGCTGCGAGTCGATCTGACGCCCGATCGGCTCTACAGCCTGGCTCCCCAGACCGAGCGCATCCTCGGCGTGTTGGACCGCGCCCGACCCGATCCCCATGGCCCCGGCACGCTGCCGCCGCCGGCGGTCGAGGCCGTGGCCTTCTATCAGCAGCTCGACGGCGCGCGGCAGGGGATCCAGGCAACGTTGCAGGCGTTCGCCGACCGCACGGCGCGTTTCCGCTACCGCATCGTCGATCCGGACGTCCAGCCCGACGTGGTGCAGGAGTATGGGATCGCCGCGGCGCGCACGGTCGTGCTCGTCTGCGAGGAGCGGCGCCGCTTCCTGCTGGAGCCCGACGAGAGCCAGCTCGCCAGCGCGATCTACCGGCTGGCGACCGACACGCGGCCGGTCGTCTACTGGATGCTCGGGCATGGCGAGGTCCGCCTCGACCTGGACGATCGCGGCGGCGCGACCGTGCTGGCGGAGCTGCTCGAGGACGCCGGCTACGACGTGCGGGCGCTCGTGCTGCCGCAACGACTGCGCCTGGCCGAAGATGCGGCGCTCGTCGTCTGGGCGGGCCCCAAACTCGAACCGTCGGCGGCGACGCTCGCGCTCCTGGATGACTACCTGGCCGGCGGCGGCGCGCTGGCCTGTTTCTTCGGCCCCGACACGCCGGCCGCTCTGCAGGCGTGGACCGAGCGGTACAACGTCCGGCAGATGGACGACGTCGTCGTGGCCCCGACGCGCGAGAGCGCGCTGGCCGGCGTGGATCTGCGCACGGTGACCGTTGTCGACGGCTACGGCACGCATCCCGCGGTGGCCCGCCTGCAGGGCGTGGCGACGACGTTCCGGCTCGTCCAGACGCTGGGCCATCTGCGGGCCGAGATCCCCGGGGTCAAGGGCGAGATCCTGCTCTTGACGGGACCGGACACCTGGGGCGAGACCGATTCGCAGACACGCTACAGCGGCCATCCGCGGTACGCCCCCGGCGTCGACCGTCCCGGGCCGCAGCCGTTCGGCGTCGCGCTGACGATCACGCCGCAGCCGAATGGCGCGCCACAGGCCGCTGAGCCGGCTGCCACCCCGGCGTCCGGGCGGCTGGTCATCATCGGCAGCTATGGCTTCTTCGACAACGCGAACATCGGCATGTACGGCAACCGCGATCTCGTGCTGAACCTGTTCGGCTGGCTGGTCGAAGAGGACGACCTGTTGGACCTGCGCGGCCGCCGGACCAGCTTCCAGCCGCTGTTGCTCGACGCGGGTGCCCGGCGCGCGTTGGGTTGGCTTTCCGTGCTGGTCTGGCCGGGAGCGACCAGCCTGATCTGGCTGGCAGCGGTCCTGCGCCGGCAGCGGAGGCATTGAGATGCGACGCTTGCTCCGCTGGGCTCCGCTCGGCGTTGTGGCCGCTGCGGCGGCCATTGGGCTCTGGCGATGGAGCGCCAGCGAGCCGCACGCCGACGGGCGGCTCGGCGGTCCGCTCTTCGCGTTCGTCCCCGGACAGGTCGAAGCTCTGGAGATGCGACGCGTGCAGGGTACGAGCCGTCTGGAGAGAGATGGCGCGGCCGGCTGGGTACTGTCCGGAGCGGCGCGCGACCTGGTCGATCCCGATCGCGTCGAGTCGGCCCTGGCCGTGCTGGCCGCCGGCGCGGGCCATCCCGTCCTGGCCGGGACCCTGCCCGACGAGCGGCGCTTCGGTTTCGGCGGTGAACAGTCGCTGGAACTCGTGTTCCATCTGCGCGACTCCGGCCGACAGCGCCTGGCCCTCGGCGACGTCAACCCGGTCTCCGAGTTGTTCTACGCCAGCGGCGCCGGTCGCACCGGGGTTTTCGGCATCGACGCCGAGCTCTACCTGGCGGCCATGCGCCTGCCCGACAGTGTGCGCCTGCCGCGCCTGCTGCCGGAAATGCGGGATACGGATCTCGATTCGCTGCGGCTGTACCGGCGTGGCGACGAGACGCTGGTTCTGGCCCGGCTCGCCGGCGACCGCTGGTGGCTGCGCCTTGCGGCCGGGTCGTCCGCCCCCGGCGGCAGAGCGGCCGGTTATCACGGACGTTACGCCGATCGCCGGCTCGAGCACCAAGGCTCGGCCTGGCTGCTGGCCGACACGCGGCGCGTGCGGGAGATGATCTTCCGGGCCACCGGCACGGCGGTCGTCGAGTTCCCGGGGCCGGATCGGCAGGACGCCGCGGCGCTCGCCGAAGCGGGGTTGCTGCCGCCTTATCGCGAACTGGCGCTCTACGGCCGCGACGGCGAACTCTGGCAGGTCGCCTTCGGCGAACTCTCGCAGCGCGAGCGGCTCCGCGTGCCGGCGATCCGGCAGGGAGCGCTGGTCGTCGCGCGCGGCGAGGCGCTCCTGCCGCTGGAAGGTCCCTTGTCGGAGTTCCTCGATCTCGGGGCGTTGAGTTTCCTCCTGGCGGCTGCCGATAGCTTCCGCGTGGACGAACCGCAGCGCCCCCTGTTGTGGGGTAACATGGCCGCCGATGCCGATCTCCGGCGTCAGGACCGGCGGTCGATCTGGGTGCCGGTCGCGCCCGGCGGCTGGGAGATGGCCTTCGGCGAGGAGACCACGGCGAATCAGCTCTCCGACCTGCAGCTGACCCTCGACCGTCTCGAATGCGTCGAGGCGCTCGCGAGCAGCCCGCAGAATCCGCTGGCGGCGAACGAACGCTGGCGCCTGCGCGCGTGGTTGCCCGGAAGCGACCCGGTCGAGGTGTGGCTCGGACGTTCGCGCCAGGACGGCCGGCCGCTCCTGTGGCGGCCCGCCGACGGACAGTGCCTGGTCGTGCCGCAGGAGATCCTGATCACGTTGCGCAATCTGCGGCTGATCCTGCGCCGAGCCTGATCCGGTTCTCAGTTGCTCGCTTCCAGCAGCGGCGGCGCGGTCTCCGCCGGCCGCAGGGCGGCCTGCCACGACGGGACCGGCGGCTGGGTCAGGGCCGTGACGAGCGCCGGCTGCGCGACCGAAGTGTCGAGTTCCCGCAACGCGGCGTCGTAAGCGAGGCACAAGGTGATGAAGCCCGGCAACTCGGCGGCCGGCACCGGTTCGGCCGGCGGCAGCCTCAGCGTGCGCGGGTTGACGAACCGGCCGCTCTTCTTGACGCGGAAGTCGAGGTGCGGGCCGGTCGCGTAGCCCGTCGCCCCGACGTAGCCGATGACCTCGCCCTGGCGTACCCGCGTGCCGACCTTCAGTCCGCGCGCGAAGCGGGAGAAGTGCAGGTAGTAGGTCTCGTATTCCCGGTTGGTGTGGCGCAGGCGCACGTAGCGTCCGTTGGCCTTGTCGTACCCCAGGTCCACGACCGTGCCGTCTCCGGCCGCCCACACCGGCGTGCCGATCGGCGCGGCGTAGTCGACGCCCAGATGAGGCATGTCGCGGCCGAGAACCGGGTGCCGGCGGTTGTAGCTGAAATTGCTGGAGATCCGCGAATAGTTCAGGGGAGCGCGCATCAGTTGCTTCTGCAGGCTGCGCCCTTCGCGGTCGAAGTAGCCTGTCTTTCCGTCTGGCAACGTGTAGCGGTACGCGGCGAGCTGACGATTGGCGCTCGTATAGTCGCAGGCCAGGATCGCCCCCGTGCGCACGAGTTGACCGTCCTTGTAGATCTCTTCATAGACGATGCGGTAGGTGTCGCCACGCCGGACGTCCCGGGCGAAATCGATGTCCCAGCCCAGGATGTCGCTCATCTTGGCGGCGAGATCGAGAGGCGCGCCGCCGGCCTTCAGGCTCTCGTAGAGACTCGACGTGATCGTGCCGCCGGTGCCCACCAGAATCCGTTCGACCGGGTAGGAGCCCAGCACCTGCTCGAATCCGCCCTCGGTCCGTCGTTCGTAGCGGACCCAGCTCTCGAGGTCGAGATCGAAGCCGAACGCCGCCAGCTGGCCGTCCGCGGTCAACTCGAGGCCGAAGCGTTCGCCGTCGCGGACCTTGCGCAGGTCACGGAACGGCCGGACCTGCCGCACCAGAGCCATGATATCCTCGTGCCGCACGCCGGCAGCTTGCATGGCGTCGTAGAGGGATTGGTTGCGTTGAATCCGTATATCCAGAATCTGGTCCACGGCCGGTCCCGCGGCGGAGAGATCTTCCAGTTCTGCGTCCGGATCCGGCAGCAGCGGCGGAGCTGGTGGCAAGTGTTCGATCGGTCCGCCCGCCCCCAGGGCGATGCGGTACGCCTCCGGAGACTCGGCATTCCGCTGGAGGCTCAACAGCCCGGCGCCGCCGGCGGCCAGGCAAAGGATCAGGATCGGGACTAAAACTCGTCTCATGCTTCCTCTCGGTGCTCCGTACCCCGGGTTGGCCGGAGTCTTGCAAGGATCGCTGCATTCCGGTGGCCGTGGCAAGGGTTTTATGCAACCCGTGTGCCTGCGGCAGCGCGTCGTCTGGACCGCCGGTCGGACCGTCCGCCGGAGGCGGCCGGCGCGGCCGGCGGCATCCAGGGAGGTTCCGCGTGCGTTGTTGGTACCCGTTTCTCGTCGCCTGCCTGACGGCCGGCGTGGTCCATGCCGCCGAGATCCTGCGTGACGAGGCCGGAACCGCAGGCCTGCGGTTCGGCGTCGCCGCCAGCGCCCTCGAAGACCAGAACGACGACGGCTACTGGGAGCTTCTGATCGGAGCGCCCGGCTACCAGGCCGCCGGTCAGGACGCCGGGCGGGTCTACCTGTGGTTCGGCGGCGTCGCGCTGCGCTTGAACGCGGATCGGACGTGGGTCGGGCAGCCGGGAGAGCAGTTCGGCCACGCGGTGGCCCGCATCGGCGATGTCAACGGGGACGGCAGGCCCGATTTCGCCGTGGGTGCGCCGTACGCCGACAACGCGGGCCAGGATGCCGGACGCGTCTACATCTTCTACGGCGGCAACCAGATCTCCGCCACGCCGGACCGGATCCTCGAAGGGCGCCGCGCCGGCGAGCGCTTCGGCTGGTCCATCACCGCCCTCGGCGACTTCAACGGCGATGGCCGCGACGACTTCGCGGTGGGGGCTCCGTACAGCGATGCGGGCGCGGTCGAGAACGGCGCGGTCTACGTCTTCTACGGCCGCAACGGCCACCCCAACGCGACGCCCGACCTGACCGTGACAGGCACGCTGGCCTACGAACGCTTCGGCTGGGCCGTCGCCGCGGCGGACCGCTTCCTCGGCGGCAGCGCGCGCTGCCTGGCGGTCGGCGCGCCGAGTACCGGCAGCGGCGCCGGCAGCCGGCAGGGCGCAGTCTACGTATTCCAGGGCACGACCTCGCCCTCGCCGGGGCCGAATACGACGGCCAACCTCGTTCTGTACTCCAGCGCGACGGAGACGGCGCAGAACGCCTTCGGCTTCAGCGTCGCCGGCGTCGGCAACTTCGGCGGCGACAGCGCGCCCGATCTGGCGGTGGGCATCCCGAACTACAGCGGCGGCGCTCTGGATCGCGGCCGCGTCGAGATCTTCTTCGGCGGCACCGGCGCCGACGCCAGCGCCGATCGCTACGCGAACGGCGCCAACGCCGGCGATCGCTTGGGCTGGTCGGTGGCCGGCGTCGGCGACGTGACCGGCACGGTGGCGGACGACGTCGTGATCGGCGCGCCGTACGACAACACGCGCGCCGCCAGCGCGGGCCGCGCCTTCATCTGGGCGGGCGGCTCGGGCAACGTGACCAGCGCGGGGGCCCTGCCGACCGTCGATCCCGGGGCCCTGCAGCCGGGCACCGCCGCGGGCGATCTCTTCGGTTCCTGGTGCGCCTGGGCCGGCGACATCGACGGCGACGGACTGGACGACTTCGTGGTCGGCGCGCCGGTGGGCAACCTCTCGAACAACGCGACGGCCGGCTGGGTCCGCCTCGTCGACAGCAGCGGCACGGCGGTGCCGGTCCAGTTCGGTGCCTGGCGCTGCGCCTGGACCGACGACGGCGCCGTCGCCGCCGCGATCGATCTTCACGGCAGCGCGGAGGCCGTCACCTGGGCGATCTTCGAGCGCGTGGATACAGCCACCCTGGCGGTCGCGACGTTGCACGACGGGCCGCCCGCAGCCGCCGGCGCGGTCGTACGCAATGCTCAGCGGCTGCTGCTGCACGATCGCGACGCCGCGCAGCAGCTGCGCGGCGAGCCGCGGTACGCGCTGACGCTGCATCTCGACGGCGGCGCGGTCGTGGCGAAGCAGGGGCTGCCGGGTCCGACCGGGCCGCTGCCTGCCGCCCAGGTCCAGCTAGGGCCCGCGCAGCCCAACCCGTTCAATCCGCGCACGAGCCTGCATTTCCGCGCCCCGGCCGGCGTCGCGCTCACCCTGCGCATCTACGACCTGCGCGGACGCGTCGTGCGCGCCCTGCACCGCGGCGAGGCGGCCGGCGGCTGGCAGCAGGCCGAGTGGGACGGCCGCGACGAGCACGGCATGGACCAGGCCAGCGGCGTCTACCTGGCTCGCCTGCGCGCCGGTCAGCAGGAGCGGACCGTGCGGGTCGTGCTGTCGCGCTGACGGAATCGGCTGCGGCGGCCGGGTCAGAAGATCTTCTCGACCTTGACGGGCCGGTCGAGCACGAGCGAGCCCTTCTCGACGGCCGCCGCGTCGAGCAGCACGCTGCCTGCCGGCGCCGCCGGCCCGGCCGGCAGCTGGACCGAGCGGATCCCGCCGAGCCACCAGCGATCATCGGCCACGTAGACGAGATCGCCTTCCTCGACGGCGAGGTCCGCCATCACCGCGTGCGGCAATCGCACGCGGCCGGCAGCGTCGGCGGCGAGCGCCAGATCGAGTCCGTGGATCGTGCCACGACGCCCGCGGCGGAAGTTCGGCAGGCCGCCCTTGAACCAGGCCATGGCCGCGTCGAGGGAGAAGACCGTCAGGCCGCGGATCTTCTCCGGCGCCGGGCGCGGCGTCGCCAGGGTGACCAGGATGCCGAGCGCGGCGGTCACAAGCACGCCGAAGAGCCCGCGAAAGAGCGAGTAGTTCGGCTCGACGCCGGCGGGCGGCGAGGCCAGCACGAAGTCGCTCAAGGGCGCGATCCACTGCGGGAAGCGCAGCGATAGCAGGTTGAGGGCGCTGCCGCCGACCATCGCGACCGTGGCCGCCGTCGCGTTGAAGCGCGGCCAGAACGCCCCCATGAAGATGACCGTGACCATGGCCGGGATGATGACCATGATGCCCTTGTAGTGCAGGTTGAAGAGGTCGGCCTGCATCGTCGTGAACAACCAGACCAGCAGCAGGCCGATCGCGGTCGCGCCGGCCGAGATCCAGCGCGCGACCGCCAGGTAGTGCTTTTCGCTGCGCTCCCGGCGCACGAAGCGGCGGTAGAGGTCGTTCACGCCGACCGCGGCGCAGGCGTTGATCAGCGTGTCGACCGTGGACATCAGCGCGGCCAGCAGCGCGGCCATGATGAAGCCGAAGACGTAGACATTCTGGTGCATCACCGTCCAGAGCACGGTCGTGAAGGTGTGGTAGGTGTCGGCCAGTTCGAAGGGGATGATGCCCTCGGCGGCGCCCTTGGTCACCATGGCGCGGCCGATCCAGCCGGCGCAGCTGACCACGATCGCCGAAAGCGGCAGCAGGAAGACCACGTTCGCCAGGGCGGCCTTGCGTCCCTCGTTGACGCTCTTGACCGCCAGGTAGCGCATGATGAAGCCCTGGTTCAGGAACGTGAAGGCGATCGAGCCGGCGATGCCTTCGCCCCAGAACGTGTTGGCGGTGCCCAGGTTCGGGTCGGCGTTGACCGGCGTGAACGGCGTGCGGAATTCGATCGGCAGCCAGCCCCAGAACTCGCCGGGGCCGCCCAGCCAGATCATGCCGCCGACGAAGACCACGGCGCCGGCGAGGTAGAGCATGGCCCCCTGGATCAGGTCGGTGAAGATGACGGCCGTCTGGCCGCCGAAGGTCACGTAGGCCCCGATGATGATCGTGCACACCAGCACGGAGGTCCAGATGCCGATGCCGGTGATGCCCTGGATCGCGATGCCGATCGTGAACAGGTTGTAGCCGATGTAATAGAGCATGTAGCCGAGGATGACCACGACGGACAGGTACCGCACGACCCAGTTGAACCGCCGTTCGAAGTACTCGGGGATCGAGCGCACGCGCGAGAAATAGATGATCGGCAGCCACCCGAACATGAAGAACGGCATGACGAACCAGTCGTTCAGATACGTCATGGTGCTGCCCAGGCCGTGGTTGAAACCGGCCTGCGCGTACTTCAGGAACGAGTAGGAGCCGATGCCGGTGGCGATCATCGACGCGGTCACCAGCCACCAGGGGAACTTCTGGCCGGAATAGAAGAAGTCGTTCGTGTCCTTGGCGAAGCGTCCGAAGAGGGCGCCGAAGCCGAGCACGCCGAGGAAGTAGAGCACGCAGATGGCCAGGACGATGGCTTGCGAACCGGCCGGCAGCGTGATCTCGAAGGACCCGGACTTGGCGGCGGCCAGCGCCGGTTCGGCGGCCGCCAGCAGGACCAGCGCAAGCGGACCGGCGGGCGGGCAGCGGCGGGGATCGCGGCGGCGCGGCGGGGCGAAGACGGGCATGGTCAGGCTCCCCGGAACGGCACGGCCACGGCCAGCCACGTGAAGAGGGCATGCAGGCCCGCGTACCACAGGTAGCCGAAGACCAGAACCAGGAACCAGCCGCGGTCGCCCGATCGCGAGAAGTCGCAGGCCTTGCTGGCGCGGATGACCCACAGGCCGACGCCGAAGACGAGACCTCCCATGGCGTATTGGTAGAGGTAGGGCGTCCAGTGCCCGTCGATGCCGAGAGCCATGACCAGCAGGCGGGGAACGGCCCAGATTGCGAGAAGCACGCCAGGGATAGCAAAGGCGGCCGCTAGCGGTCGCCGTGGCGTGGTGGATTGCATGTACAACCTCTTGTTATGCTGTCAGTTACGTCCACCGGCAGCTTTGCTGTCGCAGCCAGATTAGCAAATCCTCCCGTCGTCTGCACGTTCAAACCATGTAAAAAAGCGTCGCGTGCGGAGGCGGGCCCACCCGGTGGCGACAAGAGGCTTGCCGGCCTTGCGCCGCCTCCGTAAGATCGCCGGCATCGTACCGGGCAGGGTCGCCGCGGCGGATCCGGGCGTCGACCGAGCGACCCGGCTGCGCTGCAGGCTGCTCATCGCGATCGCGACGGAGGTGTCCCCCCATGAGCCAAGAACGCAGCACCTGGCGGTTTCCGCGGCCCTTCTGGACGGCCAACGCGGCCGAACTCTGCGAGCGGGCCGCGTACTACGGCACGTTCATCGCCCTGCGCACGTACCTGATCAGGGTCGTCGGGCTCGACGACGTCGAGGCGGGCTTCGTGGCCGCCTACCTGGGGGGCTGGATCTATCTGGTGCCGTTCTTCACCGGCGCGATCGCCGACCGCATGGGTTTCCGCAACGCCCTGCTGCTGGCCTTCGCGCTGCTGACCATCGGCTACGGCATGCTGGGCGTCTTCAACACGCTCGGCCCGGTGCTGGTGGGCATCACGTTCATCATCGTCGGCGGCGCCTTCGTCAAGCCGGTGATCTCGGGCACAGTCTCGAAATCCTCGGACGCCGACAACCGGGCGCGCGCCTTCAGCATCTTCTACATGGTCGTGAACATCGGCTCGTTCACGGGCAAGACGATCGTCGCGCCGATGCGCATCCACCTGGGCGTGGCGACCGTGCCGTTCTTCTCGGCGGCGGCCTCGTTCGTGGCGCTCTTGATCATCCTGCTCTTCTACCGGCCCCGCGAGGATGCGGCGACGCAGCCGCGCAGCGTGCGCGAGACGCTGCAGGGCATGTGGCTGGCGATGACCAACGCGCGCTTCTTCGCGCTGATCCTGATCACGGCCGGCTTCTGGGCCATCCAGGGCCAGCTCTACGCGTCGATGCCGGACTACGTGCTGCGCATGGCGGGCGAGAGCTACAAGCCCGAGTGGTACGCGAACGTCAACCCGCTGGTCGTCGTGATCTTCGTCGTGCTGATCACCCAGCTGGTCCGCAGGTGGCGGCCGGAGAATTCGATCCTCGTGGCCATGTGCATGATCCCGGTCTCGGCGATGACGATGGCCTCGTCGCACTGGTTCGCCGGGAACCTGAACGTGTTCGGCCTGTCCGTGCACCCGATCACGGCGATGATGGTCGTCGGGATCGCGATCCAGGGTCTGGCCGAGTGCTTCCTGAGCCCCAAGTGGCTGGAGTTCGCCTCCAAGCAGGCGCCCCCGGGCAAGGAGGGCACCTTCCTCGGCTTCGCGCACATGAACACGTTCTTCGCCTGGATCTTCGGCTTCGTCTTCTCGGGATTCCTGCTGCGCCGCTACTGCCCCGAGCCGACGACCCTGCCGGAGACGGTGCAGCAGCAGCACCAGCTCTACCTGCAGGGCGCGGCGCCGCTGCCGGAGGTCTACGCCCAGGCGCATTACCTGTGGTACGCCTACACCGGCGTCGGGCTGGTCTCGCTGCTGGCGTTGCTCGTCTACATCCGGGTCATCCGGCGGCATGATCGCCGCCGGCCGCAACCGGCGACGTCGGCAGACTGAGCAGCGCCGCGGGACCGGCGGCGCCCTGGGCGGCGCGGCGCCTCGCGCGCCAACCCGGACCCATTCCGCCCTTTGCTTTTGCCTGTGCCGCGGGCGATCTTGGCTGGTGGAACCGGCGTCGCCGCCCCCGTGCGACGGCGCCGCACGGGACGCCGCCGGCGACAGGATCAAGGATGAACTTCGGAGCGGTCCAGGCCCCGACGCAGGCGATGATCGCCTCGGCCTTGCGGGCCATGGAGATGGCTCTCGATCTGCGGCCCGACGATCACGTGCTCGTGGTCGGCGACGAGGTCTGCGGCGCCTGCCCGGGCGCGTTCGCCGCCGCCGCTCGCGCTTACGGCTGCCGGGTCGCGACCTACGATCTGCCACCTCACGGGCGTCCGCTCACCGCGATCCCTGCCGACCTGGCCGCTCTGATCCCCGGCCCCACGGTCGTGATCAATGCGATCGCCGCCCATACCGCCGAGACGCCGTTCCGGATCGCCTGGCTGAAGCTGGTCGAGAGCCAGGGCGCCATCCGCATGGGCCACGCGCCGGGCATCAGCGAGGACATGATGACCGGCGGCTCGCTCGACGTCGACTACCGCCGTATGCGCCTGCGGGAGAGCCTGATGCTCGACCTGCTGCAGGGCGCCCACCGGCTGCGCCTGCGCACGGCGCTGGGCACCGACCTGACCTGCGACGTGCGCGGACGCCCCTTCATCTCCGATCTGAAGGCGCGTCCCGACTGCTGCGTCAATCTGCCCTGCGGCGAGATCTACTGCGCGCCGATCGAAGGTTCGGCGGCCGGCGTCCTCGTATGCGACGGACCGATCGGCGGCGACGGCGTGCCGCCCATGCCGGTGCGCATCGAGATCCGTGGCGGGCGCGCCGTCGCGGTCGCCTGCGACGACCTCGTCTGGCAGGAGCGCATCGAGCGGCATCTGGCGCACGACGATGGCGCCGCGATGGTCTGCGAGGTCGGCATCGGATTGAATCCAGGCGCGCGGCTCGTCGGCCGCATGCTCGAGGACGAGAAGGCGCTGCGCACGGCGCACGTGGCGTTCGGCAGCAATCAGGGCTTTCCCGGCGGCTGCATTTGCTCCGGCATGCACGTCGACTGCCTCATGCACCAGCCGACCATCGAATGCGAGCGCGAGGATGGCGTCGTCGTCGTCGTGCTGCGGCACGGGGATCTGGCGCTCTGAGCGGGCGGCCCGCGGTCACTCGTCCTGCACCAGTTTCGCCAATCTATCGATTTCGCCCTGCACCAGCGCGGGGTCGAGCCGCGGGAAGAGGATCTCCGGCTGGCTCAACGGCCGCCCCGCCGGCACGTCGCGGCCGGCCTCGTCCCAGGCGCCGTGGAAGAGCGCCGTCTCCATGCCCAGCCAACCCCAGAGCTTCGTCATCGCGAAGGGGACGACCGGCGCCAGCATCACGCACAGGTGGCGCAGGATCTGCACCGCGACGCCGAGACTCTGGCCGCAGCGGTCGCGGTCGGTCTTGCGCGTGTTGAAGGGGGCCGATTCGTCGAAGTAGCGGTTGCCCGCCTGGCCTGCGGCGAAGGCGCACTCCAGGGCGGCCTTGATCTCGAAACGCTCCAGGTGTGCCGCCCAGCGCTGCCGGAGTTCGACGACCTCGGCCAGCACGGCTCGGTCCATCGGCAGCAGTTCCTGCTCGCGCCACGCCGGCACCGCGCCGTCGAAGTACTTGTGGCAGAACGTCAGCACGCGGTTGATGAGGTTGCCGAAGTTGTTGCCCAACTCGTTGTCGTTGCGCGCCAGGAAACCTTCCCAGGTGAAGTTCGTGTCGCGCGTCTCGGGCAGGTTGCGGGCGAGCGCGTAGCGCAGGGGATCCGGCGCGAACCTGTCGAGGTAGTCCGGCAGCCAGACGGCGAAGCCGCGGCTGGTCGACAGCTTGCGCCCCTCGAGGTTCAGGAACTCGTTGGCCGGCACGTTGTCCGGCAGCACGTAGTCCTCGCCGTGGGCCATGAGCGTGGCCGGGAACATCAGGGTGTGGAAGACGACGTTGTCCTTGCCGATGAAATGGATCAGGCGCGTGCGCGCATCCTGCCACCAGGGACGCCACGCGTCCGGGTCGCCCTGTTCCAGGGCCCACTCGCGGGTCGCCGAGATGTAGCCGATCGGCGCGTCGAACCAGACGTAGAGGACCTTGCCGTCGTGATCCGGCAGGGGCACCGGCACGCCCCAGGAGATGTCGCGCGTGACGGCGCGGTCGCCCAGCCCGTCTCGGAACCAGGCGCGGCAGTACTGCCGCACGTTCTCCTTCCATTCCGGGTGGGAGGCGATGTACGCCTCCAGCCGCTCCTGCCAGCGGCCCAGCGGCAGGAACCAGTGCGTCGTCTCGCGCAGCTCGAGCGGCTCGCCCTTCAGGGCGTCGCGGGGCTCGATGAGGTCGGTGGGGTCGAGCGAACTGCCGCAGGCTTCGCACTGGTCGCCCCGGGCGCCGTCGCGGCCGCACTTCGGGCAGGTGCCCTCGATGTAGCGGTCGGCCAGGAAACGCTGCTGGGAGGGCGAGTAGAACTGCTGCGTCGTCTTCTGCTCGAGGCGGCCCTGGCGGTGCAGATCCAGGAAGAACGACTGGCTGGTCTCGGCGTGCACCGGGCGGCTGGTCTGCGAGAAGTTGTCGAAGGCGATGCCCAGGGCGGCGAAACTGCGGGCGATGGAGGTGTAGTTGCGATCGACGAGTTCCTTCGGCGATATGCCCTGCTTCTCGGCGGCCAGCGTGATCGGCACGCCGTACTCGTCGGTGCCGCAGATGAACAGAACGGGGCGGCCGCGCAAGCGCAGGTAGCGCACGTAGATGTCGGCGGGAAGGTAGGCGCCGGCCAGGTGCCCGAGGTGGATGTCGCCGTTGGCGTACGGCAGCGCGGCGGTCACCAGGGTGCGCTCCCAGTTCAGACTCGGCTCGCCGGTGTTGGCGGCGGCGGGGATCGGCTTGGTTTCGGACACGGGAGGCCTCCGCGGCGCGGGTCGTCAGGGTCTCGGTTCAGCCGCCGAAGGTAACGCCGGTGCGGTCTCTGCGGCAAGGGCCGGGGCCTCGCCAAGACGAGTGGATACCGCGCGGTTCCCGGCCGGAGGTCCACGCGTATGGAGCCGCGACGGTCACGCGCGCCTTGACAGCCGGGCGAACGCCTGTATCTTATAGTCAATGAGTTACGAAGTTTCGAAACAACGCGGGAGGACACGGATGATCGAGGTCATCGTCTTCATCGTGGCCTACCTGGTGATCGTCAACGTGGTGCTGCCGCGCTTCGGGATCCGGTTCGGCTGACTGGCGGGGACGTGCGAGGTCGGGGACCCGCAAGCGCAGGACCGCAGACCGCCGGTGGAGCAGGTCGACCGGCCGGCGGCCGACGAGGCGCCGTCAACCGGCCGCGGCGAGAGATAGCCCGCGGCAGCCACAACGTGCCGTAGCGAGGGTATTGTCATGCCGATCTTCGAATTCTCCTGCAGCGACTGCGGCAGCCGGTTCGAGGAGATCATGTCCCGCGAGCAACTCGCGGCGGGCAGGGTCGCCTGCCCCGATTGCGGTTCGTCGCAGGTGCAGCGGAGCCTGTCGGCGTTCGCGACGAGCAGCAGCGGCAGCGCCGGCGCGCCCCCTTGCGGCGGCGGCGGCTGCGGCGGCGCGTTCACCTGAGGCGCCTAGGCGCTGCGCGGCCGTGAGTCGCGCGCTGGCATCGCATTGGCCGCCTGGGCCCGCCATCCGGCGGGCGTCTCGACCGGCGTCTCCGTTTCGGCATTCGCTTGCGGCGCCGGAACGGGCGTCGGCAATTCCGTGATCTGCGCCGGCCGCACAAGAACCGGGCGCAGCGCCGCGGGCGGCGACGGCGCGGTGCGCAACCCCTCGGCCGGCATCGGCAGGAAGCGATTGACCAGCCAGACCACGAGCGCGCCCCAGGCGATCCCCGCCGCGAGGTCGACGGCGTAGTGATAGCGGCAGTAGACGATGCTCAGGCCGAGCAGGGTCCACAGACCGGTCAACCACCAGCGATGCTGCGGCGCTAGCCGCCAGCCCCACCACCAGGCGACGAGGCTTCCGGCCACATGGCTCGAGGGGAACGCCGCGCCGTGCAGAGCCGCGTTGGCGTGCAGCCAGCCCATGATGGCGTCGAAGAGCCAGCCGCGGAGACCCTCGGAGGCGATCGTGCCCGCGACGCCTTGGTACGCGAAGTACTTGGGGCCCCAGACCGGGAAGAACACGAACCAGACGTAGCAGCTCAGCATGACGGCCGCGAGGTCTCGCGTCAGGACCGCGGACAGCGCCCAGTTGCGCGCCGGCGTGCGGCGTCCCGCGGTCCAGATCAGCACCAGCGTGAGCGCCCCGATGTAGTAGTAGCTGAAGTAGGCGAACTGCATCAGCTCGAGCAGCCATGCCCAGGGCCAGGCGCGCGACCACTCGAGGCTCGGCTGGAAACCGAAGATCCGCTGCTCCAGCGCGATGAGCTGGGGATCGAACGAGTGGCCGTACGGGAAGAAGACGACGCCGAGGAACTCCAGCTCCGAGTAGAGGTACGGCAGCAGCATCGGCAGATAGATGACGCCCAGCAGGCGCAGCGGCCATTGCGGTCGGCTGCGCAGGAGCGGCGGGACCACGAAGACGGCCGCCGACATCAACAGATGCAGCCCTAGGTGCGGCCAGGGCGCGTGCAGCGGGCCGGGCTGCGAGACCTGTTCGAAACAGGAGGGATTGAGCAGCGGCAGAAGACCGGTCAGCAGCAGGTAGGCGATACAGAACCAGTCGTAGCTCTGGCGCCAGGGCTTCAGCGGGGCGAGAAGTCGTGTCATCGCAGCCATCCCTGGCGACGGTAGAAGAACAATGTGTCGCGCAAGCCGCTCTGCAGGTCCCAGCGCGGACGCCAGGATGTATCCCGTCGCAGCCTGGCGGCGGCGCAGACCCAGCCCGCGACGCTCATGTCCGCGCGGCGGTCCGGATGCAGCACCGCCGACCCGTGCCGCTGGCGCGGCGTCGCGAGCGCAGCCGCCAGATCCAACAACCCCGGCGGCACGGACAGTGTACGCACGCGGCGGTTGAAAAGGTTGCCGAGCACGTCACGCAACTCGTCGAGATGGTAGCCCCAGGCCCAGCGTCGGTTGGGGTCGCGCGGCTCGTCCGGTCCGCTGCCGTCGTCGAGATAGTAGGTCCCGTTCGCCTCCGGGGCAACGAGAAGCGCGACGGCCGCGGCGGCGGCATCCTGGCCGTGCACCAGGCTGAGCCCCTGCAGACGGCGTCCGAACCCGGCGGTCCAGCCTCTGGCGGCCGCCCGCAGCAGCGGGCGGAAACCGCGGTCGCGCGGTCCGTACAGCGCCGGCGGGCGCAGGCTGACCCCGCGGAACGGCCATGAGTTCTCGTGCAGGAGGCGCTCTGCCGCCAGCTTGCTGCGGCCGTAGCCGGAAATCGGGGCGTCGGGCATCGATTCGTCGCGCGGGGCCTGCAGGCTGCCCGGTCCGCCCGCCGCCAGCGAGCTGATGTAGACGAATGTGCGGATCGCCCCGTTGCGGGCCGCGGCTTCGAGGACCAGCCGCGTGCTCTCGACGTTGACGCGCTGGTAGGTGGCAGGGTCGGACATGACCACGCCGGCGGCGTGGATCACGCCGGCGCAGCCGTCGCAGAGCCTCGCGACGGAGGCCGGGTCGGCGAGATCCGTCTGGATGAGCTCGATCGGCCTGTCCCTCAGCCAGCGCAGATCGCTCGCCGGCCGGTGCGCGGCGCGTACCCGGCAGCCGGCCGCCAGCAGCTCGTCGCAGATATGGCTGCCCAGGAAGCCCGTGGCGCCGGTGACCGCGATCGCCGGCGCGCTCATGGCAGCTTCGTTTCGAAGATCCGGTACACGTTCTTGAGCACGGCGCCGTACTTCTCGAGGCTGCGGTTCATGACCGTGTTGTCCTCGAGGATCCAGGAGCACTCGGCGCGGCAATAGCCGCGCGAGACCCCGTAGCGGATCGTCTCGTCGATGAGCAGGACGTCGACGCCTTTCTGGCGATGGGCGGGCGCGACGCCCAGCAGCAGCGTGCGGGCGCCCTGGATGCGGCGTCTGGCGCGCAGGAACTTGAGCCAGCCGAAGGGCAGCAGCGAGCCCTTCAGGGGCGCCAGCGCTTCGTTGAAGTCCTGCGTCGTCATGGCGAAGCCGATCGGCTCGCCCGCGAGCTCGGCGATGAGCAGGAACCCCGGATCGACCATGCTCTTCATGTCCTTGGCGGCGTGGCGGAAGTCCGCGGCGTCCATGGGCACGTAGCCCCAGTTCGCGTGCCACGCGTCGTGGTAGATCCTGCGGACGATCTCGGCGTCGTCCCAGAAGCGCTCCATGCGGAAGCGGCGGATGGTCAGCGGCAGCCGCTGCGCGACCCGTGCGGCGAAGCGGCTGATGCGCTCGGGAGCTTTGCCGCCGGTCGCCGTGAACTCCCAGGCGAAGAGGTCCTTGGCCTTGGCCAGGCCGCAGGCTTCGAGTTGGTTCAGATAGTACGTCGGCTGCCAGGGCATGCCGAGGACCGGGGGGCGCTCGTGGCCGCGGACGAGCAGCCCGAGGTAGTCGTGGTTCGTGGTGAAGCAGCCGGGGCCGCGCATGAGGTCCATGCCGCATTCGCCGAGCCAGGTGCGCGCGGCCTGCAGCAGGGCCCGCGCGGTGTCCAGGTCGTCCGGCGCCTCGTAGAAGCCGAAGCAGCCCGCGCGTTCGTCGTGGTACTCGTTGCTGACGCGGTCGATCGCCGCCGCGATGCGGCCGACCGGCCGCGCCCCCTCGCGCGCGATCCAGAGGCGCGCCTCGGCATGGCGGAAGAACGGATTGCGGCGCGGGTCGAAGAAGGCCTTCTGCTGGGCGAGCAGCGGGTAGACGTACTGAGGGTGGTTGCGACCGTAGATCCGGAAGGGGACCTTCAGGAACTGCGCCAGTTCACGCGCGCCGCGCACGGGTTCGACGGTCAGGGACATAGGGGCTCCTTGGGCTGGGAGGCCGTCTCCCAGGGTGGCGGCAATCGGGTCGCGATGCAAGGGGCAATCGGTAGAGGGGCCTGCCCGCCGCGGCAAGTGCCAGTCCTTGGAAGCGAACATCGAGATTGCAGGGAGTGCGCACGCGACGCCCGCGGCACTCCTGGTGTCTGCATCTTGGACCGGGTGCCGGTGGTAACGATTGGTACCGAGACCGACGATTCGGACCGTGGCTGCTCTGGTCTTGGTCGAGAGCTCCCGATGCCAGGAAGCGGATGGCGCATGACGCTGTTTCCCATGCAACGTACCGCGCCTTACGACTGAAAGTCGAGCGCTTCGGATCGTCGAGAGCAAGAGTTCGAGCGCGCGGTCCTGATCCTGTGCGGACGTACGGACGGTTGCCGTGCGTGATCTGAAAAGCCTTGCCGGGAAACTCGCGAGACTGATAGACTCTACGCCGGTCATAAATATTCTTTCCATAGCGGACGAAGTATCATACCGCAGTGAAAACAAGCCCTAGACGACAAACGAAAAGGTTTGTAGCGCGTAACAAGAATCCAAGGGGGCGGGCATGAGGTTCCTACGTTTGGCGATCGTCTTCGTGTTGTCGCTTGCGGTCGCCGGCTGCGCGACCCAATACCGGACAGTAGCCCAGACTCAGGTAACGACAACGCGAACCAAGACCGGAGAAGTTATCCGGACGGAGACGGTACCTTTCATCTCGTTCCAGGAGGTGATCGAGCGCTCGCCGAACGTGAAAAGCGTGACCAGGATCACCGACCTGAAGGGCGATCGAGAGCCCGGTTATTTCAGCGTCGCCCCATCGACCGGGGAGCTGGTATTCCAAGCTTTAGAGAAGTCGGAAAAGGAGATGCTAAGCAACCTGTGGAGACTTCCGACTACCGGTGGCACAGCTATGACGCGCTTAACGGCCGGGTTCTATTTCGATATCGAACCGACCGTGTCTGCCGATGGCAAGTTCGTCTATTTCGCGAGCAACCGCAGCAGTCAATCGCCGAAGCTATTCACCGTCAAATCGAGCGGTGCCGGTGGGATCACGCGGATAACGCAGTCCGACGCCGAGGACCGTGCTCCTTCTCTGCCAAGAGATGGAGAATCGGTCTACTACATGTCCAAGCCATTTCATTCCGGTTCTTGGCAGATCTGGCGCGTCAATTCAAGCGGTGCTCTGCCGACTCAACTGAAAGAGGGTGTACGGCCCCGAGTCTCTCCGGACGGCCAGCAAATCGTGTACTGCGCTATGGATCGGAAGACCACGAACTTCAAGATCTGGCTGATCCAAGCCGATGGAACCGGCGAAACCCAGATCACGACGGATGTCGAGTGCAGCGATCTGCATCCTTCGTGGTCTCCGGACGGTTCCAAGATCGTCTATGCTTCCGACATCGGTCGAGATTCGAATGGGAAACGGAATTTCGATATCTGGATCATGAACGCTGACGGCGGGGGCAAGACGCAGTTGACCACCAACGGATCAACTGACCTCATGCCCGTATTCAGCCCTGACGGGGAGCACATCTATTTCCTGTCGAATCGCGGATTCTACTGGGATATCTGGCGGATGGAGATTGCAGAATAACGATCGGCCGGACTGGAACTCGTTGCCGCGGATGCGCGGGTGGAGGTCGCGCGGGGCCTTCGTCGCCCTAACCCGGATTATTCATGAAGGGTCTACTGCGGAAGGCGAAATGCTTGCCAGAGAGCGCGTTCTCGGTTCGACTCGGTCAACGTACCGCACCGGGTACGTCTCCCTCGTCGACCCTTGCGATCCCGCTCTCTGGCAAGCATTTCCCACTTCCTCGCAACGGCCCTTCATGAATAATCCGGGCTAGATGATGCCCTGCTCGTGGCCCACCGAGGTCATGATGTCCATCGCCTTGTGGATCTCGTCCTCGGTGTGCGTGGCCATGAGCGACAGGCGCAGGAGCGCGTTGCCTTGCTCGACGGCCGGCGAGACGATGGGATTGACGAAGACGCCTTCTTCCCAGCAGCGCACGCACATGCGGTAGGCCTTGGTGTCGTCGCCCACGACGACCGGAATGATCGGCGTCTCGCTGGGACCGGTGTCGAAGCCGGCCGCCTGCAGCCGCTCCATCATGATGTGCGTGTTGCGCCAGAGGGCTTCGTGCCGCCAGTCTTCCTCGAGCATGACGTCGACCGCCTCGGACACCGAGGCGACCGACGCCGGCGGCGGGCTAGCCGAGAAGATCATCACGCGCGCGAGGTGCTGGATGTAGTGGATCGTGTCGGCGTCCGAGGCCACGAAGCCGCCGACCGAAGCGAGGCTCTTGCTGAACGTGCCGACGATGAGGTGCACCTCGTCGGTCAGATCGAAGTGGTCGCAGGTGCCGCGGCCCTGCCGGCCCATGACGCCGACGCCGTGGGCGTCGTCGACCATGACCAGCGCGTCGTGTTTCCGCGCCAGGGCGACGATCTCCGGCAGCTTGGCCACGTCGCCTTCCATGGAGAAGACGCCGTCCACGCAGATCAGCTTGTCGACCCCGCGTTCCTTTTCGAGCACGTAGTCGAGATGCGCCATGTCCTGATGCCGGTACTTGCGCACGTTGCCGTAGCTCATGCGGCAGCCGTCGTAGATCGACGCGTGGTCGGTGCGGTCGACGATGATCGTCTCGTTGCGCCCGACCATGGTCGAGATCGTGCCCAGGTTGGCGAAGAAACCCGTGGAGAAGACGAGCGCCCGCTCTTTGCCGACCAGCGCGGCCAGCTTGCGCTCCAGCTCGACGTGCACGTCGAGGGTGCCGTTCAGGAACCGCGAACCGGCGCAGCCGCTGCCATACTTGTCTAGCGCGGCCTTGGCCGCCTCCTTGACCCTCGGATGGTTGGTCAGACCCAGGTAATTGTTGCTGCCGAGCATGATGACTTCACGCCCGTTGTAGCGGACCGTGCTCTCCTGGGCCGATTCGATGGGGCGGAAGTAGTTGTACAGCCCCGCGGCCATCAGCTGGCGCGCGGTCTGGAACTGGCGGACCTTGTCGAGTAGCCCCATGGTCTCCCGGTCTGTGGCAAAGTGGCCGGCGACCGCCCGGCGGGGGGCGGTCTGCGCAGCAACAATAGCCCTCTGCTCCTGGTTCAACAACTGGTTTTCGTTGGCGCGGGCGGCCTTCTCATTCATGACAGATCTCCGCCGCGAAGACCTGGAACGAGCAGTCTCGCCGCCAGTCGTCAGCGCCCAGCCCCGCCTTCAAGGCGAGTTGCGAGAGAGTCGCCTCCAGATCCCAGCCCTGCTCGACGGGCACCTGCGGCAGGAAGACCGCCTGCCGGCGACCCTTGGTCAGCAGGATCCCGTGCTCGCCGATGATGATCTCCTGTGGGTCACCGACCGGCGATAGGGGCGTCAGGACCGAGACCTCGATCTGCAGTCGCGCGCACTCCTCGGGCCGGACCGCAGCGAAACGCGGGTCATGGCAGGCTGCGCTTCTGGCGCTGTCGACGACAGTCTGCACGAGGGACTTGCTCGCCTCCAGTGTGCCGATGCAGCCGCGCAGGCGGCCGTCGAGGGTCAGCGTCACGAAGGCGCCGCGCTCCTGGTCCAGGCGTGGGGCGAGCGGCAGATCCGCCGCCGTCGCCAGGGCCTCGGGCTCGACGGCGGGTCCTCCGCAGACCGCCGCGTCGACGGCGGCGCGAGCCAACGAGGCAAGGAAGGTCCGCTCGCGGTCGGTCAACGACTGCTCCCGAGCCGGGGCGGCCCGGTTCTCCGCCGCGCCGGCGCAGATGAGCGCCGCGGCGTAGCTCACCGAAAGGCTCTGCTCGCCCGTCAGGTCGCAGCTGCGTTCATAGGACAGCAGGACCGACCGGTGAGCCGGGGGCGGCGGTGCATCCAGCGCGACCGCAGCCGCTTCCAGGCCGCACATCGTGATGCCGGTCGCTTCCTCGTACGCCACCAGTCCTGCGGCGTCGAGCGCCAGGAATTTCTGGATCGCGCCAGTGTCGAGCCGGGCCAGGCGTTCGGCGATTTCGGTGGTGAATGGCACGTATCCGTAGGCATCGCCGTAGTGGGTCAGGTCGCTCGAGACCAGGAAGAGGTGGCGGTCATCGCGCCAGGGATCCAGGGCGCGGGCCGCCGCGCGGCGCCGGTCACGGTCGAGGCGGGCGAACAGGATCGGCACGATCGGCGTGCCCTCCGGCAGCGCGCACTGCAAAAGCGGCAGCTGGATCTCCACCGCGTGCTCGAAGGCGTGGGCCCGGTCGTTGATCTCATAGGCGCCGGTGGCCGCCAACTCACGCACGATGTCCGTGGCCAGCGGGACCGCGCCGAGCGGCGTGCCGAAAGCGTCCAGGCTGCTGAGGGCCGGCAGGCGCAGCGGCGTGCGGTGGCACGGAGCGAGGATGAACACGGCCGCGAACGAGCGTCCGGACAAGGCGCGGTAGAGCTTGCCCGCCACCGGGCCGCTGTACTGATAGCCGGCATGCGGAGCTAGGGCGATGACCGGCCGGCCGGCCGGCAAGGCCGGTGGCGCATCGTCGCTCAAGAAACGCCGCACGTCGGCGCGCAAGCGATCCTGCTGCTGCGGATACCAGGTGCCGGCCAGGATGGGCGGGCGCACGTTCATACGGCCACCTGCTTTCCGATCGGGAGCGGAGTGCCGGGACGCCGCGGAGAATCTATCAGAGGTGGCGCCTGCGGTCCAGTTGGCATCAATGGTTGTGCCTCGAAGAATGTGTTTAGTTCCGGGGAAGAGATGAGCGGGTTCGGGCTGATCAATGCTTCGCCCGGCATCGCTACGGCTTCACTCAACGGGTCTTGACCCGCTCAGAATGCATATTTCAGCGCATGTCCACCATTGTGACCCAAGGCCGGGGTTTGCACTTGCCGCCAGTAGTAGCGATCCCAGCTGGCGGGCAAAGCGTAGTGTCCGGGAAAGAGTCGTTGTTCCAGTATGTCATCGGACGTCAACACCCGCGCAGCTATCCCATGCAGCATCGCCGGTGTCTGGCGACAACGCTTCTCCCACCTTCGTTTCTCGAAGTTCTTCCATACGGCGAAGATGGCCAGCCGATACGCCGATTCCTGACGCCGCTTCGAAAAAGCGATCGTCTCGCGCCGATGATTCGCGCTGCTGTGACGCAGGAACATGTCCAAAGCATTGATCTCGAACAGTTCGTTGCGTCGGTCGCGCCGTCGCCGGCTGCTGGTTCGCCGATGCTGCACCGTACACGGCGCACCTCGCAGCGCCCGCTCATAGGCTCGGTGCTCGTCGCTGCGCACGACGGCGCAGGCAGTCCGCTGCAAAGCAGTCTGTAGCAGTTCTCGCACTGCGTTCTCGACCGCCGAGGGGTCGGGACGGCCGTAAAGTGCTTCGAGTTCCCGGCGCCTCTGTTTCTGTCTCGCGGTCATTCGGCCCGACCGACGCAGGGGAGCGTCGTTGAAGTGGATAATCAAGCTGGAGGCGCAGTCCACGGCATTGAGGTGCTCGAAAGGGAAGAACTGGCTGAACTCGAAGCACGCGATCCCGTCGATCGCGATGTCAACGAACGGAGGCGCTTTGGCCAGGGCGCGTCTCTGGAAGAGGATACAATGGCGGCCGAGGCGTCCTAGCTGTCGGTCGACCGTCGCCGGGGCGCAACGTTTAGGTCTGGCGAGCTGTCGGTTTGCCATGCCGCCGACGGTGTGGTTGTAGATCTTGGCCAGCAGGCCCGGACGTTTCAGCCAGTAGGTCGAGCTAAATGTCTGGTTTGAGAACGCTCTGCGGCAAGCCAGGCACTGGTAGCGGCGGATGCGGCAGGGCTGCGCCTGCCGTTGGTAAAACCCGTGCCGACGGAATGGCCATGGGCCTGGTTGAGGCTGATGGTAGCGGCAAAGAGGGTTTGGGCAATGTGGCGGCACCCATGCGGGGTCGTGCGTCAGATCCCTATGCATGACTACACAGGGCAAACTTCGGGCCCAACACAATCTTCGAGGCACAACGCGAAGCTTGCCATGGGGGCTTCGCGGCGGCATTCTTAGGTCCAGGCCGCCGCCCGGGCCAGCACCCGGGCTGCCATGGTCGTCCGTCGCGCGAAGGAAGAGAGCCATGAACATCCAGAAGACGCCCCGGGGCGAGATCATGATCCTGAACCTGTCGGGCAAGATCATGGGCGGTCCCGACTACGAGAAGTTCCACAGCGAGATCAAGACCCTGATCAAGGAAGGCTATGTCGATATCCTGTTGAACATGGCCAAGGTCACCTGGATCAATTCGACCGGCCTGGGCATACTGGTCTCGGCCTTCCACACCTTGAAGAAGAACGGCGGCGTCATGAAGATCTGCGAGGTCTCGCCGCGCATCGACAACATCCTGAACGTCACGCAGCTCAAGCTGGTCTTCGAGACCTACGAGAGCGAGCAAGCCGCGCTGGCTACCTTCCCGGTCGACAAGTGACCATGACGGAAGATGGCTGCCTGCGTCCGCGATTCCGCAGTCCCGCGCTGACCGTCGACGGCGTGATCATGGTGCGCCGACCGCGCACCGGCGGCTCGCACCGGCACTACGTGTTGCTGATCGAGCGCGGGCGCGAACCGTTCGCCGGCGCCTGGGCGCTGCCGGGCGGCTTCGTCGAATACGGCGAGGACCCCGACGTCGCGGTGGCGCGGGAGATCGCCGAGGAGACGGGCCTCGACGGCTTGCCGCTGCGCCAGTTCCGGGTCTTCGGGCGGCCGGACCGCGACCCGCGCGGCCATACGGTGACGATCGTCTACGTGGCCGAGCTGGTCGGCGAGCTGCCGGCGGTCAAGGGCGGCGACGATGCGGCCAACGCCCGCTGGTTCCCGCTGCAGGAACTGCCCATTCTCGCGTTCGACCACGAACGCATCGTGGATCTGGTCAGCGCCAGCCTCGGTCTGCGCTAGCCCGCACGATCCTCGAACGACCGGCTACGGCCCGCGATCTCGCCGCGCAGCGACTTCCAGGACCGCAGCGTGGCCGACCAGGCGCTCAGCGCCGCCCAGAGCAATCCTGGTCCGCCGTCGCGCCAACCGCCGCGCCAGACCCACTCGCGCCAGAACGTGGCCGGCCCGGTCACGCCCAGATGCAGCGGCTGCAACCAGCCATAGCGGCTGCGTCCGGCGGCCGCCTCGAGCGATGTGTACAGATCGATCTTGCGCAGGTACGACCGTACCGACGAGAGCGTCTCGTGGATGAGTGGCGCCTCGAGCCGGCCGCAGGTCGCCGCGGGGTCGACCGCTTCCAGCCCTTCATGCACCGGTCCGCCGGTCAGACGGGTCGCGCCGGTGGCGGCCAGGCGGGCGTGCAGGCGTCCGGCCAGGCTGCGCGAGCGCATGACGCGCCCGCGGATCAGATTCTGGCAGGGCACCAGCCAGAGCGGATGGGCGGCCAGGCGGCCGCTGCGACGCAGCGCGGTCAACTCGGCGGCTAATGCCGGCGAAAGACGTTCATCGGCGTCGATCCACAGCCAATAGGGCGTGGTCACGTGCGCCAGCGCGGCCGCGCGGGAGCGCGCGAAGTCGTCGAACGGCCGCTCGAACCAGCGCAGCGGCGTCAGCAGCTTGCGGTCTGCGGCGAGGCGCGCGAGCAGCTCGCGGGTCGCGTCGCGGCTGCCGGTGTCCAGCACGACGATCTCGTCGACCGCTCCGTGCAGACTGCTCAGGCAGCGCGGCAGGCGCGCGGCCTCGTCGCGTACGATGAGCACGGCGGCAACCGCGATGGGCGTCGGATCGGTCGCTGCGCTCACTGCCACGTCCGCTTTCGCCGTGCTCGCGAGCGGCGGCTTGCCAGACGCCCCAGACTCGCTTAGCGTTCGCTGTCCGCACACTGGACGATCCGGACAAGGAAGGCAATCCGTGAATCCGACACGCGATGACATCCTCGCCGCGCTGCGCGAGGTGAAAGTACCCGGCACCAGGGTCGACATCGTCAAGATCGATCTGATCGGCAAGATCGAGATCGCCGGCGGCGAGGTCCTCGTCGAGCTCGTCCACACGAGCGAGAAGGAGGAGACCATCGCACAGGTGCGCCAGGACGTGCGGGAGCGTCTCGCGAAGGTCCGCGGCATCACCTCGCTCTCGGTCGAGATCGACGACCGTTCCGGCGGCCGCGCGACCGGCAAGCCGCAGGCTGCGGCCGGGCCGCACGGACAGTCGCCCGATCCCTGGGCCGACCGCGCCCGGCTGCCCGGGGTCAAGCGGGTCGTCGCCGTGGCGAGCGCCAAAGGTGGCGTGGGCAAGAGCACCGTGGCGGTGAACCTCGCCCTCGCCCTGGCCGACGCCGGCTGGCGCGTCGGCTTGCTCGACGCCGACATCTACGGTCCGTCGCTGCCGACGATGCTCCGCGTCGATGAGCCGCCGCTGGTCACCGAGGACCGCAAGATCGTGCCGGGCCGGGCCCACGGCCTGCAGGTCCTGAGCATGGGCCTCTTGATCGATCCCGACCAGGCCGTCATCTGGCGCGGGCCAATGGTCTTCTCGGCGGTCAAGCAGTTCCTCAAGGACGCGCGCTGGCAGGACCTCGACTACCTCGTCGTCGACATGCCGCCCGGCACGGGCGATGCGCAGCTGACGCTGGTGCAGCAGACCCCGCTGGCCGGCGTCATCATGGTCACCACGCCGCAGGAGGTGGCTCTCGCCGACGTGCGCCGCGGCGTGCAGATGTTCCGGCAGGTCGACGTGCCGGTGCTCGGCATCGTCGAGAACATGAGCTACTTCCTGTGTCCGGACAACGGCAAGCGCTACGACATCTTCGGCTCCGGCGGCGGCCAGAGGGTGGCCGCGCAGTTCGCGCTGCCGCTCTTGGCGCAGATCCCCATCGAGCCGCGCCTGCGCGAGGGCGGCGACACCGGACGTCCCCTGATGCTGCAGGACGACGACTCGGCCACGCGCGCGATCTTCCGCGAGTTGGCCGCGGCGGTGCACCAGAAGGCGGTCGACCAGCCGGCGTGAACCGGCCCCCGCCGCGCGGCCGCAGCGATAGCTCCCGACGACCGCGGAACGCTGGGCCGGAGGGTGCGGTCCGTGGCGAGCCCGGCGCCCGGCGGCCGCCGGCCTGGTTTTCCTGGTCAGGACCGCTTCGGCCTGATATCGTTCGCCGCTAGCCTACCAACTCGCTGTCCTTTCGCGGAGGTCGAGGCGCATGGCGGCAGACGACGCGGGCAAGAGTCCGTTGCTCTTCAAATTCCAGCGCTGGTTCAAGAGCCGGTTGCCGTACTTCTGGGACAACTGGATCGCCGCCGCCGGCAGCATGGTCGTGCTGGTCGCGGTCTTCCTGCTGGCCCTGATGTTCATGCTCTACCTGTACAACAACCTCCTGGGCCGCGACTCGAATCCCTACGTCGATCTCATCGGCTTCATGGTGCTGCCAGTGGTGCTGCTCGGCGGCGTCGTGCTGCTGGTCCTGGGCAACCTGCTGCGCCGCGCGCGCGAGAAGCGCGAAGGCCGGCGCCATGTCGAAACCGTCTTCCGCGGCGCCGACGTGGTCCGCAGAGCGGCGCTCGTGGCCGGCGGCACGTTCGCGCTCCTGATCGGCATCGGCCTGTTCAGCTACGAGGCGTACCATTACACCGACAGCAACCAGTTCTGCTCCTACGTGTGCCACGAGGTCATGATCCCGGAGGCGACCGCGCACGCCAGCTCGCCGCACGCCAACGTCAAGTGCGTCGACTGCCACATCGGCCCCGGCGCGGACTGGTTCGTGCGCGCCAAGCTCTCGGGCGTCCGCCAGGTCTTCGCGGTGCTGAGCGACAACTTCCACCGGCCGATCCCGACGCCCATCGAGGATCTGCGCCCGGCCCGCGAGACCTGCGAGGTCTGCCACTGGCCGGCCAAGTTCCACGGCTCGCGCCTGGTGACCTACCAGCGCTTCGCGGAGGACCGCGACAACACCGCCCTGACGACCGCGCTGGTCGTGCACGTCGGCGGACCCGGCGGACCCGCCTCGCCCGGCCCGGCCAGCGGCATCCACTGGCACGTCGATCCGGGCAACGAGGTCCGTTACCGCCATGTGGACGACAAGCGCGACGAGATCCTCGAGGTCGTCCAGTCGACGCCCGAGGGCGAGATCCGCTTCCTGCGCGACGATGCCGACCTGGACGACGGGCAGGGCGTCTGGCGCGTCATGGACTGCCTGGACTGCCACAACCGGCCCAGCCACATCTATGATCTGCCGCACCGCGCGGTCGACCTCGCGCTGGCCGTCGGCCAGCTCGACCGCGAAGTGCCGTGGCTGCGGCGCGAGGCCGAGCGCGTGCTGCGCGAACTCGAACCCGACGACGACACCGCCGCCCGGATCGCCAACCGCCTGCGCGCCATCTACGCCGAGGAGCATCCGGACGACCTGCCGGTTCTCGAAGGCTCGCTGGCGGCGACGGCGGCCGCGCTGGCGGCGATCCTCGAGCGCAACGTCTGGCCGCGGATGAACATCACGTGGAACACCTATCCGAGCCATCTGTCGCACTTCGACGAGTTCGGCGAGTTCTCCACCAGCGGCTGCTTCCGCTGCCACGACGGCCGCCACGAGGCGGCGACCGGCGAGATGATCACGACCGACTGCGAGGCCTGCCACGCCGTGCTGGCCATGGAGGAGCGCGACTGGCCGGGCCTGCACGGCATCACGGCCGAAGCGTTCCTGCGCCGCTGACGCGCGGCTGGCCGTGCCCGCGCGCGCCGGACGGCGCCCGCGCGGCCAGGGCGCGGTGGGCGGCCGGGAGGCGACGGCGATGACTGGACAGCGCTACTGGCTGCGGGATTTCGAGGCCGGCCGCCAGCTCGACCTCGTGCTCGTCGCGGCCGTCGCCGCGGTCCTGCTCATCCGCTTCTACCTGGTCGCGACCGGCTATCCCAAGATCGGCGGCGACGCCCTGCACATCGCCCACATGCTGTGGGGGGGGCTGTTGATGCTGGCGGGGCTCGTGATCCTGCTCTCGTTCATGGGGCGCGGCCCACGGCAGTGGGGGGCCCTGCTGGGCGGCCTCGGTTTCGGCACCTTCATCGACGAGATCGGCAAGTTCGTCACGCACGACAACGACTATTTCTACCAGCCCGCGGTCGCTCTGATCTACGCCGTGCTGGTGCTGAGCTACCTCGTTGCGCGTTCGCTGCACCGCCAGCGGCTGGCGGCCACGTCGCAGGAGTATCTCGCCAATGCGGTGCAGGAGGTGCTGGAGGTCGTGCGCGGCGACCTCGACGGTCGCGAACAGGCGCGCGCACTGGCGTACCTCGAACGCGCGGACCAGGGCCCCTCCCTGACCCGCCACCTGCGGACCGTGCTGCAGGAAGCCGAACTGGTGCCCGTGCGGCGCGACCACGCGCTCGCGCGCGGAGCGCAGGCCGCCCTGGCGCACTACCGCCGCGCCGCGACATCCCGCTGGTTCACCCGCGGCCTGGTCGCTTTCTTCGTCGCGCGTTTCGTGTGGGACATCGGACGCGTGCTGGTCCTGGCCCGGTTGCTGCCGCCGAGCAGCGAGCGATGGCTCGAGGTTCCGCTGGTGGGCCCGTTGCCGTGGGACACCGCCGAATTCGCCGTGGTGCAGTGGCTGCAGCTGGGGTCGAGCCTGCTGGCCGGTGCGTTCGTGGCGACCGGCGTGGCGGCCGTCTTCCGCGACCGGCTACGCGGATTGCGCCGCTTCCAGCAATCGGTCCTCGTCTCGCTGCTCTTGACGCAGGTCTTCGTCTTCTACCAGGTCGAGTGGCTGGGTCTGATCGGCCTCGGCTTCAACCTGCTCGTCTTCTTCGCCCTGCGCTTCGCCAGCGAGCAGGAGCAGGCGCGGCGCGATCACTCGCCGTAGCCGAGCTCCTGCAGCCGCTTGCGGACCTCGCCGTCGATCTCCGTCCAGCCGCCGCGCGGAGGCTCGCCGCCGCGGTCGCCCCTGGCGACCGGCAGCGCGCTCCGCCAGCGCGCCAGCACCGCCTGCAGATCCAGGAGCCGCGCGGGCTCCGCGGCGTGCCGGTCGTCGCGCTCGGCGGGATCGGCCGCCAGATCGTAGAGCCCCAGCACCCGTCCGTCGCGGTGGGCGATGAGCTTCCACTGCTGCTGGCGCAGGGCCACCAGGTCGGGACCGTAGGCGATCGCTTCGGCCAGGCGCACGCGCCCGTTGCTGGTCGCGGCGCCCGCCGCCCCGTCCGGTTCGACCGACTCGCCGCAATCGAGCCGGCCAGCCAGCGAACGGCCGGTCAGGTCGGCAGCGGCGCCCCGCGGCAGAGGCAGCGGCCCCGCGCCCAGCCAGTCCGCCACGGTTGGCGCCAGGTCGAGCAGGGAGACGGGCGCGCCGACCACGCCGGCGGCGGGCACCCCCGGTCCCCAGCTCAACCACGGGACGTGCAGCAGTTCCTGGAACTGCGTGTGGCCGTGGCCGACACCGCGCACGCGCCGCGGATCGTGGTCCCAGGCGTGCGCCTCGGCCGCGTGTTCGCAGAACTCCTCGCCGTGGTCGCTGAACACGGTCACCTGGGTCCGGGCGAGCAGTCCCCAGCGGTCGAGGCGGTCGCAGAAGCGGCCCAGGGCGCGGTCGACCTGTTGCACGGCCGCCCGGTAGATCGCGCGTTTGAGCGCGCGCGCGCGGCGGGCGGGGTCGGGCAGAGGCCAGCCGCAGAGACCCAGATGCCGCGCGGGCGTCGCGGGATCGCCCCAGGCGGCGAGATGGCGCAGTTCGTCAGCCGTCGGCCGCTCGATATCGAGCGCGTCGAGCTGCGGGTCGAGCAGGTCGGCCGGCGGCGTCGTCGGTTCGTGGGGATCGTTCAGCAGCACGAAGCAGCAGAACGGCCGATCGGCGTGCCGGCGGATCCAGTCCGCGGCGGCGGCCAGCAGGTCGTCGGCCGGCAGGTTCAGATACCGGTGTTCGGCGAAGCTCTCGGCCAGGCCGAAGGCGAAGAAGGGGTTCGCGTAGAGCGCGCAGGTCGCGTAGCCGCGTCCGGCCAGGTGCCGCGCGAGAGTCACCGTCCCGGCCCGCAGGCGCCGAGGCGGTTGGGTGTCCATGTTGCGGAGCTCGCCGCCGAGCTGGGCGCCGTGCAGACAGGGCATCAGGCCCGTCAGGGCGCCGGCGAACGACGGCAAGGTCCACGGCGACGGCGACATCACGTCCGCGAAGCGCAGTCCGGCGCGCGCGAGCGCGTGCAGGGACGGCATCAGCTCGACGCCGGCGTGGTCGTGACGCAGCGTGTCGATCCCGATGAGCACGAGGCTCGGGGGGCCCTCGCGGCGGCTGCCCAGTCGCGACGGCCGCCACGGCCGCAGGATCGCGCGCCGCCAGCGTTCCAGGCGCGCGGACCGGCGTTGCCGGCGGGTGATGGCTGCGAATGCGTCCTGGGGCATGATGTCGTCGCACGTTCTCCTGGTTCGCGGGCGCCGCGGCGCCCGCGCCGCGCCGGTGCCAGACGGCGCCAGACGGCGGGGTCCGCCGGCCGCTGCCCGGCCGCTCGCGCGATGATACTACAGAAGTCGTCGGCCGGCGCGGCCGGTCTATTGCAGAAAACTTCAGGTTCGACGGTTGTTGACTTGATTTTTCCAGAGCGCTGTGAGTACTCTGGCGGACACCTCGCCTCCGGCAGTGGCCGGGTTGCGGGCGCGCGGCGCCCGCTGACGCCAGAACCATCGGGAGAGTGCCCCCATGTCTCGTGTCCGGAGATCCCAGCCGCGGCCGGCGTTCCTGCTGCCGCTGCTGCTGTTGACCTGCCTGTGGACGGCGCTGGCCCTGGCTCAGGATGCCGGCCGGCCCGAGCGCGACGCACAGGGCGGCGCCGGCTGGCTGGCCGCGCCCAAGACGCGGTCGCTGTGCTACGGCTGGGAGGACGACGGGGTCGTCCTCGCGGCGCGCGCCGGGAGATCGGAAGAGCACACGTCTGAACTCCAGTCACCGCTCATTATC
>CAZJWO010000025.1:0-36205 GCA_964549735.1 uncultured Fibrobacteraceae bacterium | reverse complement strand
AAGGTGCGTAAGACTGGCCGTCGCCTTAGCTACAGATTGGGGCGTCGCCCTACACGTGCGGGAGCCGCCCGGCTGCGGACGCACGGCGGTGACCTGGTCGAAGATCGCCACGCCACCCAGGAGTTCGGCGAGGTATTCGCCCAGTTCGGGCTCGTAGATCGTGTTGTCGTTGGCGCCAAGGATCACGTGGCCGCCGTCGGGCAAGGGGCCGTCGGCGTCGGTGACGTGCACGTGAACGGTCGTGAAGGGCAGCGACAGCTCGGCGAAGGCCGGCATGGCGGCCAGCAGAGCGAAACCGACCACGATCGCCACCAGGCGTCGGATGGTCACGGGTACGCCCGAGGACTCGCCGCCAGTCAGCGACCGGCGAGCCACGTGATGCAGCTTCTTCATGGGATTCCTCCAAGTTTACCCTGGATTATACCCTGTTTCGCTCCGCATGGACAACGCGGATCGGCAGGCGGCGGCAGATGAAGATCCGTCAGATAATTTGACCAGTAATTCAAAACCTTGCAGCCGGCTGCAAATCAGACAGATCGGTCCTCAATTTCCGGCGTGCTGCGTACCGCGTCGCTCGCCGCCAGGTGCTCGATGTTGCCGCGCTGCTGGCGCAGGTCGGCTTCGTCGCGATGCAGGGAGCGGTGGCAGCGGCTGCAGAGGACGATCAGGTTGTCCATCTCGGTGCGTCCGCCGACCGCGACCGGTACGCGGTGGTGGATCTCCAGGAAGCGGGTGTGGCGGCAACCCGCGGCCTCGCAGGCGTAGCGGGCACGTTGCAGCGCCAGGCGGCGCAGGCGCGGCAGAACAACCTGACGGCGGTTGCCGTCAGGCTGTTCTACGGAGGCATCGCAGTTCGCCGCCGCCAGGAGCGCCGCGCTGGCCGTGGCCTCGCCGCGGCTGGTCGGGATGCGGGTATCGCCGCACGCCGGGCAGGTCATCAGCACGATCAAATACGGCGCGCGGCTCGATTCCGGAGTCCCCGCGGCTGCAGGTGCAGCCGCGAGGGCATCGAGTACGACCTCGACCGCTGTCAGTCCTGGCTGCTGCTTGCGCCTCTCCTCGAGCAGCGATTCCCAGCGCGCATACTGCTCGGCCGTCAACCTCAGACGCAGGTGCTGCTCGTCTGCGATCGCCGTCGTAAGCGTCCGCTCGACCGGCGCCGACCGGACCGGCGGTCGCAGAGGCGGCCGGTTCGGCGACTCCGCCCGTCGCTCGTCGCGGCCGACCAGCGGCGCACGGAATTCCGGCGGTGGCTCGGCGGGGATCGGCGGCGATGCCGGATCAAGGACTCCCGCCCGGATGCGCACCCGCAATTCCTGGCGGGAGACCGACCGCGCGAGGTCGATCAGCTCCTTCTGGTTCTCGGGCGTGGCCGCGCGCGTGATCTCGCGGGCCTGCGACCACGTGAGATCGCCGCGCCCGAGAGCCGCGGCGATGTCGGGCAGCTCCCCCAAGCGGTTCGAGAGGACCAGGAATTCCTGCGTCTGCCGCGGCGTGAGGGCGGCGTAGTGCTGCGCGTAGTCCGTGATCCGCGTGAAGCCGAGCCGGAGAAGGATGCGCCGGTCGAGGACGGCGCGCAGGTAGAAGATCGTCCGCACCAGATTGCGCTTCAGCCCATCTACGGCGTCCAGGAAGTTGTTGTGCACCGCCTGTTGGGCGGGCGTCAGGCTGTCCAGGCGGGCTGGCAGCGCGGCGGGGAGCTGTCGCGATCCGTTGTCGGGCGATTCCGCCATCTGCCGCAAACCTCCGGTTTGCGGCAGATACGGAGCAAGATCCGGCCCCCTCGCCTAGCGCCGCTCCGACGCCCCCTCGCGCCAGAACTCCGCCACCGCCGTCCACCACTCCGCATGCGGATCGCCCATCAGCGTGTTGTGGGTCCGCTCCGGCTCGACCAGCAGCAGGCGCGGCCCGGCGTAGCTTGCGTGCAGACGAAGCCCGAGCTCACTCGGCACGACCTCGTCCCGGCCGGCGAGCCAGCAGGCGACCCCGCTGCCCAGGGACTCGCCGACGAGGAATACGCGGCGAAGCCGTGCGCGTAGTAGTCGCGGTGCAGCGCGAAGCCGGCGTTGCCGTGGAAAACGACGATCGCCTGGCGCGGCGCCTGCGCCGCGCCGCTCGGCATCGTCTGCCAACCGTGCAACGCGCCGTCGCCATCGCGCCACGGCGCGAACCCCGAGCGCTCCGCGATCGCCAGCGACTCGGTTTCCGGCGCCCGGCTCGGAAAGTAGATGAACCGGCGCGCCGCGCGCGCCGCTACAAGATGTACCGGCTCAGATCCTCGTCCTTGATGATCGGCGCCAATCGCTCGCGCACGAATTCCGGCGTGACCTCGAACGGACCCGTTTTCGCCTGCGGCACCTCGAACAGGAGCTCGTCCAATAGCTGCGCGAGAATGGTCTGCAACCGCCGCGCGCCGATGTTCTCCAGCCGCTTGTTCAGCTCCGCGGCGACGCGCGCCAGTTCCTTGATGCTGTCCTCGGTGAAGCGCAGCTGGCACTGATCGACATCCAGCAGCGCCTGGTACTGCTTGAGCAGCGACGTGTCCGTATCGCGCAGGATGCGCACGAAGTCCGCCTCCGTCAGGCTCGAGAGCTCCACGCGCACCGGGAAGCGCCCCTGCAGCTCCGGGATCAGGTCGCTGGGCTTGCTCATGTGGAAGGCGCCGGCGGCGATGAACAGCACGTGGTCGGTGCTGACGAGGCCGTACTTCGTGCTGACGGTGGTGCCCTCGACGATCGGCAACAGATCCCGCTGGACCCCTTCGCGGCTCACGTCGGGGCCGGCACCGGCGCTGCCCTTGCCCGCGATCTTGTCGATCTCGTCGAGGAAGATGATGCCGCCCTGCTCGGTGAGGTCGAGCGCTTCCTGGGTGAGCTGATCGGTGTCCAGACGGCGATGCACTTCCTCCTCGCGCAGGCGTTTGCGCGCCTGCGCGACCGGCATGACCTTCTCGACCGTCTGCTTGGGGAACATGTTCTTGAAGCTCTCCTCGAGGCCGGGGTCGACGTCCATGCCCGCGGAGGTGAAGATGTTGGCGATCTGGACCTTGCTCTGCTGGGTGCGGATGGTCACGGTGCGGTCGTCCAGCACGCCCGAGCGCAGCTGCTCGCGCACCTTGTCGCGGCTGCGCTCCCAGCGCGCCCGCCGCTCGGGATCGGCCTCGGCCGCGGCCAGCGGCGGGAACAGCAGGTCGATCAGACGGTCCTCGACCGCCTGATCGATCTGCTCGCGCACCGCGACCTCCTTGCGCGAGCGCACGAGGTTCATCGCGTTTTCGACGAGGTCGCGCACCATGGATTCCACGTCGCGTCCGACGTAGCCCTTCTCGGTGAACTTCGTGGCCTCGATCTTCAGGAACGGCAGGCCGCCGATCTGGGCCAGCCGCCGCGCGATCTCTGTCTTGCCGACGCCGGTCGGACCGATCAGGATGATGTTGTTGGGCACGACCTCGCGGCGCACCGACTCCGGCAGGCGCATACGGCGCCAGCGATTGCGCAGGGCGATGGCCACGGCGCGTTTGGCCTCGCGCTGGCCGATGATGTGCCGATCGAGGATCGCGACGATCTCATGGCAGGTCAGCTGCCCTTCGCTCGTGATCTGACGGATCTCCATCTAGGCGCCTTCCCCGTCACCAGCCAGCTCCAGGACCGTGTGGTGCGCGTTCGTGTAGATGCAGATCTCGGCCGCCAGGCCGAGACTCTTCGCGACGATCTCCGCCGCGCCCAGCTCGGTATGCCCCCGCAACGCCCGCGCCGCCGCCAGCGCATACCCCGCGCCGGAGCCGATCGCCGCGATGGCGTCGTCGCTCTCGATGATGTCGCCGTTGCCCGAGACGGTGAAGATGTCGCTGCGGTCCATGACGATCATCATGGCCTCCAGGCGGCGCAGGATGCGGTCGCTGCGCCATTCGCGCGCCAGCTCGACGGCGGCGCGGCGCAGGTGCCCGTTGTACCGCTCCAGGTGCCCCTCGAATTTCTCCCAGAGCGTGAACGCGTCGGCGGCGCCGCCGGCGAAGCCGACGAGCACCTTGCCGCCGTAGAGCCGGCGCACCTTGACCGCGCCATGCTTGGCCACGGTCTGGCCGATCGTCACCTGGCCGTCGCTGCCGATGGCGCCGCGGCCGTCGCGCAGGACGGCGATCACGGTGGTCGCGCGGATCGCGGACATCGCTCAATCCTTCCGTCGGGCGCGCGGGAAAGCGCGCAGATAGGCCTCGCGGACCTGGGTCCGGCTCAGGTGGGTATAGATCTGGGTCGTCGCCAGCTGGCCGTGTCCCAGCAGTTCCTGCACCACGCGGATGCCGGCGCCGCCATCCAGCAGATGCGTCGCGAAACAGTGGCGCAGCGTGTGCGGCGACACGCCGGCCAGGCCCGCGAGTTGCACCGCATAGCGCGCGACGCGCTGCTGGACCGTGCGCGGAGCGAGGCGGCGGGCGCGCCGGCCCTCGAAGACCGGCCGCCCGGCGAGCTCGCGATCGAGCCGGCCGTCCGCCAGCCCGCGCCAGACGGCGGGCGCCAGCCGGTCGGCGAGGTAATCGCGCAGCGCCGTGTCGGCCTGCCCACACAGCGGCAACAGGCGTTCCTTGTTGCCCTTGCCCCGCACGCGGACCTGCCCGTCGACGAGGTCCACGTCACCGAGGTTCAGGCCGACCGTCTCGGCGAGGCGCAGCCCGAGGCCGTAGATCAGCTCGAGCAACGCGCGGTCGCGCCTGCCGCGCGCGGTCGCGCCATCCGGCAAGGTCAGCAGCCGATCCAGCAGCTGTTCGTTGAGCACGACCGGCAAGCGCCGCTCGCGCCCGCCGCGAGCGGCGAGCAGGTCTGGCGGCATGGCCTGCAACCGGCCCGTCAACAGCAGCCAGCGGCACAGCGCGCGCAAGCTCGCGAGGTGGCGGTTGACCGTCGCCGGGCTGCGTCTGTCGCGCCTGAGGCGCGCCAGATGGGCGCGGATCAAGCCCTGGCCCGCCAGCAGCGGGGACCAGTCGTGCGGTTCGCCGCCGGGCGGCAGCGCGCCCTGCAGCACGGCCGTCTGCAGGAACGCGCGCAGGTCGCGCGCATAATGCTCGCGCGTGCGCGGACTCAGACCCCGCTCGCTGTGCAGATGGTCGAGGAAAGTCTGCAGAGCCAAGGCACCTCATTCCGGGTCGACGGGATCGACCGCCGCCTCGTCGGCCACCATGCGCAGCCAGAGATCGAGGTCGGCCAGCGCGGCGTCGCACAGCGCCTGCCGCCGCTCCTGCTTGCCGGCCGCCGGGCGATCCGGCGGCGGCAGCAGGCCGAAGTTCGCGTTCATGGGCGTCAGGCGCTCGGTCGTGTCATCCTGCAGGAAGCCGTGGTGCAAGGCGCCGATGATCGTCGTGTAGGGCCACGGGGGCAACCGCCGCCCGCCCAGCTCGGCGATCAGATGCCTGGCCGTCGCCAGACCGCCCGCGATGCTTTCGACGTAGCCCTCGACGCCCGTGATCTGCCCCGCGAGGCGGATGGCCGGCTCGGCGCGCAGCGCGAAGTCGGGCCGCAGCAGACGCGGCGCATCGACATAGAAATTACGGTGCATCTGCCCGAGCCGCACGAACTCGGCCCGCTCGAGGCCCGGGATGAGGCGGAAGACCCGCTTCTGCTCGCCGTGTTTCAGCCGCGTCTGGAAGCCGACCAGTCCGTACAGGGTGCCCTCGGCGTTCTCCTGGCGCAGCTGGACGACCGCGTGCGGCCGTCGCCCCGTCCGCCCCGGCGCCAGGCCGACCGGTCGCAACGGCCCGTAGCACAGCGATTGCCGCCCGCCGTCGGCGATCTCCTCGATCGGCTGGCACCCTTCGTAGAGATCGGCGCGGTCGAAATCCTTGACGGGCTGGCGTTCGGCGGCGACGAGCGCCTCGTAGAACCGACCGTACTGGGCCTCATCCAGCGCCGCGTTGAGGTAATCGGCTTCTCCCTTGCCGTACCGGCTCGCGCGGTAGAGCACCTCCAGATCCAGCGACTCGAGCGTCACCGAAGGCGCGATGGCGTCGAAGAAGTGCAGCCCCGCCTGCCCGGTCAGCGCGGCGAGTTGCGCCTGCAAGGGTTCGCTCGTCAGGGGCCCTGTCGCGATGATCCACCAGCGGCCAGGCGCCGTCGGCAGCACCGTGACCTCCTCGCGGCGGACAGTGATCAGCGATTCGGCGGCGATGCGCGCCTCGACCGCGGCCGCGAAGCGCTCGCGATCGATCGCCAGGGCCGATCCCGCCGGCACGGCGCACCCGCGGGCGATCGCTAGCAGGTGGCAGCCGAGCCTGGCCAGCTCTTGCTTCAAGAGACCGGCGGCGGTGGCCGGCTCGGTGCTCTTGAAACTGTTCGAGCAGACCAGCTCCGCGAGCTGGCCAGTCCGATGTGCTGGCGTCGCCCGCGACGGGCGCATCTCGTACAGCGTGACGGGCAGGCCGTGGCGGGCGAACTGCAGGGCCGCTTCGCAGCCGGCAAGCCCGCCGCCGACGATGCGGATGTCCGGGGCGGACATCATTCGTCCCCGGCGCCGCGCCGGCGCGTGGCGGCTACGGACTTCGCGGCCGACTTCTTGCCGGTCTTGCGCGCCGCCTTCTTCGCCGGCTTGCCGGTCCCCCCCGTGGCGGCCTGCCTGGCAGGCTTCTTGGCGGTCTTGCGGGCCGCCTTCTTGCGCGCCGGCGGACGCGTCTTGCCGCGCGGCGAGTTCGTCTTGGCGACGGCCTTGCGGGCGGCGGCCTCGAGCAGCAGCGCCACGGCCTCGGCGACCGAGATCGCGGCCGGATCGCTTTCGCGCGGCAACGAGGCGTTGACCTTGCCGTCGGTGACGTAGGGCCCGTAGCGGCCCTTGCGCACGGTCAGCGGGTCGCCCGTCTCGGGATGCGGTCCGAGCTCCGCGAGGATCGGCTGGCGGCCCTTGCCCGCCTCCTTGTCCTTGATCAAGGCAAGGGCCTCGTCCAGGCTGATCGTGAAGAGCTGATCGGCCGAGGCGACGCTCGCGAACGTCCGGTCGCGCACGACGAACGGCCCGAAGCGACCGAGGCCCGCGCGCACCGGCTTGCCGGTCGCCGGATCCTCGCCCAGCTCGCGCGGCAGCGAGAGCAGCTGCAGGGCGAGTTCCAAATCGACCTTCTGCAGATCGGTCCCGCGACCCAATCCGACGCGCTTGGGTTTGGGAGATTCGTCGCTCTCGCCGAGCTGCAAGTATGGACCGTACGGGCCGAGCAGCGCGTAGATGTTCTTGCCGCTGTCGGGGTCGCGGCCGATCGGGCGCTGGCTCGCGCGCTTCGCCTCGAGCAGGGCGAGCGCCTTCTCGAGCGTGAGGTCGTCGATGAGCAGGTCGTCCGGCAGCGTGACGCTCTCGCCGCCGCCGTCGCCGACCTGCACGTAGACCGACTTGCGCCCGATCTTGACCAGCAGCGGCTGGCCGGTCTGCGGATCGGCGCCGAGCGCGATGGCGGGGAACTCGATGCGCTCGAGTTCCTCCGCGATGCGCCGCACCAGGCCCGCGTCGGCATCGGCGCCGTGATAGAAGCGGCGCAGGAAGTCGCGCCAGTCGACCTCGCCCCGCGCGATCGCGTCGAGGTCCTCTTCCATGCCCGCGGTGAACTTGACGTCCACGTAGCGGTTGAAATGATCCCGCAAGAGGTGCACGACGGCCATGCCGACGTAGGTCGGCATCAGCGCGCCGGCCTTCTTGACGACGTAGCCGCGCTGCTGGATGGTCGAGATGATGCTCGCGTACGTCGAGGGGCGTCCGATGCCTTCCTCTTCGAGCTGCTTGACGAGCGACGCCTCGTTGAACCGCGGCGGCGGCTGCGTGGCGTGGCGCAGGGCGCGCACCTCGGCGACGCCTTGCGGCGGATCCTCGTCCGCGGGCGCCTGCGGATCCGGCAGGAGCTGCCCGACGAAGAGTTCCGGCAGGAGGGTGTCGCGCTCCCGATCGCCGTAGACCCGCAAGAACCCCGCGAACGTGACGATCGAACCGTTGGCCCGCCAGGCGAGGCGGCGCCCGCCGCAATCGCAGACGAGGTCGGCGGTCGTCTTGTCCACGCGGGCGTCGGCCATCTGGCTGGCGAGGGTGCGGTCGTAGATGAGCCGATAGACGCCGAGCTCGCGTTCGGCGAGCGCGCCGGCCAGGCTCTCCGGCGTGCGGGCCAGGCTCGTCGGCCGGATGGCCTCGTGGGCCTCCTGCGCCCCCTTGCGCGTGGTCTTGTAATGGCGCGGGCCGTCTGTGTATTGCGGACCGAACCGTTCCCGGATCACCTCGACGGCCTCCTGTTGGGCCGACGCGGCGAGGTTCAGCGAGTCGGTGCGCATGTAGGTGATCAGGCCGACCCGTTCGCCCCCGCCCAGTTCGACGCCCTCGTAGAGCCGCTGGGCGACGCGCATCGTCTCGGCCGGCGAGAGGCGCAGGCGCGTGCTCGCGGCCTGTTGCAGCGTCGAGGTGATGAACGGCGGCGCCGGACGCTGCCGGGCCTCCTTGCGCTCGACGCTCGTGACGCGCCACGGCAGCGCCTCGCGGCTGCGCGCGCCGTTCTGGATGGCCTCGGCCGCCGCGGCATCCAGCAGGAGGCGGCGCTCCGGGTGCTGGAGCCGCCCCGTCGTCGGGTCGAAATCCTTGCCGCCGGCCAGACGGACCCCGTCGATCTCCAGCAGCCGCGCGGTGAAATTCTGGCCGCCGGGCCCGTAGAGCAGCGCTTCGATGTCGTAGTAGACCGCCGAGACGAAGCTCTGGCGCGCTTCCTCGCGTTCGACGATCAGGCGCACGGCCACGCTCTGCACGCGGCCCGCGCTCAGACCCGTGCGGACTTTCTTCCAGAGGACCGGCGACAGCTCGTAGCCGTAGAGCCGGTCCAGGATGCGCCGGCTCTCCTGCGCGCGCACGACCTGCTCGTCGATGCGCCGCGGATTGGCCAGCGCCCTCCGGACCGCCTCGCGCGTGATCTCGTGGAACGTGATCCGCCGGACCGGGATCTTCGGCTGCAGCACCTCCAGGAGGTGCCAGCTGATCGCCTCCCCCTCGCGGTCCTCGTCCGTCGCCAGCAGCAGCTCGTCGGCCTGGGCCAGGAGCTTCTTGAGGGCGGCGACCTGCTGCTTGCTGTCGGCCGAGACGACATAGATCGGCTCGAAGCCGCGTTCGACGTCGACGGCCAGGCGCTTCCAGGGCTTGTCGCGATATTCGGCCGGGATCTGGCTGGCCTTCTCCGGCAGGTCGCGGATGTGGCCGTTGCTGGCCGCGACCCTGTAGTCGGGTCCCAGAAACTTCTCGATCGTGCGGGCCTTGGCCGGAGATTCGACGACGACGAGCTTCAAGCGAACGTCCTTTCGACTCCGGCAGCCGCCGTCAGGCCGGACCGCGGCGCCTCAGTGGGCGCGTTCGCTGCGGTACGGCGACAGGGCCCGCGCCGACGACTGCTCGGCCAGCATGACCTGCTCCAGGAGCGCGGCGATGTCTCCGGCCGACAGCGGGCCGCCCGGCACGAGCTGGGTCAGCTGGATGATCGATTCCATCTGCTCGGCGGTGATCTGCCGGCTGCGCACGAGTTCGAGGAGGTAGCCGAAGGCCGGCACCGTCAAGAGATCGTCCTCGCGCTCGCCGAGCAGGCGCAACGCGCGCGGCGTCGCCTTCGCCGCCTGGCGGCTGCTCAGCCAGTTCGGCTGCTCGGCGGACGGCGACCAGCGGCCCTGCAGCCAGCTCCACAGGTCCTGGAGGTCCTGTTCCTGGTAGCCGGCGCCGGACAGCAACGTCATCAACTCGGACGGCTGCAGGTCCTGGCGCGCGTCCGCCCTGTCCAGCGTCCCGAGCAGGACCAGAAGCAGTCGACTCAATCTCTGGCGCAGGTACGGCATGCAGCTCTCCTGGCTGGCGATGCGGGGCGGCACAACCTATCACGCGCTACGAGCCCTGGCAAGCGCCGGCCGTCAACGGCCGCAGCACTGCTTGAACTTCTTGCCGCTGCCGCAGGGGCAGGGATCGTTGCGGCCCACTTTCGGCTGCTCCCGGCGCACGGTCGCCGCCCCCGCCGTCGCCTCTCGCGGCGGACCGCCCGCGGCGCCGGCCCGCTGGTACGCATGGACCTGGTGGTGCTGGGTCGTCAGCTCGGCCGGGTCCGGCGCTGGCGGCGCCGCCGGCTGCACCAGCTCGGCGCGGAAGAACAGCGTGACCGCATCGCGGCGGATGCCCTCCAGGAGCTGCTCGAAGAGCTCGAAGCTCTCGCGCTTGTACTCGACGAGCGGGTTGCGCTGGCCGAACGAGCGCAGGCCGATGCCGCTGCGCAGCATGATGAGCTCGTTGAGGTGATCGCGCCAGCGCTGATCGATGACGTTCAAGAGGACGTAGCGCTCGAGCTGCCGGCAGATCGCCGCGCCGAGCCGCTCCTCCTTGCGTTGCCGTTGCTGGAGCGCATGCTCGACGATGCGCTCGAGCAGCACCGTCGGGCCCAGTTCGAAGTGCTCCTCCGGCTCGAGCGGCAGCGGCGCCAGCACGAGGCCCTGGTAGGAGCGCGCGAGTTCGGCGATGCGCCAGTCGTCGGCCGGCAGATCGGGATCGCAATGATCCTGCACCAGGCCCTCGACCGCGGCGGCGAGGAAGTCCGCCATGACCTCGCCGACGTCGGTGCCCTCGAGGATCTCCCGCCGCTGGCCGTAGATGACCTCGCGCTGCTTGTTGACGACGTCGTCGTATTCGAGCAGGTGCTTGCGGATCTCGAAATTGTGGTTCTCGACGCGCACCTGCGCCTTCTCGATCGCGCGCGTCACCATGCCGTGCGTGATCGCCTCGTTCTCCTTGACGCCGAGCGTGCCGAGCACGCGGTTCATGCGCTCGTGGCCGAACAGGCGCATGAGGTCGTCCTCGAGCGACAGGAAGAAGACCGCCGCGCCGGGATCGCCCTGCCGGCCGGAGCGGCCGCGCAGCTGGCGGTCGATACGGCGCGACTCGTGCCGCTCGGTGCCGACGATGTGCAGGCCGAGGGGCTCGTCCGCGAAGTCCGCGGGCTTCAGGGAGGCATCGGCGACCCATCGTTCGGGCAGCGTCTTGAGCGCGGGGTCGAGCTTGATGTCGGTGCCGCGGCCGGCCATGTTCGTGGCGATCGTCACGGCGCCGACCCGTCCCGCGGCGGCCACGATCTCGGCCTCGCTCTTGTGGTGCTTGGCGTTCAGCACGTTGTGGTTGATGCCCTCGCGCCGCAGCAGCCGGCTCAGCAGCTCGGACACCTCCACCGTCGTCGTGCCGACGAGGACCGGCAGCCCGAGCCGGTGCAGGCGCGTGACCTCGTCGACGATCGCCTTGTACTTCTCCTTCTTCGTCATGTAGATGACGTCGTCGTACTCGGTGCGCGCGACGGGCTGGTTCGTCGGGATGACGACGACGTCGAGCTTGTAGATCGAGTTGAACTCGGCCTCCTCGGTCTCGGCGGTGCCCGTCATGCCGGCCAGCTTCTCGTACATGCGGAAGAAGTTCTGGATCGTGACCGTGGCCAGGGTCTGCGTCTCCTTTTCGACGGTGACCCCTTCCTTGGCCTCCAGCGCCTGGTGCAGCCCCTCGGAGAAGCGGCGGCCGGGCATCAGGCGGCCGGTGAACTCGTCGACGATGACGATCTTGCCGTCCTGCACGACGTATTCGTCGTCCTTCTCGTAGAGCGAATAGGCGCGCAGGAGCTGATCGACGTTCGTGATCTGCTCGTTCCTGACCGCGTAGTCCTGCTCGATGGCCGCCAGCCGCGCCGCCTTCTGCGCGGGCGTCAGGGATTCGTCGCCCTCGATCTCGGCGCCGAGCGTCGCGAGGTCCGGCAGCACGAAGAAATCCTTCTCCTGCTGCGCCAGGTGCTCGCGGCCCTTCTCCGTGAGGTCGACGCTGTGGTGCTTCTCCTCGACGACGTAGTAGAGATCGGCGTCGGCCTCCCACATGGCCTTGTCGCGCATGTAGGCCGCCTCGGTGCGCTGGATCGCCTCGGCCACGCCGGGAATGAGCTTCAGGCGCTGGAAACGCTTGTTCTTCGGCGCGCCGCGGCTGATCCGCAGCAGCTTCAGGCTGGTCGCGTCGTCGAGCGTGGTCTCGCCTTCCTCGACGCCTCGCAACGCCGCTTCGGCGTCGGCGATCCACTGATTGACGATCTTCAGCTGGGCGCGCACGAGGCGCTCGACGCGCGGCTGGAACTCGGGGAAGCGGTGCGTCGACTTGGCGACGGCGCCGGAGATGATGAGCGGCGTGCGCGCCTCGTCGATCAGGATCGAGTCGACCTCGTCGACGATCGCGTAGTGGAACCCGCGCTGGACCAGGTGCTCGGTGGCGATCGCCATGTTGTCGCGCAGGTAGTCGAAGCCGAACTCGTTGTTGGTCCCGTAGGTGATCTCGGCGTTGTAGGCCTCGCGCCGCTGGTCGGGCGTCATCTCGTTCAATATGAAGCGGACCTCGCAGCCCAGGAACGTCAGGACGCCGCCCATCCACTCCGCGTCGCGCCGCGCCAGGTAGTCGTTGACCGTCACGAGGTGCGCGCCCTTGCCGGTCAGGCTGTTGAGGTAGAGCGGCATGATCGCCACCAGGGTCTTGCCCTCGCCGGTGGCCATCTCGGCGATCTTGCCCTGATGTAGGACGATGGCGCCGATGATCTGCACGTCGTACGGGACCATGTTCCAGGTGGATTCCTGACCCCAGACGAGCCAGCTCGCTTGACGTTCGACCAGGCGCCGGCAGGCCTCCCAGACGACCCCGTACGCCTCCGGCAGCAGGTCGTCGAGCGTTTCCCCGTCCTTGAGGCGCCGCTTGAACTCCTGGCGCTTATCTCTTAATTCTTCGTCGCTTAGGCCAGCGAACGACCCCCGTACGGCTTTGACCTGCTCGAGAAACGGCCGCAGGCGCGCGATGTCGCGGTGCTTCTTGCCGAAGAATCGTTCCAGCAATCCCAGCAGGCCTGTGGCCATTCCGCCCTCTCCTTGGCTGGCGCTCGGCGCCCCGGGGCCGGATCCGATGATCGCGAATCCGACCGCGGCGCCCGCGTCGGGAAACTAAAGGGGCCCTTCCAGGGTGTCAACCCGCGAGCCGGCGCCGGCTCCTCGTTCAGGCCGGCAGCAACCACGCGTGCACGAACCCCGCCACGGCCAGCGGCACCACGATGTTGTCGTAGCGGCCGCTCAGGCGTTCGCCGACAGTCGCCACGCCCGCGGCCGCCGCTGCGGCGGGCAACCCCAGCTGCGGCAACAGCCACAGAGCCGCCGCCGACGCGAGGAAGCAGGCGAGCGAGCCGAACCACGTCTTGCCGCCGGTCGCGCCGGCTATCACCCGCGGCTGCGCTCGGCGGTGGTCCGCCGCGCGAGCGGCGCGCCACTGTCCGGCCAACGCTGCCGCCGGATCGCCGGCGGCGGCCGCGGCGATGCCCGCGGCGGCGGCTTCGGGCGCGAACAGCGCGCCGGCGGCCACGTACCCGAGCATGAGCAGGCTGGCGCCGGAAATCCCGCCGGTTTCCGCAGGTCGGTACACGCCCGGCAGCCAGCGATCGCTGCGCTGGCGGAACGCTGGCTGCCGCCGCAGCCCATCGCCCAGGATCGCGACCCCGAGCACGCCGAGCAGGCCGCCGAGGCGCCAGGGGGGCGGCGCCACGAGCACCCAGACCGCCGCCAGCCCGGTCGCCAGATGCACAGCCGGGCGGACCAGCGCGCGGGGTTCGCTCATGGCGTCGCGCTCAGCAGGTGGCGATAGACCTCCCGGTCCCGCAGGACGTTGAGCGTGTAGCCGCGGGTCTCCGGATAGCTGATCCACGCCCGATAGAGCCGACCGTCGGCGCCGCCACCGAGCTGCTCGTCCCAGCGCTCGACCGCGGCGCTGCCCGCGTTGTACGCGGCCACGCTGCGATACGGGTCGCCGCCGTGGCGGCGGACAGCGGCCGCCAGGATGCGGTCTCCCACGCCCAGGCTGGCGGCCGGATGGCGCCAGTGCCGCGGGCTCGGCGCCGCGGCGGGCGACGCGTAGTGCAGCGGCATGATCTGCATGTAGCCCAGCGCGCCGGCCCGCGAGCGGACGGCCGCTTCGAAGAGCGATTCGTTCCGGGCGATGGCCAGCAGGAGCTCCGGCGCCATCGCGGACGCGCCGAGCGCGGCGCGGATGGCGGGGTCCGACGGCAGCGGATACCAGAACGGCCAGCGATCGGCGGCGGCGACGCCGGCGGCCGGCAGGCGTACGGCCATCGCCAGCACCCCCCGGTCGTCTCCGAGCGCGAGGGCGGCGCCGAGGAGGGCGTGGTCGTGCAGATGGCGGGCCGGGCCATGGATCTCGGCAGGCGGCCGCAGCCCAGGCAGAGGCGTGGCGTGCGGCAGCGCGGCGCCCGCGCTGAGACGTTCGATGTCGCGGGCCATCGCCCAGCCGAGCAGCGGCCCGACGGCCGGCGCACCGCGCAGCCAGGCGGCCGCCGTCGCCACGGCGATCGCGTGCCGCTGGTCCGGCTCGTCCGCAGCCAGCACAGCGTCCAGCTCGCTGCGATACGCCTGGCAAGCCGCCGTCGCCGCCGCCTCGTCGGCGAGCAGGGCCAACCCCCAGCGGGCCCAGCTCGCCCAGAGCCGGTGGCGCCAGCTCTCGGCGGACGGCAGCTCGCGCGCCGGGGCGGCGTCGATCGCCGGCGCTTCCCCCCACAGGACCAAGGCCTCGCTCCGCGCCCGCAGATCGGCGGGCGGCGGCGGGCGATCGGCGCCGGGCAGCACGGGGCTCGCGTCGCTGTGCAGCGCCTGCATCTGCTGCGGCGTAAGATGCTCCCGCGCGAGCGCCATGAGCCGCGCCGCATCGCCGGTGCGCTGCTTGGCCGCGGCCAGGGCCAGGGCTTGCGCGACCCAGATGCGCAGCCGGTCCTTCATCGCCGTCGAAGCGTCGCTGTCCATGAGTCGCAGCCCCTGCTCGAGGGCGGAGAGCCCGGCCGTCCAGGCGCCACGCAGCAGATACCCCTCGCTGGCGCGACGCCAGAGGTCGAGGCGATGGCCGTCCAGCAGGTCGGGCAGGGCCGCTAGCCTGGCGACGGCGTCTGCTCCGCCTTGCCAGCGTCTCTGACCGCGCAGCCAGTAGCCCTGGAAGAGTCCGTCCTGCGGCGGTTCGGGCCAGCGGCGGAAATGCGCCGGGAGTTCGGCGACCGGCAGCAGCAACGCCCCGAGGCCCGCCTCGACGGCGGTGGGAAAACCGGCGTCGCGCAACTCGGCGGCGCTCAGCCAGAGCTGGCCGGCCGTCGCCAGCATGACCCCCGCCTCGCGGTCGGCCGACCCCGCCGGCAGCGGCGGTCGCTCGCGGTCTCGCTGCACGGCGCACCAGACGGCCCAGCCGCTGCGCGTGTCGTAAGGGCCGAGGGTCGCCAGATATCGCCAGAGGCGGAGCGCCGGCGGCGGCGACGCGACTTCCGCCCTGGCGGCCAGCATCTCGGCGCGCAGCGACCAGACGAAGTTCTGGCTCGGCGAAAGGCCGAGATCGGCCGCGTCGGCGAGCAGGCCCTCGACGACGCCCGCGGCGGCGGCGTAGCGCCCGGCGGACCAGAGTCGGCTGGCCTGCAACTGGCGCAGGGCGCTCGTCCAGGGCCCCGGCGGATCCGCTGGCTCGGCGGCGGCCACGCCGTCCGCCGCGCGTCGCAACGCCTCCCACTGGTGGCGCGCCTGGCGATAGAACGAGGCGACCGTTTCGGGTTCGCCGAGCGCCGGATAGGCCAGCCGCCAGGTCGACCCCGCGGCATCGACCGGCAACGTCTCGCCGGCGAAGAAACGCTCGGCGCCCAGGCGCCAGCCGGGATCCAGCGCCAGCGCTTCGAGCAGGCCCTCCGGCCAGCCCCCCGCGAAGGTCACGTCCTGAGGCGAGCGGAACTCGCCGACATGGAATCGTTCGAGCCACGGATCGTAGATCATGGCGTCGGGCGCGCCGGCCGCGCGCACAGGCAGGAGCATCATCGCCACCAGCAACAACCGTCTCACGGCAGCCACGTCACCTTACGGGTCTGGATGCGGTCTAGCGCCTGCAAACGGAACAAGTAGACACCGGCGGCCGCAGGCCGTCCAGCCGCATCGGTGCCGTCCCAGGCCACCACGCCGACCTCGCCTCCTGGACGCCATGCGCGCAGCTCGCGGCCGCGCAGATCATGCAGACTCAGCACGGCCCGCGCATCGCCGGCCGCGTCCACCGCGATCTGGACGACCTCGCCCGCCGGATTGGGCCGCGGCGCTCCCAGCTCGGGCAGCCGCGCGGCGACGAGCGCCACCCCGCGCGACACGAGCGTTCCGGTCGCGGTGTGCGCGAGCACGCGGGCAAGCGTTCGCCGTCCTTCGCGCAGGCCCAGGGCGAGCACGGGCAGTTCCCCGGCGGCGCCGCCGGCGAGGTCCGCCGCGCGCGCCGCCCACGTCGCGCCACCGTCCTCGCTGATCTGCACGGTGTAGCTCGCCACGGGGTCGCCGCCGCTCCAGGTCCACTGCAGCCGGTCGCCGGCCACCTGCACCGCGAACGCGCTGCTCGGCGGCTCGCCGAGGTGGCCGGCCAGGTCGCGCACGAGCCAACCGCGTCCGTGCTGCACCGCGTCGCTCGCCAGCTCCAGCTGCAGGCGCCAGGGCCCGGGGCCGTGGCGCTCGCGCGCGGGCAACGGCAAGACTTCCCGCCGCCACAGCGGCTGCGCATCCGGACCGTGCAACGGATCGGCGACGGCGAACGTCGGCCGACCGGACAGCGGATGCCGAGCCTTGGAGTACGTCGTGCCGAGCCAGCCGTCGGCGGGTTCGGCCGCGACCACGGCGCGGCCGTTCGCGTGCCGCCAGGTCAGACCGACGGCGTCCATGGCCATTCCCGGATACAGCAGCTCCAGGTCGACCGCGAAGGTCAGCTCCAGCCAGCGTACGTCGGCGCCCAGGAGCGGCGACTGCAAGACCGCATGCGCGCGGCCGCCGTACGCGACGCCAGGCCAGGCGGCCCCCGACGCGAAGTTGGCGCCCGTGCAGGCCAGCATGGCGCCGGCGCCGCCCGGTCCGTCGAGCCAGCGGTGCCAGCGCGTGTTGTCCGCGCCTTGCCCGGCGGGAAGCAGCCACCCGCCTGGCCAGGCGCCGTCGAGCGCCAGCGGCGCCGCGTCCGTCCGCCAGGGCCAGGCGACTTCGCCCGCGCCGCCCGGCGCGCTGTCGACGCTGTAGGTGAAGACCGTGACGGCCGTGGCCGGCACGTCGGCCGCCGGCAGCCACGGCTCCAGGCCGGTATCACCGTAATGCGCCCATCCGCAGACGGCGGCCGCAGAGCGCGTGAGCGTCGTCGCCAACGTCGAACCGCTGGCGAAGCGGCCCCAGGCCGTGTCTTCGCAGACGAGCGTCACGGCGAGGTCGTCCGGCAGGTCGCCGGCCGTCAGCACGCGGGCCAGCACGCGCGGCGTCACGACGTCGCCGCCGGCCACGAACACCAGGCGCAGGTCGACCGTGGCCGCGGTGCCGGCGGCCGTGAACTCGAGTTGGCCGCCGTCGACGGCCGCGGTGAACGCGACCCCGGTCGGCCGGCCGTCGAAGGCACGCGCCGCGGGGAAGGTGCCGTCGTCGAAGGCCTGCCAGGCCCCGTCGGCCGGAAAGAGATCGGCAGCCTGGCCCTGGCTCGTCCCGCGCGCCACCGTGTCCGAACCGTCCGCCTGCACCAGATTGACCCGCAGGTGGCGTGCGGGCCAGTCGACGCCGGAGGCCTGCCCCTCGGCCAGCGTCTCGTCGATGTGCAACAGCAGCAGCCGTTGCGCGGTCAGGGCGGCGTCGTAGGGAGCGGTCAGCTCTGGATATCGTTGCTCGACCAGGAAGAACTCCGGCCCGGGGCCGTCGTGGTAGTCCAGGCGCACGACGGTCGCCGGGCCCAGGCGCGGGCCGACGTCGACCCACCCCAGCTGCAGGCACGAATAGGCGTCGGGCAGGGCGGGGTCTTCGCCCTGCCCGCTGCCCAGCCAGCCGGCGGCCATCAGGCTGTAGCGTCCGAGCCCCCCGCGCGGCGCGACGTCCCCGCCTCCGAAGCCGAAGTCGTAACGGTCCTCCAGGCCGAGCAGATGTCCGGTCTCGTGGGCCCAGACGCCCAGCGAGGACCGCGCAGAGGCGATGGCGTAGCTGCGGGCCCGCGTTCCGCGCTGGTCGACGGGCGTCGCGAGGAAGAACTGCAGCGGCAGGATCAGGCCGTCGGGATCGTTCTCCGCGCCCGCGGCCGCGTGCAGGAGCAGGACCCCGTCCACTTCGCCGTCGCGATCGCGATCGACCGCCGCGAAGTCCGTGCCGAAGTCGGCCGCGCGCGCCAGCGCGAGTCCGGCGAGCAGCCGGCTGCGCTCGTTGCCCTGCCAGTAGCGGTCGGAGTAGTCGAGCCGCGCGCCCGGCAGCGAGACCGGCGGCGCCAGCTGCACGACGAGGGCCGTGCGCCCGCGCGAGGCGATGCGGAAGTAATGGCTCAGCGAGCCCGGCTGATCGCCGGTCAACCGGGGCAGCAGATCGCGCGCGGGCGAGAAATCCGGCGAAAAGCGGGCGTCGTGGAAATCGACCGGGATGACGAGCAACCCGAAGCTGGCCGCCGCGCCCCCCTCGGCCGGGATCGCCGCGCGCATCGCCGCGCGTCGCGCGGCGCGCATTTCGGCGAGCTCGGCGGCGGCTGCCGCGGCCGACGCGAGCAGCAAGCACAAGCTCAGCAGCAACGCCAGCGCGCGGCGGTCACTCCCACTCGATCGTGCTCGGCGGCTTGCTGCTGACATCGTAGACGACACGGTTGACCCCGGGGACCTCGTTGATGATGCGGCTCGAGATGCGCGCCAGGATCTCCGACGGCAGACGAGCCCAGTCGGCGGTCATGCCGTCCCGGCTGGTCACCGCGCGCAGCGCCACGGCGTTCTCGTAGGTGCGCTGATCGCCCATGACGCCGACGGAGCGGACGGGCAGGAGGATCGCGCCGGCCTGCCAGATCGCGTCGTACTGGCCCGCGGCATGCAGCTCGTCGATGAAGATACGATCGGCGCGCTGCAATAGCGAGACCCGCTCGGCCGTGACCTCGCCCAGGATGCGTACCGCCAGGCCGGGCCCGGGGAAGGGATGGCGGGCGAGCAGCGGCGCCGGGATGCCGAGTTCGCGCCCGACGTCCCGGACCTCGTCCTTGAAGAGGTCGCGCAACGGCTCGATGAGCGCGAAGCCCAGGCGCGCCGGCAGTCCGCCCACGTTGTGATGGGTCTTGATGACGCTGCTCGGTCCATGGATCGACTGGCTCTCGATCCGATCCGGATAGAGCGTGCCCTGCGCCAGGAAGCCGAACGGACCGTGCTCGCGGCTCGCCGCGGTGAACACCTCGATGAACGTCTCGCCGATGATCTTGCGCTTGCGCTCGGGATCGGCGACGCCGGTCAGCCGCGACAGGAAGAGCGCGCCGGCGTCGACCCGCTGGACCGGATGCTGCAAGAAGGCGTCGAGGTCGCGCTGGACCTGATCGCTCTCGCCGAGGCGCATGACGCCGTTGTCCACGTAGACCGCGTGCAGGCGATCGCCGATCGCGCGGTCGACGAGCGCGGCCATGACCGTGCTGTCCACGCCGCCCGAAACCGCGCACAGCACGCGTTCGCCGGCGACCTCGTCGGCGATCCGGCGCACGCTCTCGGCGACGAACGCGGCCGCCGTCCAGCGATCGGCGATCCGGCAGACGCGGCGCGCGAACGCGGCGAGCATCGCCGCGCCGTGCGCCGTGTGCGCGACCTCCGGATGGAACTGCACGCCGTAGAAGCGGCGCCGCGGATCGGCCGCCGCGGCGAACGGGATCTGGGCCGTCCGCGCCAGCGCCGCGAAGCCGCTCGGCAGCGCGTCGACGCGGTCGCCGTGGCTCATCCAGACCGGCTGGCGCGCGGGCTGGCCGGCGAAGATCTCGTCGGCCGACTGGACCTCGAGTTCGGCGTGTCCGTACTCCCTGTCCACCGCCGGCGCCAGGCGGCCGCCCAGCGCGTGGCACATCAGCTGCATCCCGTAGCAGATGCCGAGCAGCGGCTTCTCGGTCCGCCAGAACTCCGCGGCCAGGTGCGGCGCGCCCGCGTCGAGCACGCTCGCCGGCCCGCCGGAGAGCACGATCCCGGCCACGAGCGGATCGGCGAGCACGTCCCGCCAGGCGCCCCAGGGCCGCAGTTCGCTGTACACCTCCACCTCGCGCAGGCGGCGCACGATGAGCTGGCTGACCTGGGAGCCGAAATCGAGGACGGCGATCCAGGGATGGGTCGGGCCGGTGGCGGTCATCGGTCGGCTCCTGCGCTCGCGGCTAGTGGTTGAAGTGGCGTCGCGACGCCAGCAGCAGCGTCACGCCCAGCGCTTGCGCGGCGGCGGCCACCTCCTGGTCGCGGAGCGATCCGCCGGGCGCGAGCACCCAGCGAACCCCCGCGCGCGCCAGTTCCTCGAGCCCGTCGGGGAACGGGAAGAAGCCGTCGCTCGCCGCGACGCTGTCCGCGAGGTCGAGATGCTCCTGTTGCGCCTTGCGCACGGCGAGGCGCACCGCATCGACGCGGCTCATCTGTCCGAAGCCGCAGCCGAGGGTCGCCCCGCCGCGCGCCAGCACGATGGCGTTGCTCTTGCCGTGCTTCGCCGCGATCCACGCCAGCTCGAGATCGCGGCGGACCGCTCCGGACGGTTCCGCGCCGGCGGCGATCCGCCAGTCCTGCAGCTCCGGGAACCCCTCGTCTTCGTCCTGCTGCAGGCGCAACCGGCCCCAGGCCCGCATGCGTCCGCGGGTCGCGGGCCCGAACACCTGCGGGTCCCAGGTCAGAAGACGCAGGTTCTTGCGCTGGCGGAGCAGCTCGAGCGCGCCCGGCTCCCAGCCCGTCGCCGCGACGACCTCCAGGAAGCGACCCCGCAGCGCCTCGGCCGTCGCCCGGTCGAGCGGCCGGTTGAAGGCCACGATGCCGCCGAACGCGGAGACGGGATCGCAGAGCAGAGCGGCGGCCAGCGCCGCCGCCGGCTCGCCCAGGCCGACGCCGCAGGGATTCGTGTGCTTGATGACCGCGCAGCCGGCCGCCGGCAGATCCTGCACGAGCTTCAGCGCGGCGACGATGTCAACCAGGTTGTTGTAGCTCAGTTCCTTGCCGCCGTGCGGGACGAGGCCGACGGAGGCCAGGCCGCCGTCCGGATGCCCGGGCGCGCTGCACGAGGCCTGCTGATGCGGGTTCTCGCCGTAGCGCAGCGGTAGGGCCGCAACCGCGTCGTTGCTTGCCGCGTCCGTCGCCGGCTGGCCGGCCGCGCCGGCCGCGCCCCCGACTTGTTCATCGCCCACGAGGCCGGCAAGCCAGGCGGCGATCGCCTGGTCGTAGGCTGCGACGTGCGCGAACGCCGCCAGCGCGCAACGCCGGCGGAAGGCCGCCGAGGTCGTGCCGCCGCCGGCGCGGCATTCGTGCAGGAACTCCTCGTACTGATCCGGCGCCGAGAGGACCGTCACGCGCGCGTGGTTCTTGGCCGCGGCGCGCAGCAACGTCGGCCCGCCGATGTCGATCTGCTCGACGAGCTGCTCCGCGGAGGCGCCCGCGGCCAGGGCGGCGACGAACGGGTAGAGGTTGACGGCGACCAGGTCGATCGGGGCCAGGCCGAGCGCAGCGATCTCGGCCGCCGCGAAATCGGCGGCGTTCGCCCCGAGAATGCCGCCGTGGATCAGCGGATGCAGGGTCTTGACCCGCCCGCCGAAGATCTCGGGGAAACCCGTCACGCTGCTGACGTCGCGCACGGCGAATCCGTGCTCGCGCAGGTGCGCCGCCGTGCCGCCCGACGCGATCAGCTCGTAGTCGTACGATTCCAGGACCGCCGCGAGGTCGGCCAGGTGGGCGCGGTCCGAAACGCTCAGGAGCGCGCGTCGTTTCACAGGTACTGCGACCAACGCGCCGCCTCCTCCGGAAACAGGATGTCCAGCACCTCGCGGTAGCGGCGACTGGTCTGCGCCAGGACCTCGGCCGGCACCCGCGGCGGCGGCGGCGAGCGGTCCCAGGCGCAGGTCTGCAGCCAGTTGCGCAGGATCTGCTTGTCGAAGCTGGGCGGCTCCTGTCCCGGCCGGTGCGCGTCCGCCGGCCAGAAGCGGCTGCTGTCGGGCGTCAGCACCTCGTCGATGAGGGCCAGCCGCCCGTCGATGAACCCGAACTCGAACTTGGTGTCGGCCAGGATGACTCCCCGCGGCTCGGTGAAGGCCGCCGCGTCCCGGTACAGGCGCAGGGAGATCTCGCGCAACTGCCGGCCGGTCTCTTCGCCGACGATGCCGCACATCGTCGCGAAGTCGATGTTCTCGTCATGGCCCACCTCGGCCTTCGTCGAGGGCGTGAACAGCGGCTCCGGCAGCCGGGACGCCAGTTGCAGCCCCGGCGGCAGCCGATGTCCGCAGACCGTGCCGTCGGCGCGGTAGCTCTGCCAGCCGCTGCCGGCCAGATAGCCGCGCACGACGCACTCGGCGTCGCAGCGCTGCGCCTTGCGCACGAGCATGCTGCGCCCGCCGAGTCTTTCGGCGTGCGCCTTGAACGGGGCCGGGAAGGCGTGCGGATCGGCGGTCAGCAGGTGGTTCGGCAGATCGGCGAAACGTTCCAGCCAGGCCAGGGTCATGATCGTCAGGACCGTGCCGCGATCCGGCACCACGTCGTGCATGACGACGTCGAACGCGCTGATGCGATCGGTGGCGACGATGAGCAGGTTCTCGCCGAGATCGAAGACATCGCGCACCTTGCCGGTGTACTGTGGGCTCAGACCGAGCTGCGCGGTGCTATGCAGAGCAGGCATGGCGATCCTCCCGGACCGAAGTTGCGGGGGGCTGTCACATCGGGCGCGCGGATGTTAGGTGCGGCCTGCGGCAGTGTCAAGGCGGCGGTGCCAGCGCGTCAGGCAGCGGGTACAAGGTCCGCCAGCGCAGGCGTCCGCGACCGTCCCAGGACAGATGGACCGTGGCGTGCAGGTCCGTGCGGAGGATCGCCGCCGCGCCATAGGGCCCATGGCTGGGATGCCCGTGGCGATTGGCGACTCCGCAGCTGACGACGACCAACCCGGGCCTGGTCTGCGCCAGGAACGCTTCGCTGCCGGACGTGCGGCTGCCGTGATGTCCAGCCTTCCAGACGTCGAGACCGCCGCGCTTGACGGGCGGCAGTTGCGCCAGCATGACGCGCTCGCCGGAGGTTTCGAGGTCGCCCGTCCATAGCGCGTACAGGCTGTCGCGCCGGCACAACGCGAGCGAGATGGAATGGTCGTTCTCGTTGCTCGCCTGCCAGTCGGCTGACGGCGGGTGCACGCAGACGAGGACCCAGTCGCCCGCGGCGTGCAGCGTGTCGCCGGCCGCGAGCCTGGCGCCCGCCGGCACACCGTCCGGCGACGTCGCCCCGCCACCCGCGTACCAGCGCCCCACCTCCAGCCGCCGCGCCGCCGCGGCCGCGCCGCCGGTGTGGTCGTCGTGTCCGTGCGTCAGCACCACGGCATCGAGCCGGCGCAGCCGCTGCCGGCGCAGATGCGGCCACACGTCGCGCGCGAACGGCCCGCTGCCTCGCCGTGCGGCGCCGGCGTCGACCAGGCAGGTCCAGCCGTCGGGGAATCGGATGAGCGCACAGTCGCCCTGCGCGACGGCGTATTGCCAAACCTGCGGCGAGCCGTCGCGCAACGTCGCGGGTGGCGTCCAGGCGGCGAGCGGCAGCAGCGCCACGTGCAGCGGCAGCGCGAACATGCGCCGCCGACCGCGCGCACGCCGCAGCCAGGCGACCACCAGGCAGAGCCAGGCCACGTAGCACACGAGGCGCCACGGCCCCCAGACGGGCAAACCGACTTCCAGCCATTGCAGATAGGATCCGGTCGCCGTCGCACCCGCTTGCAGAGGCCTCACGAGCAGCCAGCCGCACGCCAGCAGGCCATGACCAACCCAGTCGCTGGCTAAGGACGTCAACAGTCCGGCGCCCAGGCAGGCGGCCGCCAGGCTGAACGCCGGCACCGCCAGCAGATTCAGCAGCGGCGCCGCGACGGGCAGCATGCCGAAAGAGGCGGCCAGCACAGGCAGCGTCGTCGTCTGGGCCGCGAGCGACACCAGGATGCCCCGCGCCGGCCAACGCCAGCCGCGCGGCCAGGCTGCGAGATCGGAGGCCAGCAGGCGTTGTCCGCCGATGATGCCGCCGGCGGCGAGGTACGAGAGCTTGAACCCGACGTCGAACAGGCTTTCCGGACGCCAGAGCACGTTCAACCAGAACAGCAGGCCCAGGATGCGCAGCCCGTCCAGCGCGCGGCCCGCCGCCTTCAGCCCAAGGCTCGCGAGCACGAGCCCGACGGCGCGCACGACCGAATCGGGGGCATCGACGAGGAGGGCGTAGAACGTCAAGGCCGCCGTCATGAGCGCCAGCTGTCCGCCGGGCCCGCGCACGAAGCAACGCAGCCCCAGCAGCAGCAGCCCACCGACGATCCCGACGTGCAGGCCGCTCAACGCGAAGAGATGCGCCAGCCCCAGACGGACGAACGGCTCGCGCAGGCCAGGATCGGCGCCCCCGCCGAGAAGCACCGCCGCGGCCAGAGCGGCCTCGCGCGCCGGCAAGCCCCCGGCGAACTCCTGCCGGGCCTCGTCTTGCAGGCGAGCCTGCAGGATGCCGAAGCGAGCGGCCGTTCCCGCAACGGTCGTCCATCGCGGTTGCCCCGGCGTCTCGCTCGCCACCCATTGCAGGGTGCGCCCGCGCAGCCAGATCGCCTCGTCGAATCCGCCATCGACAGCAGCGCGTCGTGGCGGCGCGAGTCGCCAACCGCCGCCGAGGATCGCGCCGAAGGGCGGCGGCGAGCCTCGACCACGGATGAAGACTCCGTCGCCGCACCGTGGTCCCGGCGCGGTATCGTCACGCGGCCACCAGGATATGAGACGGGCGGGCGCCGACCAGCCATCGCCCGCGCCTCGACGCGGGCGCGCCGTCACGCGCAGAGCGGCCTGGCCATCGTGACGAACCCAGGCGCTCGGGGCGTGCAGATCGGCGGCGGCGGCCGCAGGACGCGACAGGAGACTCCCGGCCGCCAGGCCGCCGCCATGGAACGCGGCCGCGGCGACGAGGAGCCAGATGAACGGCCTGGACGGGCGCGGCGCGACGATCAGCAGCGATGGCAGCAGCGCCGCCGCGCGGATCGCCGTCGCCGCCGCCGGCAGGGCGCCGGCGACAGGCCAGTGCTCGCCGAGGGCGGACAGCAGAAGGACGATGGCCGCCCAGGCCTGCGGCCAGTGGCCGATCCAGCTCAGCGGCGCGGCGGGGTCGCGGTCGCCGGCAGGACCTGATGGCGTCCCCCCGGCATCCAGACACAGCAGCGGTTGCGTCCCAGCTTCTTGGCCAGGTACAACATGCTGTCCGCTTTGCGGTGCAGCTCGCCGGAGCTGTCGCCCGCGTCGGGATAGGTCACCGCGCCGTAGGATATCGTCACCGCCAGATTGCCGACGCCGAGTTCGCGGGGAACCGTCACGACGAACGGTCGGCCGACGAACCGCGCGAGGACCTCGCGAGCTTCTTCGCACGACGTGCACGGCAGCAGGCAGGCGAACTCCTCGCCGCCGATGCGGCAGACATGGTCGATCCGTCGCAACGTCGACTGCAGGCGGCGTGCCACGGTGCGCAGGACGAGATCGCCGCACTGATGGCCATAGGCGTCGTTCACGTCCTTGAAGAGGTCCAGATCGCCGAGAACCAGGGTCAGCGGCAAGCCGGCGCGCCTGGCCCGCTCCAGCTCGAGAGGAAACTGCGAGTCGAAGAACGCGCGGTTGTGAACGCCCGTCAGGCTATCCGTCAGGACCCGCAGGTTGACGTCGCGCTGGCAGCGCCAACGCCGGGAGACGAAACTCGAGAGGCGGTGCGCCAGCTGGAAGAGATCGCCGCTCTCCCACGCGCGCGGCGCCGACAGGTACAGCAATCCGATCTCCTGCGGCAGCTCTCCCGGCGCCAGCAGTGGCACGACGGCCGTCACCCGCTCGGACGCGTCCGGCGTCCCGCCGTCCGGCAGCTCGCCGCGCAGGGCGCCGGGCAGCTCCCCGGCGTCCGGAATCCAGAGCGACTGGCCCGGCCGCCGGTGCCGGAGCCAGAACGGCATGGACTCGCCGCCGATCAGCGGCAGCAGGAATCTCGTCTCGGCGCTCGCCGGTTCGCTGCCGTAGAGCTGCGCCCGCAGGACCATCTGCGGCACATGCCTCTGCAGCAGGGCGAGGATTCGATCGACCAGCACCGTCGGATCGCTGCTGAGCGGATCGCCGACCTGGAGATCCTGCGCCTGCTCCATCGCCTCCAGCACGCTCGCCAACGATCCGGGATCCGGCGACATGCTCGCCTCGCGCGCCGGCCCCTGGCTGGCGGCCGCCGGCGCCGTGACGTCCGCCGCGCCGGCGGAATCGGACAGGCTGCCCGTGCGTTGAGCCCGCGGGGGGTGCGGCGGCTTGCGGCGTGGCCCCGCGGCCGCGGTCCGCGCCAGAACGTCCTTGAGATCGAGCAGGCGGCTGGTCCCGCGCACGAGGTAGAACTCCCCGCGGCGGCCGTCCTGCGCCGCGAGCGCGACCTTGACGAGTTCTCTGGCGCGCAGCAGCTCGGCGATGGCTTCGCGCACGGCCGACTGCAATTCGCCGGCGCCGGGCGGACCGTCGAGAGCTGCGGCCAGACGCGCGCGGACAGCCTCGCTCAGCCGATCGCTCGGCAGCTGCACTGCCAGGCCCTTGATGTCCTCCGGCACGACCATATCACCAGCCCAGGGAGAGGAAACCAGGCATGTATATGACCTTTGCGAATATATTATCACACATTATTATGTTCCTGGGCAAGGTATTTCCAGAAATCGTGCGATCGCGGCTATCCCGCTGCAACTTGCGGTCCACGACTTGCAATTAGTAGCGTGTCGCCCATAATTACGCTGACCGCCCTGCGACCCGTCAAGGAGGACGCGCCTTGCCTGACGTCATCGTGATCCGCGATTCGCGTATCCGCTTGCATTCCCAATGGCTTGTATTCGTCATGGCGGCGCTGACCATCGCCGGGTGCGCCACCACCCGGACGCCGGGCGAGCGTACCGCGCTGGCGACCGACCCGTTCGCTGCGCCGCTGGCGTACGAAAGGGCGGAAATCGACACGGTGCCGCACTACCTGCCGGACTGGCCGCAACCTCCGTCCGGCCAGGTTTCTCCGGGCGACTGGGAGGCTCTGTACCAGGACGCCCTTTCGTTCGCCGCCGCCGGTGATCTCGAGCACGCCCGCGACGTGCTGTTCATCCTCCAGGACATGGCCGATGCGAGTGAACCGGCGCTGGCGGACACGCTCTATCTGCAGCATCGGCGCAGCCTCCAGCGCCGGATCGTCCTGCTCGGCGGATTGCTGGCCGAACAGACCGCATTCGCCGGGAACGCGGCGGCGGCCGATTCCGTCCTGACGATGGAATACCTCGGACTGGAAGCCTTCGCGTTTCCGGATTCCCTGATCCCGGCGACCGGCACGCGCCTGCCCGCCCTGAAGGCGGACCTGTTGAAGGTCCAGCACGCGCACGTCGATCGCTGGCTCGAGTATTTCACCGGCCGCGGGCGCCGCCACTTCCAGGTCTGGCTAGAACGCAAGTCGGAGGTCGATTCCCTGATCACCGCGATCTTGCGCGCAGAGGGCCTGCCAACCGAACTGATCGCTCTGGCGATGATCGAGAGCGGCTTGAGCCCCCGCGCCCGCTCTTCCGCCGGCGCGCTCGGTCCCTGGCAATTCATGCCGGGCACCGCGACTCGTTACGGCCTGCGCATCAACTGGTGGGAAGACCAGCGGCGAGATTGGGAACTCTCGACCCGGGCCGCGTGCCGTTACCTCAAGGACCTCTATGCGGAGTTCGGCGACTGGGCGCTCGTGCTGGCCTCCTACAATACCGGCGAGGGCCGGGTGCGACGCCAGTTGCGCCTGAATGGACATGACAACTACTGGGACTACCGCTTGCCTCGGCAGACCGTCGAATACGTGCCCAAGTTCATCGCCGCGGCCCGTATCGTCGCCGATCCGGTCGCCTACGAATTCACGGTCCCGCCGCCCGCGCCGCTGGTCTGGGATGTCGTGACCGTCGACGACGCCACGGACCTGAGCCTGGTCGCCGCGGGCGCCGAGGTCAGCGAGGCGGTCGTCAACGATCTCAATCCGGCGCTGCTGCGCGGCGCCACGCCGCCGGACCTGCGTGGCTACCAGGTGCGCGTGCCGGCGGGAACGGCCGGCGCCGCGACCCTGGCGTTGAGCCGGATTCCCGCGGACCGCCGGCTGACCTGGCGCAAACACGCGGTGCAGCGCGGCGAGACCCTCGGCCACATCGCTGCGCGCTGGGGCACGACCGTGCAAGCGGTGCAGGAGGCCAACAGCATGGGCCGCTCGACGCTCATCCGGCCGGGCGACCAGCTCCTGATCCCCATGCCGCGCGAACTGGCGGCCGCCGCGCGCCAGCGCGCGCAGCAATCCGGACGCTACCTGCCGCCAGCCGGCCACGAGCGCGTCACCTACCGCGTGCAGCCGGGCGACACGCTCAGCGCCATCGCGCGCCGGCTCGGCGTGACCATCGTGCATCTGCAGCAGGTGAACGACATCGCCGACCCACGGCGCCTGCGGGTCGGCCAGACGATCGCGGCATACCGCCGGCCGGGCTAGCCGGGGTCAGAAACGCACCGTCAGGCTGATCCGATGGGTGACCTCGTCGATGTCCAGCGTGTCGCCGGCGTACGCGTAGTCGACGATCAACGGATGCAGGTGGATGCCCGCGCCGGCCGTCAGGTGCGCGGCGCCGAACCCGCTGTCGAAGCCGGTCCGCACGAAGATCCGCCGGCTGAAGCCCAGCTCCAGACCCCAGTGGCTGTTGCAGCTGAAACGCCCGGCGGACCATTGATCCGCGGCGCCGCGATTCTCCAGGCGCATCTCGAAACTCGCGGCCATCAGGACGTCCAGCCGCGCATCCGGCAGGTGCCAGCTGTACGCCAGACCGGGCACCACGGCCGGGTAGATGACCTCGTTGGTGCCGGTGCTCCAACTCAAGTAGGTCGTCGTGACGTCCTGCAGCTTGAGGCCGAGATCGAGGTTCCGCCACAGTCCGGGTCGCATGACCGCCAGATCGGCGCCGATGCCGAGGCTCGCGTACTGACCCACGCTCTGGCGCACGAACTTCAGGCTGCCGCCGAGGAGCCAGTCGCCCAGGCGCTCGCCGTAGGAGAAGAACAGCCCGTACTCCTGGTCGCTCTTGAAACGGATCTGATCCTGCATGGCCGGATCGAGCAATCCGATGAGTTCCTCGTCGTCGACGATGCCGTCGCCATTGCGGTCCAGCTGTGCGAGCAGATGGTCCGTGAACGGGATGTCATCGACGCCGAGCCGGAGCAGCGAGATGCCGAAACCGCTGTTCTCTCCGCCCAGCAGGGACCAACCCGCGGGCGTCACGAAAGCGGCGAAATCGCGGTTGACGAGCCCGCCGAAGCGCTCCGAATGCATGAGCATGATCTCGCGGTGCGCGAGCGCGCCGAGGCCAGCCGGATTCCAGAACGTGGTCGAGGCATCGCCGCCCACGGCCACGTAAGCCCCGCCCATGCCCAGCGCGCGCGCGCCGGCGCCGTTCTCCATGAAGGCGCCGGCGAACTTCGCTCCGGCGGCAGCGTCCGGCAGAAGGCAGCAGAACAGGGCGGCGGCAGTGGCGGCGAACAGGCGCCGCCGCGCGCGCGGGCGGTGCAGAAAGCTCATGGTCGCCTCGCTAACCAGGGGTCGGGTATGCAGGACAGGCGCGAAGCCGTGTCCGAGTATACGAAACAAAGGCTGCTTCGCCAAGCGCGGCTCCATGCGTGCGCCGCGGTGTCCGCGCGGTCACGCGAGATCATACAGCTTCAATTTTCGATAAAGCGTCCGTTCGCTGATGCCCAAACGCGACGCCGCCCGCCGCCGATTGCCGCCCGTCGCCGCCAGCGCCGCGGCGATGAGCGCCTTCTCGGCGCTCTGCAGCTCGCCGCCGCCAGCCGGCGCGGCCAGCCCCTGCTCGCCGAGCCAGGCGTCGACGACGCGCCCATCGGCGGGAATGGCGCCGCCGGTGCCGCCTCCCGGCCGCAGATGGCCGAGCAGCTCCTGGACTTCCCCGCGCAGCTCCTTGACATCCTGGCGCAACTCGAGCAGGGCCGTCGCCAGCACGCCGCCGCTCACCTGTTCCGGTCCGCCGGCGGGCAGCAAGACCGGCAGGTACGGCGACGGCGCCGCGGCGCGCGGACCGAGATCAGCCGGCAGGTCCTCGACCTCGATGAGGCCGCGCTGCTTCATGACGGCCGCGGCGCGCACGACGTTGCGCAGCTCGCGAACGTTGCCCGGCCACGGGTGCTCACGCAGCACCTGCTTCGCGTGGCGGCTGAAACCGCGCACCGCGAGGCCGTGCTCCTTGTTCTCCAGGAGCAGGAAGTGTTCGGCCAGGACGATCACGTCCTCTTGCCGCTGTCGCAACGGCGGCGTCTCGATGACGATGACCCGCAGCCGGTAGTAGAGGTCTTGCCGGAAACGGCCGTTCTCGACGTCGCGCGCCAGATCCCGATTGGTGGCCGCCACCAGGCGGATATCGCTGCGCTGGATCTCCTTGCCGCCCACCGGCGTGAACTCGCCCGTCTCCAGGGCGCGCAAGAAGCGGGTCTGCATGCCGAGGGGCATCTCGCCGACCTCGTCGAGGAAGAGGGTGCCGCCGTTGGCGCGCTGGAAGACGCCCGTATGCGCGGCAACCGCCCCGGTGAACGCGCCGCGGGCGTGACCGAACAGTTCGCTCTCGAGCACGCCTTCGGACAGTGCGCCGCAGTTCAGGCTCAAGAACGGCTCGTTGCGCCGTTGGGAATGCCGATGGATGGCCCGCGCGACGAGTTCCTTGCCGGTGCCGCTCTCGCCGGTGATCAGGATGTTGATGTCGTGCGGTGCCGCCTGCGCGATGAGCGCGATCATCTGGCCGACCGCCCGCGAACGTCCGACGATGCCGCTGTCCTGCCTCACCTGCCGCATGCGCAGGAGCAGCTCGGCCACGGCGAGCAATTCGGCCGTGGGCACGTCCGGCGGCAGGAACCGCAAGACGCCTTGCTCGGACTGGAGCTCGGCGCCGCCCAATTCCTCCCGCGGGCCGAGCACGATGAGGTCCATGTCGCCGCGCAGCGAGAGCAGCCGGCTGAGCACCGAGCGCGCCGCCGGAAAGCCGCGCGCATCGAACAGGACGAGCGCCGCCTTGGCGGCCGCCGCGCGCGAGATGGCCGCCGCGGCGTCTTCGAATGCGTACACCTCCGCCGCGGGAGGACTCCAGCCCGCCAGCGCGCCGAGGAGCTGAGGCTGGCGGCTCAGCAGGACCAGTTCACGGGTGGCCATGCGCGCTCCTGAGACGGTGGCATGGGATCGGCGAACGCCGTGATGATACATGAGAGGTGCGCGGGCGTCAGGGGGTTTTTCGGCCCTGTCGCCGGCCGCGACGTCAGGCCAGGTTGTTGAGGGGCGCCAAGGCGGCGATCGCCTGCGTCAGGTCGGCGCGGCGCTCAGCGAGCGCCTGTTCGTCCAGCCCGAGCAGCGGCAGGATCACGGCGTCGCGCGCGAGCAGAGGATCGAAGCCGAGGTCCGCCTGCGCGGGCGCCAGGCCGTTGGCCAGGATGTCGGCCAGGGCGACGAGCCCGATGTCGCGATCGGCGATGTCCTGGTCATGATGGCCGCCGATCGTCACGGCCAACAGGGACGGCAGGTGCCAGGTCTCGGCAAGCGCCGCGCCGACCTGGGCGTGGTCGTAGCCCAGCGATTCGCGCTCCAGCTCGACCAGGCGCACGCCGCGCCGGCGCCGCTCCTTGATCAGGACGCCGTAGTCCGAAGGATGCTTGAGCGCCAGCACCATCTTGCCGAGGTCGTGCAGCAGCCCGCAGGTGAAGATCTCTTCGGGTTCGGGGTGCCTGATCAGTTCAGCGAGGCGCTTGGCCGTCGCCGCCGTCGCGACGCCGTGACGCCAGATCTCGCGGTAGTCGAGGATCGAGAGGCTCTTCTCGCATTCCCGCCCTAGCGTCGTGACGACGGCCACGCAAAGGGCGACCTGGCGCACGGTGCGGTAGCCGAGGAGCGACACGCACTCCTGGACCGTCGTGACCGAACGCTGCTTGCTGTAGAGCGGCGAATTCGCCAGGCGGAGGATCTTGGCTGCCAGCGGAGGATCGCGGCGGATGATCGCGGCGAGATCACGCGCACCGCTCTTGGGGTCTTCCAGCAGATTCAAGATGCGCGTCAGAGATTCCGGAATTGTCGGCAGATCGCTGACCGCGCGCCGGACCTCATCCAGACTCGAGACGCCCTGACCGTCGTACATGTCGGGCTCCTAGATGAAGACTTCCATCTCGTCCTCCAGCGTCTGCTGGAGCTTCGCCGTGAGCGAGACGATGTCGCCGGCGCCAAGGCCGAGCAATTGCGCCGAGGTCAACGCAGAGAGATCGACCTCGGCTTGTTCCTGGAATCCGATGCCGCATTTGTGGCAGATGTTGTTGGCGAGATCGAGATAGAGCAGCAAGGGATGTCCTTCGGCGAACTTCGCGGGCGAATGGTGCAGACCGATGACCTCCTCGAGCACCGGCGACAGCTTCCACTTGTTGACCAGCAGCGCGCCGACCTGGGCATGGTCGAATCCGAGCATTTCGCGCTCGGTCGGCTGGAATTCGCGGTTCTCGTTGTAGACGATCTGCACGATCTCCTCGAAGCGTTCCGGCAGCTGGAGGTTGAGCACGAGTTTGCCGATGTCGTGCATGAGCCCGGCGAGGAAGGCCTCCTCCATGAGCGCCGGATGGTGCTCCGCCACCAGCAGGCGACACGCGAACGCGCTGCCGATGCTGTGCTCCCAGAGCAGTCTTTCCTTCAGGCCCATGCGCGCGCTGCCGCTGGTGTAGAGATTGCGCGCCGCGCTCGTGACCACGAGCGAACGGATGCTGTTGAAGCCCAGCATGACGATCGCTTCGGACAGCGTCTTGATCCGGCGGCTGCAGGCGTACATGGCCGAGTTGGCGATCTTCAGGATGCGTGCCGTCATGGCCTGATCGTCGGCGATCACCTGCTGCAGGAGCGACGCCGAGGTCTCGGGATCCGACGACAGCTCCAGGACCTTGCTCGCGACGTGCGGCATGGCCGGCAGATCGCGAATGGTCATGATGAGCTGCTTGAGCTGCGGATCCTCGACGACCGGAGTCGCTACCACGAGGGTTTCGGTCATGACCAGCTCCAGGGCGCGGCGACCGGGGCGGCAAGATCATCGGCGGCAGCGGCGCGTCAGGCGCCGCTGGCCCTGTATACATATTCGACGCCCGGGAGCGCATCCTTGAGGCCGGATTCTTCGCCGTCGGCGCGCATGGCCTCCAGGTCGCCGGCGACGACCTCCAGGCGGTCGCCGACCGACTGCAGGCGCCGCAGCAGCAAGGCCAGGGAGGGCTCCTCGCCAGTGTCCGGGGCGGCCGCCGGGGTCGGGGCGGCGTATCTCTCGACGGCCAGTATCGCCGGCACCCGCGGCGCCGTTGCGGCCGGCGGAGAGCCGCGCAACCGTCGGACACCCCGGCCCAGCCGCCGGACCACCAGGATCAGGGCCGCCGCCAGGCAGGCAGCGCCGAGGGCCAGAGCCCCGGCCGCCACCCAGAACAGCGTCTCGCGGGCCGCGAGCTGGTGAAATAGATCGCCGAGTTGCATGCCGTGCTTCACTCCCGTTGAGCCGCGTTCCGCCCGTTCACGCCTTGCGGTCGATGAGGACGCCGAGCCCGCCTTGCGGCTGGGTCGCCGGCGCCTGCTCCGGCGAAGTCTCGTCGTCCGCGCCTTCTTGTTCGCGCGGGCCACGCTTCCGTTTACGGCGCCGCCCGCCGTCTTGCCGCTCGCCGATCGCCGACTTCTCCGCCTTCTCGGCTTCCGGCACCTTCTTGAGCGGCTGCAGGGCGTCCTTGTCCTGTGGCGGCAACTCGTTCGCGCCGGTACTGGCGGCCTGCTGGCTGCGGGCCTGCGACTTGGCCACGTTCGCGAGCTGGCTGAGGACCGTCGGCATCGAGACGCCGTCACCCTGCATGGGAATCTCCCGCGCTCAGACTCCGGACAGACCGAGCGTCGCCGCCAGCAGGCAGGTCGCCAGCGGGGCCAGCGCCAGGCACGCCGTGAGGTCGACCGTCTGCAGTTCCGCCGGCTCTCGCGACGCCGGCTCGCAGCGGCCGCCATCGCGCCGCTGGCGCTTGATCTCGCTCGTCAGACGTCCGATCGACGCACGCCCCTCGTGGCGTTCGATCTTGCCACGCAGGCGCATGATGGCCTTGGTGTGGATCTGGCAGACGCGGCTCTCGGTGACGTCGAGGATCTCGCCGATCTCCTTGAGCGTCAGTTCCTCGTAATAGTACAGGACCAGGACGAGCTGCTCCTTCTCCGGCAGCTCGGCCATCCGCGCGGCGATCAGCTCGCGCATCTCCTGCGCCGCCAGGTTGCGTTCCATGTCGTCGGCCTTGGGATCGGCCAGGAACTCGCCCAGGTTCGTGGACTGGTCGCTCTCCTCGGGCGACGCCTCGGCATCCAGCGACATGATCGTCGCGACGGCGACCTCGCCCAGCAGCCCGTCGAGCTCGGCGACATCGATGCCGAGGTAGTCGGCGAGCTCCTGGTCGTTGGCCGGACGTCCCAGGCGCGCTTCCAGGGTCGCGTAGGCCTCTTCGATCTGCTTCGCCTTGCGCCGCAGCGAACGCGGAAACCAATCCTGGCTGCGCAACTCGTCGAGGATGGCGCCCCGGATCCGCGGGATGGCGTAGGTCTCGAATTTGATGCCTCGCGTGTGGTCGAAATTGTCGATCGCCTGGATCAGTCCCAGAAGTCCCGCCGAGACCAGGTCGTTGAATTCGACGTAGTGCGGCAAGCCGATCGCCATGCGACCGGCCACGTACTTGACGACCCGTGCGAACTTATGGACCAGGTCCTGGCGGGCGTCCTGACAGTCGCAGTCGTGATAGCGTTGCCAGAGCTCCAGGTTGTCGATCGGCGCCGTGTCGATCATGGGTTCCACCTTTCAGGGTCGTCCGCCGAAAAAACAGCAGATTCCATGCCAAGGATCCCGCTCACGGGGCACCGGTCCGGGACTCCGCGGCCGCCGGCTCGACCGCTGCTGGCGGCGGTCGCCGCGACGCCTCGGTGCGTTGTCGCCGGGACTTGTTCGGCGCGTCCTCTGCGGCCGGCGGCGGCGGCGGATCCTCGACCCCGCGCAGCGCGGCGCGCCCCGCCAGATAGACCAGTCCGCCGGCGAAGTATGCCGCCAGATAGGCGCCGACCGCCCGTTGCAGCGTCGCCACCGGTTCGTAGTCGCGCCAGACGCCGACGGCCACGGCGCTGAGCGCCGCCCCGACGGCCACGGTCTGAACCATTCTTCGCATCGCGGACTCCTAGTCGCCGCCCACCGCGAGACGGCGAGCCGCTCCCAACATGAGGTCGATGAGCAGGTCGCCGCTGGCCGAGCGCGGCTCCCCCAGCGGCCAGGTGGCGTCGCCGCAGATCGAGATCGGCAGCGGCAGCCTCTCGAGCAGATCGAGCAGCTTGCCGCGACGCTGCGTCTGGTCGATCCGGCTGAGCGCCAACCAGTCGCAATGCCAGTGGCGGGCGGCCTCGATGACGGACAGGCTGTCGCGCAGGTCGCGATCCAGCGGAAATACGAGGTGCCGGTGGCAGGAAGCCTGCCGGCCAAGCGCACGCTGCAGCTCGGCATCTTGCGGATTCTCGCCGGTGGCGAACGACGGCGCATCGAGCAGGACGACGTCGTAGGCCTGCAGGTGCGCCGCGGCCGCCGCGAGCTGGCGCGTGTTCTGGAGCACGGCGGCGTCGAATCCCGCGTCCGCGGCGGCGGCCTGCAGGCGCCGCACCTCGCCGTTGTGCCGCGGCAGAAGGCTGAGCACCAGGACCTGCCGCTGCAGCTGGCCGAGCTTGGCGGCCAGACGCAGGACGAGCTCGCTGCGGCCGGCCCCCGGCGGGCCGAGAAAGACGTGCAGCCCGGCCAGGCCTTCGAGTCCGCCGCGGACAGTCGGCAGGCTGCGGCCGAGGTACTTCAGCAGCGCGTCGTGATCGCGCGGTCCGGCTCCCGTCTCCGCCTGGCAACGCTCGCACCAGCGCACGACGACGCCCGCGTCGGCGCCGGCGGCGACCAGCGCCTCGGCGGCGGCATTGTCGCGGCAGCGCCGGTGGCCGGAGACGCCAGTCTGGCGCTGGACGATCTTGCGGACCAGCTCTTCGAGTCGGTCCACCTCGGCGCTGATCTCGCGCGCGAGATGCGCCGGTGCGGCGCGCTCGCCCTCG